>NZ_JBLKRU010000003.1:0-440281 GCF_047608185.1 Caballeronia eucalypticola
CGTTCGGACCAGGCGAAAGCCAAGGACGCGACCAAACTTGGCGAGGATGGCTTGCCGGTTCACAGCTTCCGTACGTTGCTCGACGACCTGGCGACGCTTGCGTACAACGTCTGTCACACCCCACTCAACCTGGATGCCAGGCTCGTCATGACGACGCGACCCACACCCGTTCAGGAAAAGGCCTTCCGCCTGCTCAACGTCAGCCCTGTCGCCTGTACCCAGTAATCGCTTCGCTCGCGCGCACATAACCGCGATAAATCAAAGAATTACGCGCGTCGGCGCTCAAAGCTCGGCCTAGCGTTTCCGCGACCGGACTAAACACATCGGCTCCTTCCTGGATCACCGGCTGCAATGCCTGATCTCGTGTCACAAACCTGATGCTCTCGGTCGGCAAATCGGACGCGAAACCTGGGCTGTGCGTGGTCAATAAAATCTGACAGCTGGGTTCGGACGATAGCGTCTTGAATGACTCGATCAGTATGCGTTGATTGTTCGGATGCTGGGCTGTTTCAGGTTCTTCGATCGCGTAAATGATGCTGCGGCTAGTGCCGGCCTTCAGCCGCCGCTCTGCTTCCGCTTTGAAAAAACTGACCAGGACAAGACGGCGTACGCCGCTCCCCCGCTTGTTCAGCGGAATGCCATCATCGGTGTCCATGCTGATTGAAAATAGGCCGATCCACTTAGCCGCTGCGGGCGGCGTAAATTGCGGCGTCAACTCTTTGGCAAGGTTCGGGTCGATCGTCTTCAACGCATCATGGTTGCTCTTTGCAATCAGCTCCGCTTTTTCGCGCACTTTGCAATCAGCTCCGCTTTTTCGCGCACTTTCTCCTGAATGCGGTTGATGTCTTCCTGCACTTCCGCAATGGCAGCGGCAACCGCGGCCTTCATCGGATTTTGCACTTCGCCATCGGAATCACGGCTGCTGCGATCACTCTGGAACAGCGCGTACATCGGCAGATAGTTCTCCAACTGATCCCAGATGCGCTTGCTATCTTCCTTGGGTTTGGTGACCGGCAAGGCAACCTCTTTGAGGCTAAGCTCCCCAGCCGCCGCCCAGAGAGCCTGCCGCATTCCGGGGTTGCCCTTAAGCGCTGCATCGAGCTTCCGGTCCTTGATAAGCTTCTGAAGATCTTTCTCCTTCAGATCGAGCAGATCGGCCACACCCTCGGCCGTAGGATGGCTTGCCAGAATAAAGACTTCACTGGTTGGCGTCTTCTTGCTGCAATCAAAGACCTTCCGAATTTTTAGCGTCCCTTTTGCGGAAAGCAGGTATTCACTCGCGAGCGTGGTCTCCGCGCCGGCATCCAGACTCAGCGTGGCGGGAAGATCTGAAAACTCACACGTGATGGACACAGACTGGTCGTCGCTATAGATATTCGCGTCGCCCTGTTCGATCTTCACCGTCTCGTTGTTGAAAAAGATTTCGAGTGCCTCGAGAATCGAAGACTTCCCGATATCATTTTTGCCGACAAAGGTGGTCAGATTGGACATCGGCACGATGACATCTTCCCGATAGCAACGGAAGTTTTTGATTGAAACAGATTCGAGAGCTGTATGACCGGTGAGGCCTCTGTTTCGGCGACACGTGCGCGATTGACTTCTGTGCTCAGCCGACCGCCGTAGAAGGCTTTCGAGACGATCTCCGCTATGGCCGGATCCATTCGTCGCTGCTCGGTAAGCGTCGCCGCGATCGGACGATGCGTGGGATTGGCGTGCCTGCGCCGCTCGTCGTCCTCAACGAAGGTGCGGAACGGCTCAAGTAGACGCAATGCCATATCTGTCGAGGCCTTCAGTCCGGCTGGATCGGAGGCGATCAGTTCCAGTCCATCGAGTTCACCATCACGCAGTAGTGCGCCCACATATTGGTCGGCAATCGCCAACGCTTCGCTCACTAGGCTCTGGTCACTGAGAATTCGCACAAGCCGGTCAGCCTCGAATGGCGGCAACTGATGGTGATCCCCGATCAGGAGCCGGCGGCCCGATAGCATAAGTGGACCGATCAATTCGGGCCCCGTCGCCTTGGCAGCCTCCTCGACGATGACCCAATCGAATTGCTCTCGCGCCTCGACAAGGCTTTCAATATCGGAAGAGTTGGCCGTTGAGATCACAATGTTCGCTGCGTCCAGCACAAGATGCGACACCGCGCCCAAGCCGGATCGTTGCTCTTTGTTCACGGAGTCTTTCGCTTGTTCGAGGCCGCTCGCAGCAGCCTTTAACTCTGCAATGCGGGCGCGTATCGGTTCTGGCGCTGTGCGAGCGAGAGCGCTTTCAGACAGACGCTCCAGATAGTCGAGTCCAGCTCGATGAACTTCTTCGTTGCTGGCGACTCTCCGCTCGGACGTTGTCGACCGGACAACGAGAACGTCATCTAGTCCTGCTTTCTTAAGGGTCTCCCTGATCTTGTCCTGCAGGTTGTCGAGGGCGTCGTGGCCTTGGGCGCTAATCAGCATCCGGGTCGAGCGATCTGCGGCAAAACGACGTCTAACCACCTCGGTCGCAAGTTTAGTCTTTCCGACCCCGGGCGGTCCCACCACGAAAAACGACGGTAGAGTAGACCAAAGGCCCACAAGGGCGTCCTGCTTTGGTGGATCCAGATCAAGGAACGCTTCATCCATGCGCGCATCTTCGCTGAAGTCTTCTCGGCTTGAGCGTCGAACTCGCCATGGGTCAGCCAGCATTTCAACTAGGTCGACGCGCGTATTCAACGCTTTGATATTGCGCAAGCGCCGGGCGATCACTTGCTCTGTGCCGGTGTCACGCTCGGTACGCAGAAAAAATGGTCCTTCATCGCGAAGGTCCTCGTCGATTTCGAACCGGTAAGCACGTCGGCCGCGATGATCAACGACATCGACAAAGCTCGCCACGACGTCGCTGGTTCGTGTGGATCCCAGTCCGGCCGCCCGGCAAAGTTGCCACTTCGCTTCGGCATCGCGATGCTCTTCTTCGAAGAGGCGCTTAAGAGCAGATGCGCTTTCTGATAATCCGACTTTTTTGGCAACACGGTCCCGTTCGTTGTCGGGTTCGGCTCGAATGGTCACCGATCGGCGACCATTATGTAGGTCGGTATCCAAGATTTCGACCGGGTAGACCTCTAGGGCCTTGACCACCGCTTCGACCGTTTGCACGAGCAGGAGCGCATCACGGATCGTGTCGGCCTCACTCGGTTCCGCTGTATCCCGGACGGGACTCGCGAATGTGCTCCAATCGAGTGCGTCTGCCCCAAAACGACCTCGTGCTTCGCGCGCCTCGCGGACATTTCCCGCGATCATCAAGGGCTGAAGCAAGCTATGTTCTTCGTTGTCGCCCAGGCCGAAAGTCTCTTTCTTGAGTTCGACCTTCTGGCAGATAGCGATGTCCCACACGGCCGATCCTTCGTCCCGAAAGGCAGAGAGCCTGTAGACCATCGTGGCGGTTACAAGTTTGAGTGAACTCGTCGCGGGATCAAAGGATCGAGGGACCAGAAGAGTTGCTCCGCCATCCAGGTCGGCTCGCACCCAATCTAGCTGGCGACGATATTCATCAATCGGAATTTCGCCGTCAGTTGCTTCATAGACTACCTCGCCGAGCTTTGAATGCCGGGCAAAATTCAGGATGAATGTGCCAGCGCGTGCGGACGCGGAATGAGCAACGCTTGCGATCAGATCGTCAATCGCGCTCCCAATCGAGTCTGCGTCGATCTGATCCATTCTTGCTGGCGTAACCAGCCGCTTTAACAAGATGCGTTCGGAGACATTAGGACAATGGCCGGATCGTTGCGGCCTGCGGGATAGACATCGCCTGACGCTTTTACTATGGAATCGAGGCAGTCCGCGATCATTAGGCCGATTGCATGCCAATCTTGCGCGAAGGAGTAGCTTTCGTTCCTGTGGGCAGCGGCAGTCAATCCAAGTTTTGCACGCGACCGGTCAGGAAGCTCGGTGCTCAGCCACAAACTCCATTCGAAGCCTCCGAGCTGGAAGTCCGGTTCGTCGGCGCCCTCAGTCATGACCACGTCTGTCCCGACGTGTCCATGTACCAGACCTTGGGCGTGAACGATGCCGAGTGCGGTGACAACTCGTTTGATGTTCTTCCAGATTAGGATTCGGGGCCGGGAGGCGCCAAGATTGCGCAGCCAGTGCTGGCGCGAAACCCTCTTGAGTTTTTCCGTCAGCGGATGCCCGACCCGCTCCAATAGCACGCCGAAATCCTGCTCGTCCTCGACGAATTCCAGGATATCGACAATTACGTCTCGAGCCCCTGCATAGGACATAACCCGCTGGACCTGGCGCATCTCGTGCAGCCAGAGCTGACGAAGATCGTCATCGAGCTGCGTGCCGGTTTTGCGCCAGAGCTTAAGACTGCGCTCTGCGCCTGAGTCCGTCTCCTCGACCTCGAAGATCGCCGGTCGAAGTGCGGCTCGACTGCCTGGCGCCACGGCGTCACCGACAAAGTCAAATCGATCATCAAGGGAGGCTTTTTTGCGTCTAGCAGTTTTTGCACTTGGCATTCTTATCCCCGATAACCCTGTACAGGGCGATGGTTTGTCTGACTTTATCCGATCGCTGGAGCTTTGAGGGGTTTGTGTCGTCGCGGGTATGGGTCAGGTGTCTCGGTTGATATGCATCCGAGGCCGTTGGCCGGTCGGGCACGGCAACGACAGAAAATTCTTGCGCGGTGAAAAGGTAGCTGCGTATAATTGCGTTCTTCGCTGCTGTGACTCCCGAGACAGGTTGCACGAGGTTGTTTCAGAGCGAGATGTTGCTGGAAAGCGTCAAATCGTAGATCATGTACCCCAAGTCGTACCCGATGGGGTTTGTGATTCACGAGACCCTTTGGTGGCAAAGGTCTGCAGGGAGTTTTTCGATCCCGCTCACCGAAATGAAGCTTTTTAAAGCGCCAGAGCATCGGAAAAAAAGCTTCACAAGAATCACAAAGCTGTTTATAATGTCGTTCTTCGCTGCTGACTGACAAGAAACTGATTAATAAGCTTAAAGTAGTATCAAGCGATTAAGAAAGTATTAATCGAAGTTAATCAGAATCAAGTTGGAGATTAAGCGAAAAGAGTAAAGACATTAACTGAAAAGTTTATGTCCCCATCGTCTAGAGGCCTAGGACATCACCCTTTCACGGTGAGTACAGGGGTTCGAATCCCCTTGGGGACGCCAAAACATCGGCGGCTGCCAGAAGCGCTGCAAGTTTGATGAGCCAACCAACCTCACGAACTGATGGAAAGAAGTGGAGCGGTAGTTCAGTTGGTTAGAATACCGGCCTGTCACGCCGGGGGTCGCGGGTTCGAGTCCCGTCCGCTCCGCCAACAAGTTGTAAAAGAAAATCCAGCTTAAGCTGGATTTTTTTCGTCCCCGTTTTTCCTCTCGTTTTACGTCCGCCTCGTTTCTTCGTACTCTTTCCCGCCATTCCGCCTTCGGTTCCTCCGGCTATTCTTCGTACACCGTCCCCGTTGCACCTTGTTGAACGTGTGGCGTGCGTGACATCGAATTTGCGCGCCCGTAAAACTCTCCATTGCCAGCGCGCACCGGCTGACTTAGTGTTGATGACTTGATTCAGTGCTTTCATCGCGCCATGCTCGATCCCACCGAAGCTCTCTCGCCGTTTCAGTTGCGCCTGGCGTCGATGGACGATTTTTCGTTCGCCGAGGCGCTCACGCGCAACAACATGAACGGCTACTATCGCCGCCACAATCTCGTGTGGCGCAGCGACCTTTTCCTCGGTAGCTGGCGCGAGTCGGAAAACTTCGTGCTCGAGTGCGACGGCCATGCGATTGGCGTCATGCGCGTGACGGAAGAAGACCAGTCGCTGCACATCCGCGACGTACAAGTGGTGGAAGGGTGGCGCAGGACGGGCGCGGGAACATTTCTCCTCGATACCGCGCACCGCTGGGCACGCGCACGCGGATTAAAAGAAACGCAGTTGCGCGTATTCGTCGATAACCCTGCTGCCCGGCTGTATATCCGCATGGGTTATAAAACCGCGGGTTCGCGGCTCGCGCAATTTGGTGCGATCCGCCATATGGTGCGCGGCGTTTAGCATTTCAGCGTTCGTCAGACCCACCGTTTTGACTGTCGTCTCGCGGCTCGCCGTCGCGGACAAAAAATGCCCGCGGACTTTCGCCGAATGCACGTCTGAACATCGCGGAAAAAGCGCTTTGGCTTTGATAGCCGAGCAGCAACGCAACTTGCGCAAGCGGACGGCCCTGGCTCAGTAACGGAATCGCCCGCGCCAGCACGGCTTGCTGACGCCATTGCGAAAAACTCACACCGAGTTCACGCCGGAATAAACGCGCGATCGTGCGCGTGCTTGCGCCTGCGAGCGTCGCCCAATGCTCGAGTGAATCGGCGGAAGCAGGATCGGCGAGGACGGCTTCGCATAATGCGAGCAGGCGTTTGTCGGTGGGCATCGGAATGGAAAGGGGCAGCGGGCGTGAGCGCGTGATTTCGTCGAGTGCGAGCGTGCCGAGCAGGCGTTCACGCTCGCTCGAAATCGTACGATCATCCAGAGCAACGGCCACCTCGCGCAGCAGCGGCGACACTTCCACGACGCGGCACGCATCCAGTCCCGGCGGCACCACGCTTGCATCGATGTACAACGTCCGCAGAAACGCGTCTTCCACGATAACGACTTCATGTGTCACGTTCGGCGGCACCCAGATTGCCCGCGACGGCGGCACCATCCACGTTGACCCTTCCGCTGCGATGCGCAGCACGCCGCGCGTCGTGCATGCGACTTGTGCCCACGCGTGCGTGTGCCGCGCAATCCGGACGCCGGCCGGCACGGGCCGCGAGCGAACCCGAATGGGATGCGCGAGCGTTGGCGACGACTCGGCCGGAATGTCGAGATGCTCGACTTCTTCGGGTTGGGGTTGTTGCAGTGGTTGCAGCGGATGATCAATGGGCGTGAACATGGTTTTTTAAGCGCTCCTCCACCGTGATATTAAATGCATCCGGGCGGCCGGGCTTTGAAGTGGGCGGACGGACGGTTTCTCTCGGCCGAGGCATCACGACATATCGACTGTCTTATGCACTTGGCATAATGCGCGTTGAATCTCACGGAAGGAATGAAGGCATGCAACACGTATTCGTCTACGGCACGCTGCGGGCGGGCGAGAGCAACGACATTCGCCTCGCAGCCGAGCGTAACGGGATCGCGGCGCCCGTACTAATTGGTTCGGGTCATATCAATGGCCGGCTGTACGATTTCGATGCCTATCCAGGCCTCGTGCTCGATCCTGCGGCGGGGCCGGTACATGGCGATATTTATCGAATCGATGAAACGCTTGTGCCCGTGCTCGATGAAATCGAAGAGATCGTGCCGGGTGTGATCGGTTTATACCGCAGCGAGCGCTTGCACGTGACCGTTCACGTGGATGGGCGCGCGCAGGAAATCGATTGCCTGGTTTATCCGGTCAGCGAGGAGGCGGTGGAAGGTTTGCCGCGTATCGATAACGGCGATTGGGTCGCTTATCGAAAATCAAGGTCGTAACTGGTTCATCTCCAATATAAAAGCCGCCCTGAGTTTCCAGAGCGGCTTTGTTTTGCAGAAGAGAAGACCTGCGTTAAGGCTTAAATCTCTTCATAAAGCGGCAACGTCAAAAACTCGGCGAACGTATCCGATGTCGACATCGCTTCGAAGATCGTCGCTGCCCGATCATATGGCGCCGTGTCGCCGGAGACGACCGCCTTCACCTTCACCAATTCTTCCTGCGTGAACGCGCGGACCATTTCAGCGGTCACCTTGCGGCCATCGTCGAGCTTGCCTTTCGGTGAGCGAATCCATTGCCACACTTGCGAGCGCGAAATTTCCGCCGTTGCCGCGTCTTCCATCAGGTTGTGGATCGGCACGCAACCATTGCCCGCAAGCCACGAACCAAGATAGTGGATGCCCACGTTGATATTGCCGCGCACGCCGCCTTCGGTAATGGGATCTTCAGGACGGAAATCGAGCAGATCGGTTGCTGTCACTTGCACGTCGTCGCGTTGCTTCGCGATCTGGTTTGGTTTGTCGCCGAGCACTTTCACGAACTCTTCCATCGCGATTGGCACGAGGCCCGGATGTGCGACCCAACCGCCGTCGTAACCGTCACTCGCATCGCGCGCCTTGTCCGAGCGCACGCCGCCCATGGCCTTGTCGTTGGCTTCGGCGTCGCCCTTGATCGGAATCAACGCGCTCATGCCGCCAATCGCCGGAGCTTGTCGACGGTGACATGTCTTCAATAATTGCAGTGCATAAGCGCGCATGAACGGCACGGTCATCGTGATCTTCGAGCGATCGGCGAGGCAGAAATCGGCGTCGTTCTTGAACTTCTTGATTGCGGAAAAGATGTAGTCCCAACGGCCGGCGTTAAGCCCCGACGAATGCTCGCGCAACTCGTACAGGATCTCGTCCATTTCGAACGCGGCCAAGATGGTTTCGATAAGAACCGTCGCCCGAATCGATCCGCGCGGTACGCCCACCATCTCCTGCGCCGCGACGAAAATCTCGTTCCACAAACGCGCTTCGAGATGGCTTTCCAGCTTCGGCAGATAGAAGTACGGACCGGCGCCGCGAGCCAGTTGCTCCTTCGCGTTGTGGAACAGGAACAGCGCGAAATCGAAGATGCCGCCGGACACACGCTGACCATCGACGGTCACGTGCTTTTCATCGAGATGCCAGCCGCGCGGACGAACGATCAGCGTCGCGGTTTTATCGTTGAGCTTGTATGACTTGCCCTTCTGTTCGAGCGAAATCGTGCCGCGTACCGCTTCCTTCAGGTTGATATGCCCGGTCAACTGGTTGTCCCAGTTCGGCGTGTTCGAATCCTCGAAGTCCGTCATGTACGAATCCGCGCCGGAGTTCAGCGCGTTGATGATCATCTTGCGTTCGACCGGCCCGGTGATCTCCACACGGCGGCGTTCGAGCGCCTTGGGCAAAGGTGCGATGGTCCAGCCGGCATCGCGGATGGATTGCGTTTCGCTCAGGAAATCCGGGCGTTCGCCTGCATCCAGCCGCTTCGTGCGTTCGGCGCGCGCCGCAAGCAAAGCCTGACGACGCGGCTCAAATGCGCGGTGAAGGGTTGCCACCAGCTCCAGCGCCTCGGGGGTCAGGATGGTCTCGTAGCCGGGTTTTATCTCGGCCGTGATGGTCATGCCCTGTGGCACGTGGGTGAGCGTGTTCGCCATGTTCTACATCTCCTTGGTCGGTCAGACGGTTTTGCGTGCTGGGTGAATCGGTGAAATCGATTAGTTGGTGGGACCGCGTGACATGCGCTTTGAAAGATCGAATGTCGTGGCGTGCTGATGCTGGGGGCAGCCTGCATCGATGAAAGCAAGCAGGTCAGTCATAGCGCGTCCCGCGCCGCGCGGCAGGACGCCGAGTTGTTCCGCGGGGAGCGCCATCCGGTTGAGCCAGAAGGTGGCGTAGCCAAACCACCTCGCGCCGGTCACGTCCCAGCCATTCGACGATACAAACACGATCTCCGATGCCGCCACGCCGATCGCTTGCGTTCCGAGCGCATAGGCAGCATAAGCGGGTTTGTAGGCCCGCACGGCGTCAACTGATAGGACGTGATCGAAGAGACCCGACATGCCGGCGCTTTTCACCGCGATGTCCAGCATCTGCGGATTACCGTTCGACAAGATCGCGAGTTTCAAATCCGGGCGTTTGCGTAGCGTTTTCAGTGCGGCAACCGTGTCGGGAAACGCCGCGAGGCAGGCGTATTCGTCCATCAGGCGCTTTTCCGCAGCCGGGGTGAGCGCAAGGTCGAGTTTCAGGCGCGCGGCGGCGTAGCGAAGCGCGTCGAGCGTGATTGCCCAGAACGGCTCGTAACGGGCGCCGGCGGGATCGGAAAGCGTGCGCAACTGCGTGTATTCGATCTGCTTTTGGCGCCACAACTGCGAAAGCGCATCGCCTTGGCCGGGGAATAACTGCTCGGCGGCCGCCACGACCGAATGCACGTCGAACAGCGTGCCGTAGGCATCGAAGATGACTGCACGAGGAGGCGAAATCGATGTCGGTGACATGGCGGGTGCTCCAATAGGTTAGGTCGTCGACTATTCTATTAGTGCGCCAGAACGACCGGAAGATGTATCCAGATCACTTGATCTTTGACTTTTTCGCGCCTAATCTGGGTGCCCAGTCATTCAAACACCGCACGTCTATGGACCGATTCAAGCAAATCGAAACGTTCGTGGCCGTCGTCGCGAAGGGAAGCCTTTCCGCTGCAGCACTGGCCGAGGACGTCGCGCCGGCTGTGATCGGCCGGCGGCTGGACGCGCTGGAAGAGCGGCTCGGCGTGAAACTGCTCGTGCGCACCACGCGTCGGCTGACGCTTACCTTCGAAGGATCGGCGTTTCTGGAGGATTGCCAGCGGGTGATTCACGACATGCAGAGCGCGGAGGCGAGCGTGTCGGCGGGCGGGGTGAAGGCGAGCGGACATCTGCGGGTGTCTGCGCCAGCGGGTTTCGGCAGGCGTCATGTTGCAGCGCTAGTGCCAGTTTTCACGTCGATGCATCCGGATGTATCGATCACGCTCGATCTCACGGACCGCATGGTCGACCTGGTCAATGAAGGTTTCGATTGCGCCGTGCGGCTTGGCGAGTTGCCGGATTCTTCGCTGGTGTCGTTGAAGCTGGGTGAGAACCGGCGGGTTTGCGTGGCGTCGCCTGAATATTTGCGGGTGCGCGGTGCGCCCGCCGATCTCGACGCGCTCGCGCAGCACAACTGCCTGCCGCTCGGGGCGAGCTCGAATCAGCAGCGCGGCTGGGTGTTCCAGAAAGACGGCAAGGTCGTGCAGATGCGCGTTTCCGGCACCATGGAATGCTCGGACGGCGCTGTGCTGCATGAGTGGTGTCTCGCCGGATATGGGCTGGCGTGGCGCTCATGGTGGGAAGTCGGCGATGACATCGCTCAAGGGCGGCTTGTCAGCGTGCTCGATGCTTTCGCCGCACCGCCTATCGGGATTCACGCCGTGTTTCCGCAGCGCCGGCATTTGCCGCTGAGAGTGCGCCTGTTTCTCGACCTGCTCAAACACACGTTCGGCGCGCCGGGGTATTGGGGCTGAATTGCCGGCCGCTTGGCCTGATTCAGTTACTACAATGAAAGTGCACGATGGCCACTGCCGAGGAGTCGACCATGTTCAAGCACATTCTGGTTCCGACGGACGGATCGGTCCTTTCGCAAAAAGCGATTGATGGCGCGATCGATCTCGCCCAGTCGGTGGGCGCGCGAATTACGGCCTACGCTTGCTTGCCGCTGTATCCGTATTCCCCTTTCGCCGATGTCGCCGTCGAGCCGCCCGGGGATTTTCATGAACGCGCCGAGCGTGAAGCACGGGAGCATCTTGGGGCTGTCGAAACGGCTGCTGCCGCTGTTGGTGTTTCCTGCAATTCGGTCACTAGCGTTGAATCCGCGCCTTATATCGGCATTATCGATATTGCGGAACGTGATGGCTGCGATGTGATTTTCATGGCATCACACGGAAGGAGGGGTTTGGGGAGTTTGCTGATTGGCAGCGAGACCCAACGGGTTTTGACTCACACCAAGATTCCGGTGATTGTTTATCGATGAAAGGGCTGCCATTGCTGGCTGATCAGCCTTGCGAGGTGCCGCGCGCCAGCCCCAAAAAAGCGAGCACTGCGCCGCTGGTTTCATTGGCCCGGCTGAACAGCAGCAGATCCGCCGACATGTCGGTCTCGGCAATCGGCCGATAGACCAGGTTCGGGATAGTGACCCGGTCAAGTGGCGCGGGTACCAGTGCCACTCCCAGTCCGGCCGCCGCCAGAGCGAGCACGCTCAACGTGCTGGAGACGCGATGGACTACGTTCGTCGCTTTAATAACGTGCTGTTGCAGCAGCGGAAACGCGTCGTCGCCAACCGCATACAGGATGAGCGTTTCCGTCGCCAGTGACTTGATGGAAACGCGCTTCTTTTTTGCAAGCGGATGGTCGGCCGTCATGGCTACCATAAACGGCCACGTGCCGATCTTTTCGGTGACAAGCCGGGGATAGGAAATGGAGTCGAGACTCGGGCTATATCCCACATCGAGATGGCCGGCAAGGATGGCTTCGCCCTGCAAATGCGGCGCCATTTCTATGATTTGCAACTGAGCTTCCGGATAGCCTCGATGAAAAACGCGCAAGTTGTCGGCCAGCTTGCCGGTCAGGACAGCGTTTCCCGCGAAGCCCACCTTGACGCTGCCGATTTCGCCTCTCAATGACCGTTGGACAACGCTCTTGGCGTGTTCCGCCTGAGCAAGCGTCCGACGCGCTTCGATCAGCAGGAGCGCGCCCGCTTCGGTCAATTCCACACGACGGCTGGTGCGCACGAACAGGGGGCCGCCCATGTCTTCTTCCAGCGCGCGAATTTGCATGCTCAAAGCAGGCTGCACGATATGTAGCCGCTGCGCCGCGCGGCCAAAATGCTTTTCTTCCGCGACGGCGACGAAATAGCGCAGGTGACGCAAGTCCATTCCAGCTCCGGTATCACTTAAACTGATCGATCAATCATATCAATCTATTTCACTTGATAGATGATCGGCGCGACACTCTTATCCATCAACTGGAAATCGAACAATGTCAGTTGAAATAAAAGGGAACTGAACATGAAAACGTATTGGGAAGACCGGCTTAGCATTGCGGACCTGATGACGGGCTGGATTCATCGCGATCTCGCGCAGTGGGATAGCTTGCGCGAACTGTTTCATCCCGACGGAACGATCGAGATAACGTGGTTCGAGGGTCTCTTCAGCGACTTTGTCGATGGCTCCATACGAATGGGCGCGTCCGACCTTCGCACCAAGCATTTCGTCGCAGGGCCGGTGGTGAGCTTTCAGGGCGATAAGGCCATTGTGGAAACCAACGCGATTATTGTCGGCGAGAATGTTCGGCTTGGCCTCGGCTGCAGCTCGCACAACCGTTTTTACGATCGTGTCGAAAAGCGCAACGGCGTATGGAAGATCGTGAAGCGTCAAAGCGTGTATGACATGGGCACATTCACTTTTCCGCGTGGCGTGGTCGACATCGATACTGAGCGCGTTGAACGATATCCGCGTGACTACGCACCGCTTGCTTATTTGCTTGAAGTAAGCGGCTTCCCGGTGCAAAAGACGTTTGCCACGAAAGGCAGCGAACTTGAGCGAACCATGAAGGAAGAAGGGCAGGCCTGGCTGCTTGGCTGACGGACTTGAAGTCTGCTACGCACACACCAGGTTGCGGAAATTAATTCAGGAGTTTTAATCAATGAAAAAATCAGGCGTGGTGCACACTGAAGATGCGGACATAGCGTACGACTGCGAAGGTCAGGGTCCCTTGTTGCTTTTGATCGTCGGCGGCAATGGCGACAGTCGCCGCTATGTCGCGCTATCGGCCCTGATGGCCGGCGCATACACCGTGGTCAGATACGACCGGCGCGCGAATTTCCGCAGTACCGGCGACACCACGGCCGATCTCGATCTGGCGCAACAAGCCCGAGATGCGGCGGCATTGACCCGCGCGATGGACGCGGGGCCGGCCTACGTGTTCGGCAATAGCGCCGGCGCGAATATCGCGATCAAACTCACTGAAGATCACCCGGAAGTGGTCAAGGCGCTGATTGCCCATGAACCGCCTATCGCCGGCATTCTGGCCGATGCCGTCGAGCACGCGGCTATCGCGAACGACATACACGAAACGTTCCTTACCCAAGGCGCCGGACCGGCGATGAAGAAATTCGCGAGTTCCATGGTCGGCGTGGATCGCGGGGCCGCCGCGCCCCCGGATCAGGGCGGAAACATGGACCGTTTCTTGGCCCATGAATTCTTGAGCATCAGCAGCTATGTTCCCGATCTCAACCGCATTCGCCTCAGCGGCGTGCCGGCGGCGACTGCCGTCGGGCGTGCAAGCGGCGACGCCTATTACGTACAAACGGCGCGGGCAATGGCCGAGAAGTTGGGCTGCGCTTGCGTAGAGATGTCCGGCAATCACGTCGCCTTTGCTGTCCATCCCGGCGTCTTTGCCGCGGAGCTGAGCGAGATTCTTGAGGGCTTCCGGGCGCAATCGGCGACGACCGCGGACTGATTCCCGCAGCGACTCTGCCAGCGCAAAAAGGGCATACGGCTTGTGGCCGTATGCCCTTCAAGTTCTCAAACCAGTCTCACCCTGAGCTGCAGCTTGAGTTGCGGCCTTTTAGGCGACTTTCTCCTCGAAGAACTGTTCATCTTCGGTAGAACCGTGCAACGCAGTCGTCGATGCGTCTTTTTCAACCGCTTGCGTCACGGCATCGAAGTAACCCGTTCCCACTTCACGCTGATGCTTCACTGCGGTGAAACCCTTCTCAGCCGCCGCGAACTCCGCTTCCTGCATCTCGACGAACGCGCTCATCTGATTGCGGGCATAGCCGTGCGCCAGGTTGAACATCGAATAATTTAGCGCATGGAAACCGGCCAGCGTGATGAACTGGAACTTGTAGCCCATCGCGCCGAGTTCTTTCTGGAATTTGGCGATGGTCGCATCGTCCAGGTTTTTCTTCCAGTTGAACGACGGCGAGCAGTTATATGAAAGCAGCTTGCCGGGGAATTCGCGATGAATCGCTTCAGCAAACTTCTTCGCGTACGCCAGATCAGGCTTGCCGGTTTCGCACCAGATCATGTCAGCATACGGCGCGTAGGCGAGGCCACGCGAAACAGCTTGTTCGAGGCCCGGCTTCGTGCGGAAGAAACCTTCCACGGTGCGCTCGCCGGTCAGGAACGGGCGATCGTTTTCATCGACATCGGATGTCACCAGATCCGCCGCTTCCGCATCGGTGCGGGCGAGCAGGATGGTTTTTGTACCGGAAACATCGGCCGCGAGACGCGCAGCCGTGAGTTTCGCGATGTTTTCACGCGTCGGCACCAGCACCTTGCCGCCCATGTGCCCACATTTTTTCACCGATGCCAATTGATCCTCGAAGTGCACGCCCGCCGCGCCTGCTTCGATCATCGCCTTCATCAGTTCGAATGCATTCAGCACGCCGCCGAAACCGGCTTCCGCGTCGGCCACGATCGGCTGGAAGAAGTCGAGATAGCCTTCATCGCCCGGATTTTTGCCTTCCGACCACTGGATCTGATCGGCGCGCGTCAGCGTGTTGTTGATGCGCTTGACCACCAGCGGCACCGAATTCGCCGGATACAGCGACTGGTCGGGATACATTTCACCCGCAACGTTCGCGTCGCCCGCCACTTGCCAACCAGACAAATAGATCGCCTTCAACCCGGCCTTGACCTGTTGCATGGCCTGGTTGCCGGTCAGCGCGCCGAGCGCATTGACGAACGGCTCTTCATGAATCGATGCCCACAGCTTCTCCGCGCCACGTTTCGCCAGCGTGTGTTCAACCGGCACCGAACCGCGCAGCCGCACGACGTCGTCGGCGGTATAGCTGCGCTTGATGCCCTTCCAGCGCGGATCCGTGTCCCATTGTTTCTGGAGTTCCTGAGCTTGTTGTTGGCGCGACATGGCGTTTCTCCTTTGATTACCTGACTAATAACTAATGGTGGGTCGTCTGGTTGAGCAGCCGGCAAGTCTTGGTGCTTCTGATTGCTCAACTCTTATATAAGAGTCTAGGGAAAGGAGAGGCGGGAGGCCAGCCACATATTGAAATTCAAGAATATAAATTATCGTTAATAATCAATTGTTTAAAATTTATATTCCACGATATAAAACAATCTTTCCCATACTGAGACGCTCGAACTTGTGCCATGCACCAACGATTTCGCGCCACAAGACCCCTTTCCGCATTGTGAAATTGAGGGCGTGGGCGAAAAAAAACCGACGCGCGAGGCATCGGTTCTTTTTTTGCTGGCGCACGCGAGAAGCGCGCGCTGCATTCTTTACGATTTAGCTGCCGCGACGCGGAGCGCGCGGGCCGTCGTTGCGACGTGCTGCATAACCGTCACGCGAACCGCCACCGAAGCCCGAGCCACCGTCACGCGATCCACCGCCGCTACGATAACCGTCACGCGAACCACCGTCGCGTGAATCGCGAGCACCGCCGGCGCTTGCCGGCTTGTTGCCCCAGCCGCCCGGCTTGGCCGAACCACCGTTGCCAGCACCGCCGCTTCCGAAACGACGACCTGCGCCGCCTGCACCAGCGCCCGGACGGCCACGGCCGCCAAAGCCAGGACGACCGCCGCCACCGCCGGCCGGAGCCGAACGACGCGGTTCGAAACCAGCAATTACGCTGACATTCAGCGGCAAGCGCACGAAACGCTCGATGCGCTTCAGCGCGCCTTGCTCAGCGTGATGCACGAGGCTGATTGCCGTGCCCGTACGGCCAGCACGGCCCGTACGGCCGATACGGTGAACGTAGTCTTCCGCGAACTTCGGCAGATCGTAGTTGAACACGTGCGTGATGCCGGGGATATCGATACCGCGAGCGGCCACATCGGTCGCGACCAGCACGCGCACCTTGCGCTCGCGCAGTGCACGAATCGTGCGGTTACGCGCGCCTTGCGGCAAATCGCCGTGCAGGGCAGCCGATTCAAAACCAGCGTCCGACAAACGGATAGCCAGTTGGTCAGCGTCGTTCTTGGTTGCCGTGAAAACGATAGCCTGATCGAGGCCAGCATCGCGCAACAGATGGTCGAGCAGACGATCCTTGTGATCGCGGTCATCGACGTAATGCACGGTTTGCGCAATGTTGTTCTGCGCTTCGAGCTTCTGAATGATCTCGATGCGTTCCGGGTTCTTCAACAGGCGGCCGGTCAGCGAGCTGATCTTGCCGTCGATGGTCGCCGAGAACAGCAGCGTCTGACGCGTGGCCGGCGTAGCGGCAACAATGGTTTCGATATCGTCGATGAAACCCATGTCCAGCATGCGGTCAGCTTCATCCAGCACGAGGATTTGCAGTTGCGACAGGTCAATACGGCCGCGTTCCAGGTGGTCGAGCAGACGACCCGGCGTAGCAACCAGGATTTCCGGGTTCTTCGCGAGCAGCATCAATTGCTGACCATACGCGACACCGCCGAGAATGCTGACCGTGCGCAACCGGCGCAGGTGCTTGCCGTACGTGGTCGCAGCAGCAGTAACCTGCATCGCGAGTTCGCGGGTCGGCGTCAGGACGAGCATGGTCGGACGAGCGACCGGCTGGGTACGGCGAGCCGGGCGGGCGTTCGGGTCATGCGGTTCACGCGGAGCCGAAGCCTTGGCTTTTTCGAGCTGTGAGAAACGTTCGATAGCCGGCAGCATGAATGCTGCGGTCTTGCCCGAACCGGTCGGGCTGGAAACCAGCAAGTCGCGGCCGGCGAGCGCTGCGGGAATCGCGCGCTGCTGAACCGGCGTCGGCACTTGATAGCCGGAAGCTGTCAGGGCAACAATGATCTCAGGCGACAGGCCGAGCGATTCGAAGCTCGGGCCGGTCTGCACAGCGATAGCAGCGGCGACGGGCGCAACTGAAGAAATAGGGGCGGGGATAGCAGGCGAAACAGATGCTGCCGGCGCGGCGGGTGCGTCTTCACCGAGCGCCAGTGCAGCGATGGAGTCCAGCGGGCTATGGGTGTTGCTCGAAGTCATGTCGATCCTTGAAACGGGGAATAAGGCGTGTGGCGCCAATCGGCATACCCAAGTCGTCAGATTCAGCGAGCAAAGAAGCAGCGAGCAAATCGAAAAACGGGGGCAGCTCGCAACAATAAAGGCGAGCTTTTCGTTAGAAGCTGTATCGGATTCGACAGGCCGAGGCGGCTTTGTCGTCAGCCTGATGCATGATCGGCCGAGAAAGGCCTAGCAGGGAGGGGACAGTTTCTAAACTGGATTGGAGCAAAACGCTACGAGGCGCCGCGCTGCGTGGGTTGAACAGCTAATGAATCGATAAAAAGCATCAATTCACCCGGTCACAGTGAAGCGCAGGCAAGAGTATAGCGGCAATTGTTGCGCTGCGCCAGATTTTAAGACAGTTTGATTCATCTTACAGTTTGTGGGCGGTGGGGAATTTCGCTTGGCGGTCATGGCGCCTACGTCTTGATGAAAGCGTTGCAAGGCGCTTAGTCGCCGGATGGTGGAAGCCGTCCGGCGATTAAGTCCTTCGGTCTTACGCCGATGCGCCGCTTTTCAACGATTCCACCAGCCCGATGTATTGCTGCTTCGCGGTGTCCTGCGGCATGCCCGCGAGCGCGGTCCAAGCGTCGTATTTGTATTTGCCGGCGATATCGGCGAAACCCGGCTTGTCGCCTTGCACATCGCCTACGCTTGCTTGCTTGTAAAGCGCGTAGAGGCGCAGCAGCGTCAGGTTACCCGGACGTTCGGGCAATTCCTTGACGTCTGCCTGGGCATGCGCAAATTGCGCGTCGAGTTCGTTGATTCCGCTCATTCGGTTCTCCGGACATGCTGGTTGAGGACCGCCGATCATAGCAAGCGGGTTGGGCGAGGTTGTCGAGGGTTTCTTCCAGAAACCCCGGGCGAAGAGGCGCAGTAAGCACGGGGCGGCCATTGTCTCCGTGGCGCAGAACGACTCGCGGCTACTCGGTTCCCGCAGTTCACTTTACTTCACGCATTACAATAGCGGCCATGACACGCACTGTTTTGCTCGCCCTCGATACCTCGACCGAATTCTGCTCAGTCGCGCTGCTGATCGCCGACCCGGCGGCCGCTGCCGGGTCCCATGCCGCGCCATCGGCCTATGAAAGCGCGCCTCATTATTCTGCGGGTGAGGTTCACGTCTGGTTCAGTCATGAATTGACGGGACCGGTTTCCAGCACGCGTCTGCTGCCCGCGATCCGCGAATTATTCGATACCGCCGGCCTGAAGCTGCAGGAAAGCAACGCGATCGCGTTCGGCGCCGGGCCGGGTTCATTTACCGGTTTGCGCACGGCGACCGGCGTCGCGCAGGGGCTGGCGTTCGGGCTGAGCGTGCCGGTGGTGCCGATCGGCACCTTGCTCGCGTGCGCGGAGTTCGCGCGCTTGCACGAGCCATCGGCGACCCGCGTGCTCGCCGCGCTCGACGCCCGCATGAACGAGGCGTACTGGGCGGATTTCCGCTGGGACCCAGCGACGGGATCGGCGGGAGAGTGGGCCACGATCCAGGCAGCATCGCTTGATCTGCCAGAGGCTATCGTCCGGCCGGACGAGCCGTTCACGCTGGCGGGCAATGCAGCGGCGGCTTTCGGTGAACGGTTGGCCATGCCGGCTGCCCCGGCGTGCCATATCGATTTCGATGCGCTGCCGCACGCGTTGCCCGTGGCGCTTGCCGGATTACGCGCGCTGCGTGCCGGCCGGACGATCGCGCCGGACCAGGCCGCGCCGGAGTACGTGCGTAACAAGGTCGCGCAGACCACCGCCGAGCGCATGGATGCGCGTGCCGCCAAAGACGCCGCTGCGGCTGCTGCAGGAGAGCAAGCCAATCGGGTCAATCAAGCCGACCCCGCCGCTCCAGTCGTTCCAGCGACGGAGCCTCTACGGTGAGCGGCGTGTTGATGGCGGATCGTTATCTGTCGTCGATGACGGAAGCCGATCTCGATGAGGTCGCTGCCATCGAGAAGCTCGCTTATGAATTCCCGTGGACCCGTGGCAATTTCCAGGATTCGCTGCGCAACGGCTATTTCGGCGTGTGCCTGCGTCATGTCACCGGGACGTTGCTGGGGTATTGCGTGCTCATGCCAGTCGTCGATGAAATGCATTTGCTGAACCTGTGCGTGGCGCCCCAGGCGCAACACGCCGGCGCCGGGCTCACGTTGCTGCGCGAAGCGGTGCGCATCTCGCGGCATCAGAAACTCGATGGCGTGCTGCTGGAAGTGCGGCCGTCGAATCCACGCGCCATCCAGCTATACGAGCGCTTTGGTTTTGCGACCATCGGGCGGCGCAAAAACTATTACCCCGCGCGGCATCGGTCGCGCGAGGATGCACTCGTCATGCGTCTGACGTTTTCAAAGGAGGCCGTGGATGGCGCTGCATAAGTCGATGCTCGAAGAGTTCGGGCTGGGAACGGTCTGGGTGAGGCGGGGGGCCGTGTCGGAATCGCCGGATGCGTCCGCAGCCGTGTCTTCCGATCGTAAAGCTGCGCTCGAGGTGCATCGGTCGGCTTCGCCCATGCCGGTCGAAGCAGCGCACGCGCCGGCGGCCCGGAAAGCTGATCCTGTCGATACGCTCACCGCACTCGATGCCGCTCTCTCCGCTGCGCAAGCGAGCGAGGGCAACGCGCGTCAAGCGCCGTCGGCAAAGATCGATTCGTCTCGTATCGATACCGCCGAGCCGCCCGTCTTCGATGACCTCCCCTGGCTCGACGATGTAGCTCCGCAAGCGCTCGCCGCTTCAGAAACTATCGACGACACCGCCGCCGATATCGCGACCCTCGACTGGGACACGCTGGCTGCTCGCGTCGCCGTGTGCGAACGCTGCCGTTTGTGCGAGCGTCGCACGAATTCGGTGTTCGGCGTCGGTGACCGGGAAGCGGACTGGATGTTGATCGGCGAAGCACCGGGCGAGAACGAGGACAAGCTGGGCGAACCGTTTGTTGGTCAAGCGGGCAAGTTGCTCGACAGCATGCTGCATGCGGTGGCGTTATCGCGTGAAGACAACGTGTTCATTGCAAACGTGATCAAGTGCCGCCCGCCCGGTAACCGCAATCCTGAACTCGATGAAGTCGCGCGTTGCGAGCCGTATCTCAAGCGCCAGGTCGAACTCGTTAAACCCAAGCTGATTGTTGCGCTCGGGCGATTTGCTGCGCAGAGTTTGCTCAAGACGGAAGCGAGCATTGCGACGCTGCGGGGACGGGTGCACGACTATCAAGGTGTGCCGGTGATCGTCACGTATCACCCAGCCTATTTGCTGCGCAGTCTCCCCGATAAAGCCAAGGCGTGGGCCGACCTGTGTCTCGCCCAAGCGACTTATCGCAAGTCGCTGCAGGCGGCAGACGGCCAGTGACGGCTGCCGCCGAGATCACGGCATTCCACGACCCCGCTGTAAGGGATCTCGCGTGGCTGCTGTTCTCGCCGGACTTGCTGAGCACTTCGCACGCGGGCGCGCCGCTCGCGCGGCCAGCCGCAACGGAGAGTGAGCGCGATGCCGTGTTGGCCTGGCTCATCGCGCTCGATCGCGACCCTGGAGAACTTCACGCGCAGGCTCACAAACCATCGCTCACGCGGCTCGGCTTTTACGCCGAAGCGTTACTCGATTACTTTCTGACGCATGGCCCATACGCGCGGCTTATCGCGGCGAATATCCCATTGCGTACGGCAGGACTTACGCTCGGTGAAGTCGATTTCCTGCTGGAGAACGGAAAGGGCGAACGGCTGCACTGGGAGCTCGCGGTGAAGTTTTATCTGCACATCGGCGAAGGTGAGGGGGCTTCTACGTTGGCTCATTACGTCGGGCCTAATCTGCAGGATCGCTTCGACCTGAAGCATGCGCGGCTCTTGAATCACCAACTGGGTTTGAGCGCACGCGATGAGTTCGCATCGCTCGGATTCGAGGGGCCGTGGCGCGCCGAGTTGTTCGTCAAAGGCCGCTTGTTTTATCGCGATGACGATGTCGCTCCTTGCTCAGTATCCGATGCACCGCCCGAGCTTGCCGCAGATCATCTGCGAGGGTGGTGGAAGACGGCATCGGAATGGCATGCTTCGAAAAAGGACGGGCTTTTCGCTTCGTTGCCGAGGTTGGGATGGATGGCAGAACGAACGTTATCGGCGCAAGAGGGTGAGGCGCTGGTTGAGCAGACGGCGGTGCTGTCCGAGCGCATTGCGACGCTGTCTTCACCGATCATGGTTGCGCGCTACGAACATTCCGATAGCGCAACCGGCGTTGTCTGGCGCGAACATTCACGCGGTTTCATCGTGCCCGATGAATGGCCGGAGCGCGCCGCGGAATTTGCGGGTTAAGTCTCGCCGCCGAGCCCGGCACAGCGCCCCTCACCACCACCTGAAAAAATGATGCACCGGGCCCACTCCGTGCCCAACATCAAGCCGCGCGCTCTGCTCGATCGCGCCGGTCAGATAGAGCTTGGCATCGGTGGTGGCGGCAGTCAGTGAGTTGCGTTGGGGCAGCAGCGCCGCAATCGATGACGACAACGTGCACCCCGTGCCATGCGTGTTCTTCACCGGCACGCGCGGTCCGCCAACGCGCAGCGCGCCGCTTTCCTCGATCAGCCAGTCGGGGCTATCGGCGGAACTCAGATGACCGCCTTTCATCAACACCGCCCGCGCGCCCAATGCTCGCAGCGCTTCGCCTTGGCGCACCATCGCGTCTTCATCTTCGGCCGATGCCACGTTCAGCAACGCAGCCGCTTCCGGCAAGTTCGGCGTGACCAGAGTCGCGAGTGGCAGCAGTTCGTCGCGCAACGCGGCCACTGCCTCCGGCGCGAGCAAAGCATGATGGCTCTTGGAAATCATCACGGTATCAAGCACCACATGTTCAGGCCGATATCGACGCAAAGCCGCCGCTACCGCGCGTACCACGTCCGCATTGGCGAGCATGCCGATCTTCACGGCATCGATGCGGATATCGTCGAAAACAGCGTCTAGCTGAGCGGTGACAAACGATGCGTCGGGCGTATGGATGGCCGTCACGCCCCGCGTGTTCTGCGCGGTGAGGGCCGTGATAACGGACAGACCATACGCACCGAGCGCCGAGAACGCCTTGAGGTCGGCCTGGATGCCAGCGCCGCCGCCGGAATCGGAACCGGCAATGGTGAGGACGTTGGGGATTGATTGGGTCATGGTATTCAGGAGGACTCAGGTGGATGCCAGCAATCGTTGCGCGGCGAGCCGTGGGTCGACGGCGGTGCAGATCGCCGATACCACTGCGATCCCGCCCGGCCGCGCGCGTTTGACATCGGCGGCGTTGTGCAACTGGATTCCGCCGATAGCCACCGTCGGGTGAACAGAACGCGCACACAGCGCGGCGAGGCCATCGATACCGCATGCCGCCGATGCGTCCGGCTTGGTGGGGGTATCGAATACCGGTCCCACGCCGACGTAATCGATCATGGCGCCCAGCGTGTTGGCGTGATCGACCTGCTCATCGTTCGATACCGACAGCCCGATCAGCGCCCGCGCTCCAAGCAGCTTCCTGGCGACATCCGGCGGCAAGTCGTTCTGGCCGATATGCACGCCATCGGCGCCGGACGCAAGCGCGACATCTACATGGTCGTTAATGATGAGCGGCACGCCGTACTGGCGCGTCAGCGGCAGCAGATCGAGCGCAAGCTCGAGCCATGCGCGTTTATGCCACTCTGGCGCGCGTAGTTGCACGGTCGTGACGCCGCTGTCGAGCGCGGCTCGAGTGACTTCAAGCGCACGCGCATGACCGCCGCATTGCACGGGATCGAGGACGAGATACAACGAAAGATCGAGCTTCATCACGCGTCGTGCGCGACGTCGCGCGATACGAGCGTGGCGGCGAACAGGTTTGCATCGAGCGATGCCAGCCGGTCGAGATACGCAACCGCGAAACTACCCGGCAACGCAGCGTCGCGCGATGCCAGTTCGCCCGCGATGCTCGAA
The DNA here is from genome assembly GCF_047608185.1 of Caballeronia eucalypticola. NCBI lineage: Bacteria > Pseudomonadati > Pseudomonadota > Betaproteobacteria > Burkholderiales > Burkholderiaceae > Caballeronia > Caballeronia eucalypticola. Next base: position 23,411 of record NZ_JBLKRU010000003.1, read on the forward strand.
TAGGCGATAGCGGCGACCGTCGCGGCCCAGCGTTCGTCGTTATCGGCAACACCGACAAACGCCGCGACTGTCGCCGATAACGCACAGCCCACACCGGTCACGCGCGTCATCAACGGCGATCCATTCGATAACGAAACCGTCCGGCGGCCGTCGGTGACGTAATCGGTTTGACCCGTGACAGCGACAACGGCGCCTGTATTCAGCGCGAGGAGTTGGGCTGCGTCGAGCGCGGCTTCGGCCAGCGCGGTGCTGTCGACGCCACGTGCACTCGATTCACCGCCCGACAAGCTGATGATCTCCGACGCGTTGCCGCGAATCACGCTCGGATGTGCATCGAGCAGATCGAACGCGAACGCCGTGCGAAAACTCAGCGGGCCGACCGCCACGGGATCGAGCACCCATGGTTTATGCGCGCGATTAGCAGCTTCGACGGCCGCGCGGATCGCCTTGCTTTGCGGCAAGTCGAGCGTGCCGAGATTCACCGATACCGCGTTGACCAGCGGCACGAATTCGCCCACTTCCTCGCGGGCGATGACCATGGCGGGCGCGGCGCCCAGCGCGAGCAGCACGTTCGCCGTGAAGTTCGTGACAACGAGATTCGTCAGGCAGTGGACGAGCGGCGCGCGTTCGCGCACGCGCACGGCGAACGAAAAGAGATCGGCGGCGAGCATGGCAGGGTGTAAAGAAAATGGTGACAAGCGGGATTATCGCGCGCCGGGCGGTTGAATGCCCGGAGGCGTTTCAGACTTTGGGTTTGGCCATGAGCAAACGAGACGCCACGGTCGCCGTTCAAAGCCACCGCTCAATGACGCGATTCACCGATCAGCGCGACCGAGTCGAAGGCCCGCTGATTGGCCTGATGCCGTCGCATGACGAAGTACATCATCAGGCAGACGAAGGTGCCGAACAGCACGATCACGAATTGAATCGGGACGTCGAGCCAGACGAGGACCGCGTATAGGCACAACATCACGAGCACCGAGAGATTCTCGTTGAAATTCTGTACCGCGATGGAGTGACCCGCCGACAACAGCACGTGGCCGCGATGCTGCAGCAGCGCATTCATCGGCACCACGAAAAAGCCCGACAAGCCGCCGACGATCATCAGGAAGATATACGCGACGATCAGGTAACCCGGAACGTGCATGCGGCCGAAATAGATGCCCCAATGCACCGGAAACAGATGCTTCGAATAGAACGCGAGCAGCATCACTGCAATGCCCATCATGATGCCGACCGGCAGCACCGAGAGCGACTTCTTCAGCGGCACGCGGGCGGCCGCGAGGATAGCGCCGACCGCGACGCCGACCGCGATGATCGCCTGCAAGATGGCGGCCTCCGACAACGACATGCCGAGCGACACTTCCGCCCATTTCAGCACGATGAACTGCAGCGTCGCGCCTGCGCCCCAGAACAGCGTGGTCACGGCGAGCGAGATCTGGCCGAGCTTGTCGTGCCAGAGCGCGTTGAAACAATCGGCGAAATCGGTGATCAGTTTGAGCGGACGATGTTCCTGCTTCGGATAACGCGCGCCGGTGTCGGGAATCCGCAGGTTGAAAAGGGCCGCGACAATGTACATGAGCACGATCACGAGCATGGCGGCTTCGGCGGGGGTATCGACCTTCGGGATATGCCACTGAAGAATGTGCGAGGCAATGTGCGGACTGATCAACGCACCGCCCATGACCGTGCCGAGGATGATCGACCCTACCGTGGTGCCCTCGATCCAGCCGTTCGCCGCGACCAGACGGTCGGCGGGCAACAGCTCGGTGAGAATGCCGTATTTCGCCGGCGAATACGCCGCGGCGCCGAATCCGACAATGCCGTAGGCGAGCAACGGATGCGCACCGACCAGCATGGTCAGGCAGCCAACGACCTTGATCGAGTTGGTGACGAACATCACGTGGCCCTTCGGTCTCGAGTCTGCGAAGGCACCGACGAAAGCAGCCAGAACAACGTATGACAGCACAAAGAACAGCTTGAGCAGCGGTGTCATCCAGTTCGGGGCGTGAAGATCTTTCAGCAGTGCGATCGCAGCGATCAGAAGGGCGTTGTCGGCCAGCGACGAGAAAAACTGCGCGGCCATGATGGTGTAAAAACCTTTTTTCATCTGATCCGATGCTAGTCCGCACTGCGGGTAATCCGCCCCGTTCGCACACGGCGCGCTCGTCGCTCGCGTCCGGCTTCGCGCACGGGCTCCCGATCAGGCAATTTCTGTTCGAAATGGGTTGTGTGCACGGCTTTATAACACGAAAATAGGCGCATTCTGCCTAGCAGTAACCTGCATGACAATTCGCAGACGTTCGGGCCGGAACGTCACCGGTCTGCAAGGCGCCTATAAGGTATTGATTCGGGTACTGATTCAGCTATTGAGCCGCTACATCGGCTATTTTCGGATTTATCACCGCGCGCACGGTCTCTTGTTAAACGGCCATTCTATGCAATGATTGGCCGTTGGCACATCTACCCTGGGTTGTTCCGCCATGCTTCCAGGCGATCATCAATAGGGCACGATCGACTGCTGCCATAATGACGTCGGCGCAATGATGTTTGCGCAGAGGTTCAGACATCGTCAAGCTGTGACCGCTCTCGCGTAATCACCTGCTCATCACCTGCTTTTTTCCAACCAAACTTCCATGCCGCGCCCGATATCCGCCACGATCCACACCGCTGCACTCGCCAGCAATCTCGCTGTCGCACGCCGTCACGCGCCGAAATCAAAGATATGGGCTGTGGTCAAGGCCAATGCATATGGCCATGGCGTGGCGCGAGCGTTCCCCGGATTGCGCGCAACAGACGGTTTTGGCCTGCTCGACCTCGAAGAAGCGGTCAAGTTGCGTGAGTTGGGCTGGGCCGGTCCTATTTTGTTGCTGGAAGGTTTTTTCCGTCCGACGGATATCGATGTGATTGATCGATACAGCCTGACGACCGCCGTGCATTGCGATGAACAGTTGCGGATGCTGGAAATGGCGCGGTTGTCGAAGCCGGTCAATATCCAGTTGAAGATGAACAGCGGCATGAACCGGCTCGGTTATACGCCGGAGCGTTTCCGGGCAGCTTGGGAACGCGCGCGGGCAGTGCAGGGCGTTGGCCAGATCACGCTGATGACCCATTTCTCCGATGCCGACGGCCCGCGTGGCATCGATCATCAACTCGAAGCGTTCGAACGCGGTGCCGAAGGCATTGCCGGCGCGCGCAGCCTCGCCAATTCCGCAGCCACGCTGTGGCATGCAGGTTCGCATTTCGACTGGGTGCGGCCGGGCATCATTTTGTACGGCGCTTCGCCGTCGGGCAAAACGGCTGATATCGCCAGCACGGGATTGAAGCCCGCCATGACGCTCGCGTCCGAGCTGATCGGCGTGCAGACCGTGGCGGCGGGGCACTCGGTTGGCTACGGTTCGGTGTTCTCGGCCACAGGTCCTATGCGGATCGGCGTAGTGGCGTGCGGTTATGCGGACGGTTATCCTCGAGTGGCGCCCGAAGGCACGCCGGTTATTGTCGATGGCGTGCTGACGCGGATCGTCGGCCGGGTATCCATGGACATGCTGACGGTGGACCTGACCCCGATCCCAACTGCCGGGATCGGTGCGCCGGTGGAGTTGTGGGGCACGAAATTGCCGATCGATGACGTCGCGGCTGCGTGCGGCACGATCGGGTATGAGTTGATGTGCGCAGTCTCGCCGCGTGTGCCCATGCGTGCGGAATAGAGCGGGTTGTTCGACCAGATAACGACGGAATTCAGGAAGGCGAGTGGCGAAAGTAGCGAAGGTCAAGACACTGTACGTATGTAGCGACTGCGGCGGCCAGGCGCCGAAATGGCAAGGTCAATGTCCAGCCTGCGGAGCGTGGAACACGCTGGTCGAGTCGGTGGCGGAGTCGCCCTCGGCGCATCGCTTTCAAGCGCTCGCGAAGACCTCGCCGGTGCAGCGCTTGTCCGAGATCGAAGCGTCGGACGTGCCGCGCTTTACCACGGGTATCGGCGAATTCGACCGGGTGCTGGGCGGCGGTCTGGTGGCCGGCGGCGTGGTGCTGATCGGCGGCGATCCTGGCATCGGGAAATCCACGCTACTGCTGCAATCGCTGGCGGAAATTGCGCGTGAGCGGCCCGCGCTTTATATCAGCGGTGAAGAGTCCGGCGCGCAGATCGCGTTGCGAGCGCAGCGGCTTGGCTTGCTCGGCGATTCCGGGAATGCAGCGCCTGATTTGCGCTTGCTGGCGGAAATCCAGCTTGAGCGGATTCAGGCGACTATCGATACAGAGCGGCCGGAAGTGGCGGTCATCGATTCAATTCAAACCGTCTATTCCGAAGCGCTGACCTCCGCGCCGGGCTCGGTTGCGCAAGTGCGCGAATGCGCAGCGCAGCTCACGCGGATCGCGAAGCAGACGGGCACCGCCATCATCATGGTCGGGCACGTGACGAAGGAAGGCAATCTCGCCGGGCCGCGCGTGCTTGAACATATCGTCGACACCGTGCTGTATTTCGAGGGCGATACCCACTCATCGTTTCGCCTCGTGCGCGCGTTCAAGAACCGCTTCGGCGCGGTGAACGAGCTTGGCGTGTTTGCGATGACCGAGCGCGGTTTGCGCGGCGTGGCGAATCCATCGGCGCTGTTTTTATCGCAGCATGCGCAGAGCGTGCCGGGTTCGTGCGTGCTGGTGACGCAAGAAGGCTCGCGGCCGTTATTGGTGGAAGTGCAGGCGCTGGTCGATACCGCGCATGTCCCGAATCCGCGTAGGCTCGCCGTAGGGCTGGAGCAGAACCGGCTCGCGTTGTTGCTGGCTGTGTTGCATCGGCATGCGGGCATTGCGTGCTTCGATCAGGACGTGTTCCTGAACGCGGTGGGTGGTGTGAAGATCACGGAGCCCGCTGCCGATTTGGCTGTATTGCTCGCGATTCATTCATCAATGCGTAACAAGGCGCTGCCGAAGGGCCTGATCGTGTTCGGCGAAGTGGGGCTGGCGGGTGAAATCAGGCCGTCGCCACGAGGTCAGGACCGCTTGAAAGAGGCCGCGAAACTGGGCTTTTCGATCGCGCTGATTCCAAAGGCGAACGCGCCGAAGCAACCTATCGATGGGCTGGAAGTGATCGCAGTCGATCGGATTGAAGAAGCGATCGATCGCGTGCGATCACTGGCTTAAGGCTGCCTGGCATCCGTCCCTTAGTAATGTCGTGTAAAAAACCGCGGGGTTCCTGTAACCCACGCGGGGCGTCGTTTTTCTATGCTTGTATCGCGACAAACCCGGATACGAGCGCAAAAAGGAAAAAGGAACCACGCCTTGAAACACGCAGATCAAACCTTGTCTCGCCCAACCTTCCATCTGCGCGGTTGCCGTGTGTCCGCGCCCATTCAGCAGCCATGGGGCGGTGGATGCCGGATCGTCGAGTGGATCGACGCTGAAGGGCAAATATCGCGTCGTGTGGTGGCCGAAGACGTGACGGAAGACGAGGTCGTGGCGACCATTCGGCGACACGTAAAGGGACGCAAGCACGTACTGGTCGATGACGAAGGCATGCCGCGGCAAACGCTGCCCCGGCGCTAGAGGGCGCTACGGCTAGTAATGCAGCGGGCGTTCAGCCAATCTGCTCCAGTTCCTCGTGCGCCTTTAACCATTGCGCTTCGAGCGCTTCCAGCTGACCGTTCACATCGGCCTGACGGCGGATCGATTCCGTGAGTTGCGTCTTCATGGCGGGCTCGTAACTGGCGGCGTCGGCTACGAAAATATCGAGCTGCGCTTTCTCGGCATTCAGCTTGTCCATCTCCTTCTCGATCTTCGAAATCCGCGATTGCAGCGGCTTTTTCAAATGTGAGAGTTTCTGCCGCTCCTGTGCCTCCTGGCGACGCTGCTCCTTGCGGTTCTGCCCCGAATCCAGCGAATCGTCCGCTGAACCGTTGTTGACCATATCCTTGGCCGCCGCCCGCTGCTCGGCCGCGTGTTGCAGCAACCAGTCGCGATAATCGTCGAGGTCGCCATCAAAAGGCTGCAGCCGATGTTTGGCCACGAGCATGAAATTGTCCGTGGTGGCGCGCAGCAAATGGCGATCGTGCGACACCAGGATTAACGTGCCTTCGAACTGCGCGAGCGCCATGGTCAGCGCGTGACGCGTTTCGAGATCCAGATGGTTCGTCGGTTCGTCGAGAAGCAGCAGATTTGGCTTTTGCCAGATGATCAGCGCAAGCGCGAGCCGCGCCTTTTCTCCACCGGAAAACGGCGCGATCTTCGCAGTCGCCATCTCGCCGGAAAAATTGAAGCCACCCAGGAAATCGCGTAGTTCCTGTTCGCGTGTGTCGGGCGCGAGCCGGGCCACGTGCTCCAGCGCCGAGTCTTGCGGACGCAGCGTTTCAAGTTGATGCTGCGCGAAATAGCCAATGCGCAAGCCCTTACCCTCACGCACCTTGCCGCTCAACGCTTCAAGCGTGCCCGCCAGCGTCTTGATGAGCGTCGATTTCCCTTGTCCGTTCGCACCCAGCAAGCCAATTCGCTGGCCGTTCTGAATGGACAGCGTGACGCCTTCCACAATTGGCGCTTCACCAGCGTCCGTGTGATATCCGCAGCGCACGGACTCCATCACCATCATCGGGTTCGGCGCGGCATCCGGCGCGCGGAACTCGAATGTGAAAGGCGAAGAAGCGTGCGCCGGGGCGATGATTTCCATGCGCTCCAGCGCCTTCACACGGCTTTGCGCCTGCTTCGCTTTGGTCGCTTGCGCCTTGAAACGATTGATGAAGCTTTGCAGATGTTCGACGGTCTTTTGCTGCTTCACGTACGCGCTTTGCTGCAACGCGATTTGTTGCGCGCGCAGGATTTCGAACTGGCTGTAATTGCCGCCGTAACGCTTGATCTGCCGGTTTTCCAGATGCAGCGTGACATTGCAGACGGAATCGAGGAATTCGCGATCGTGAGAAATCACGATCAGCGTTCCCGGATACCGGTGCAACCAGTCTTCCAGCCAGATGATCGCGTCGAGATCCAGGTGGTTCGTGGGTTCGTCGAGCAGCAGCAGGTCCGAGCGGCACATCAGCGCTTGCGCCAGGTTCAGGCGCATGCGCCAGCCGCCCGAGAAGCTCGCCACGGGCTCTTTTGTTTGCGCGAGCGTGAAGCCCAGGCCGATCAGCAGGGTTTCGGCGCGGGCGGGCGCGGTATAACCGTCGGCGTCGGCGAAAGCGGCGTGCGCGTCGGCTTCAGCGGCGCCGTCGTGAGCCGCCGATGCCGCCGCAATTCGCGCTTCGATGCGTCGCAATTGCGTGTCGCCGTCAAGCGTGTAGTCGAGCGCGGTGCGATCCACGGCCGGCGTTTCCTGCGCGACGTGCGCGATTTGCCACGACGGCGGCATCGAGAAATCGCCACCGTCGGAGTGCAGATCGCCACGCAGAACGGAGAAGAGCGTGGACTTCCCCGCGCCGTTAGCGCCGATGAGCCCCGCCTTTTCGCCAGGATTGAGCGCGAACGTGGTCTGTTCGAAGAGCGGTTTGGTGCCGCGGGCGAGGCTGAACTGGTTGAAGCGAATCACGGCGTGGAGACCCAGGCAGGTACGGGAAAACGCTATTTTAGACCGGCGCGGGTGCGCGTCACCGGCTCATTGACATTGGGACGCCGTTAGCCGATCGGCCGAGTGTTTTTTGACCCGGGTTTCGCTTAGACTGGATTTTTTCAGGCGGAGCATCGAATGAACCCTATCTACTCGTTTTCGGCGGAAACCCTGGGCGGCGAAACCGTCAGCATGGACAGTTATCAGGGCAAGGTGCTGCTGATCGTGAACACGGCGAGCGAGTGCGGGTTCACGCCGCAGTACAAGGGCTTGCAGGAGTTGCACGAGCGTTATGCGGATCGCGGGTTTGCGGTGCTGGGCTTCCCGTGCAATCAGTTTGGCAAACAGGAACCGGGCGATGCGGCGCAAATTGGCAGCTTTTGCGAGCAGAACTATGGGGTCACGTTTCCCATGTTTGCGAAAGTCGATGTGAACGGGGCGAACGCGCATCCGCTGTTCCGTTATCTGACCGAGGAAGCGCCGGGCGTGCTGGGAACGGAAGGCATCAAGTGGAACTTCACGAAGTTCCTGGTCGACAAGCAAGGCAACGTGATCACCCGGTTCGGCTCGGTGACGAAGCCGGATGCGATTTCGAGTGATATCGAAAAGCTGCTCTGACGCCTGATTGGCGTTAGTGGCTTGATCTGACGGGACCGGATGCTTCGGCTGTCTGGTTCTTTGAAGGCGTCGTCCGGCCGGGCGTCGCCGATCAACATATTCTGTCTGTGTTCCCGGGAACCCATCCGGTGTTTCTGCACGCCTGTATGTCTCCGGAGCGCTCGAGTCGAAGGGCACGTTATAGCGCTCAGACAATCGCCCGGCGGCCCGCCAAGCCCGGCAACGGCTTTCGTCCAATTGCCGTGAGTTGAAATTATGTCGGACATATTCATTTTTTACGGAGAAATTAAGTATGATTTAATTTTTTCTACCCATACCCATTGGCCGTCGCGATGAAACCAGAAAACGCAGGCTCGCCAACCATGACGAAGCTGCATGAGGCGATCGTTGTCCATCTAGTTGACGCGATCGTTTCGGGCGACTACCCCGTTGGCTCGTCCTTGCCAAACGAAATGGAACTCGCCACCGCGCATGGCGTAAGCCGTACGGCTGCCCGCGAGGCGATGCAGAAGCTCGCTTCACTTGGCCTGATCGAGAGCAGGCGACGCAAGGGCGCGACCGTTCTCGCGCGGGAATCGTGGAAATTGCTGGATGCGTCGGTGCTGGACATGGCGGTCTTGCGGGTAGAGGACGTGTCGTTTTTCCAGGCGCTGGTCGAAGCGCGTTTGTTGATCGAACCACGTGCCGCCGAACTTGCGGCAACAAGGGCTTCCGAGCGTGATCTTGCGCGGATCGAAGCCGCGCTGAACGCGATGGCCGGCGAAGCGGACGGCACGCGCGGCGCAGGCTGGGCGGCGGCGGATGTCGCTTTTCACGCCGGCATTATCGAAGCGGCCGGGAATTGGGTCTTCACGCAATTGATCGGCACGGTCCGGGCCGCGCTGGACGCAGGCATTCGCCTGACCGGCAAGCAGGCGCTGTCGGCAGAGGCGTCGCTGGAACAGCATTGCGCTGTATTCGATGCAATCCGGAGCCGCCAGCCCGCAGAGGCGCACGCGGCAATGACGCGGTTGCTGCTCGCCACTCAACGTGACTTCAACGCGCTGGAAAAAGGCGCGGCTCGGTCTGAAGTTGTGACCAGAAAGATGGCTTCTCAAGAACAAGAACAGGACATTGGGTAATCGCGCGCCGTCCTTAAGTCGTCCTTAAACCGGCACGCACATCCATCTCAACACCCCACAACGGCGCTCCGCAACGAGACAAGACATGCGCAAACTTCGCTCGCAACAATGGTTCGGTACACACGGCAAGGACGGTTTCATTCACCGCTCGTGGATGAAAAACCAGGGCATTCCCCACGACAACTTCGATGGCCGTCCGGTGATCGGCATCTGCAACACCTGGTCGGAACTGACGCCGTGCAACGCTCATTTCCGTGAGCTGGCGGAATACGTGAAACGGGGTGTTCGCGAGGCGGGCGGCCTACCGCTCGAATTCCCGGTGATGTCGCTCGGCGAGTCGAACCTGAGACCGACCGCCATGTTGTTTCGCAATCTCGCGTCAATGGATGTGGAGGAATCGATTCGCGGCAATCCTCTCGATGGCGTGATCCTGCTCGTCGGCTGCGACAAGACCACGCCCGCGTTGCTGATGGGCGCGGCATCGTGCAATTTGCCCGCGCTCGCCGTATCCGGCGGGCCGATGTTGAACGGTCGCTATCGCGGCAAGCCGATCGGTTCGGGCACGGGCGTCTGGCAGATGTCGGAGGAAGTGCGCGCGGGCACCATGACGCAAGAGGAATTCACCGAAGCCGAGTCGTGCATGAACCGTTCGCGCGGACATTGCATGACGATGGGCACAGCCTCCACCATGGCGTCGATGGTCGAATCGCTCGGCATGGGCTTGCCGCATAACGCGGCCATTCCCGCCGTCGATGCCCGCCGTCAGGTGCTGGCCCATATGGCGGGCCGGCGTATCGTCGATATGGTGCATGAAGACCTCACGATGGACAAAATCCTCACGCGCGAAGCCTTCGAGAACGCAATTCGCACGAATGCCGCGATTGGCGGATCGACGAATGCGGTGGTGCATCTGATCGCACTCGCCAAGCGCATTGGCGTGCCGCTGACGCTCGACGATTGGGAGCTGGGTTCCGACGTGCCGTGTCTCGTGAATCTCCAGCCTTCGGGCGAATACCTAATGGAGGATTTCTACTACGCGGGCGGTTTGCCGGCCGTGCTGAAGCAGCTTGGCGAACACGGTTTGCTGCACAAGAACGCGCTGACCGTGAACGGCAAGACGATCTGGGACAACGTGTCGAATGCCCGCAACGACGACGAAAAAGTCATCACGCTGTTCGCGGCACCGTTCAAGCCGAAGGCCGGTATAGCAGTGCTGAGGGGCAATCTCGCGCCGAATGGCGCCGTGATCAAACCGTCGGCGGCATCGCAACATTTGCTGAAACATCGCGGCCGCGCGGTTGTGTTCGAAAATGTGGAGGAATTGCACGCGAAGGTGGATGACGAAGCCCTTGATATCGATGAGCACTGCGTCATGGTCTTGAAGGGCGCGGGGCCGAAGGGTTATCCAGGGTTCGCTGAAGTCGGCAACATGCCGCTGCCGAAAAAGGTGCTCCAGAAGGGCATTACCGACATGGTCCGCATTTCGGATGGCCGGATGAGCGGCACTGCGTACGGCGCAGTGGTTTTGCACGTGTCGCCGGAAGCGGCAGCGGGCGGACCGCTCGCGCTTGTGCAGACCGGCGACATGATTGAACTCGATGTCGAAGCGCGCCGGCTGCATCTGGAAGTTTCCGATGAAGAACTCGAACGGCGTCGTGCGTTATGGACCAAGCCGGCGTCGCCACTGCGCGGTTATGTGAAGCTCTACGTCGATCACGTACTGCAGGCGGACCAGGGCGCCGACCTTGATTTCCTCGTCGGCTCAAGCGGCGCGCCTGTGCCGCGCGACTCTCATTGAACATCGAAGATCAGGTCCGACGCATATGACTGCAACAAACGATTTCTCGCCCGCCGGCATCTGGCCGGTTCTCTACGCTTATTTCGATGAACACAACGAGCTCGATCGCGACGCCATGCGCGTGCAAGTCGAGCGGACCATTGCCGCCGGTGCTCCCGGTATCGTGGTACTCGGTCTCGCAACCGAAGTGCAGCGTTTGTCGCGGGCTGAGCGTGAGCAAGTGGTGAACTGGGCGCGCGAGGACATTGAATCTCGCGTCCCGCTGGCGGTGACCGTCACCGGCGACACCGTCCAGGAGCAGACCGAATTCGGCAATTGGGCCGTGGCGCACGGCGCGCAATGGCTGATTCTGCAACCGCCATCCACGCGAACCGAGCCCGAACGCTTTTACTTCGATTTCTTCGCCGCCGTCATGAACGGCTTGACGGACACAGCCGGCGCAGGCATTCAAAACGCGCCGGAATATCTGGGCGTCGGTTTGTCGCCGGAAGCGCTTGCCGAACTGGCGCAGCAGTGCCCGAATTTTCGCTGGTTAAAGGGTGAGGGCCCGGCGACGGTGTTGCGTACGACCATCGACTGCCTGGCGGCGGCCGGCAGCACAATGCCTGTTTTCAATGGGCGCGGCGGGCAGGAGTTGCTCGACAACTTGCGCGCCGGTTGCGCGGGCATGATCGTCGCGCCGGACAGCTTCGATCATCAGGTGGAGATTTTTCGCGCATTCGCGAACGACGATCCGGCCGCGGCGCAGCTGCACTACGAGGAGGTGTTGCCGGCGATTGTCTTCGTGATGCAGTCGCTCGACGCGCTCACGTGTTACGGCAAGCGCATTGCGGCATGGCGAATGGGGTTTGAGGTGAAGCACGATCGCGGGATCAAGCCGACAGCATTCGGCCTGGAATGCGCCCGGCGATTCGCCCATCACCTCGGACCTTACGTGGGCTAAAAGCGGGGCTTAAACCCGCGTCAAAGAATGGGTGAAAACAAGCGCGCGACGTGCATCGCCATGCGGCGCCATGCTGGCGCGCCGAGATAATCGTCGCGGCTGATTTCCCATGATTGCGCAAAGTCATCGAGCAGCATTTTTTCGACTTCGCTCGCAAAGCCCTTGTCCACGGTCAGGACCATGATCTCGAAGTTGAGACGAAACGAGCGGTTATCGAGATTCGCGCTGCCAATGGCGGCGGACATGTCGTCCACCAGCACCACTTTCTGATGCAGGAAGCCCGGGCGATATCGAAAGATCTTCACGCCTGCGAGCAGCGCATCGTAGGCATAGAGTTTCGACGCAGCAAACACCACGCGATGATCGCGGCGGCTAGGAATCAGGATTCGCACGTCGACGCCGCGCAAAACGGCAAGCCGCAGCGCCGAGAACACGGCTTCATCGGGAATGAGATACGGCGTCGTGATCCAGATCCGCGAACGCGCCGCGTTGATTGCTTCGACGAAAAACAGCGAGCACGTTTCCTGATGGTCGGCGGGGCCGCTCGCGAGGATGAGGCAGCTCATATCGTCTGCTGATGTCTTCGACGCTTCCACTTCCGGAATGCGCTGCGTCGCCCAGTACCAGTCTTCGATGAACACAAACTGAATGCTCGCGACCGCCGGGCCGCGCACTTCAATGTGCGTATCGCGCCAGGGCGACAAACGCGGATTCGCGCCGAGATATTCGACGCCCACGTTATGGCCGCCTACAAACGCACATTCGCCATCGACTACCACGATCTTCCGATGATTACGGAAGTTGATCTGGAAGCGATTGACGAACTTGCGCTTGGTCGCGAACGGATGCGTTTGCACGCCGCCCGCGCGCAAGGTGTTGACGTAGCGTTTGGGTAAATCGAAGCTGCCGATGCTGTCGTAGAGAAAATAAACGCGCACGCCTTGCTGCGCTTTTTTGAGCAGCAGGTCTTTCAGTTGATTGCCGAGATCATCGGCGCGGACGATGAAAAACTGCACGACCACATAGCTTTTCGCTGCGTCGATGGCTTTGAAAATTGCATCGAACGTGGCGTCGCCGTTGATCAGCACACGCACGGAATTGCCGCGCAGGAACGGCATGCCGCTCAACCGCGTCAGCGCACGGATAGTTGGATGGCCGAGATATTCCGCCGGATCTCCGGCCGCTGCGCCGCGCAGGCGGGCGGCTTCATCGGGAAAATTCCATTCTGTCGGATGCGCGCTCTTGCGCAGGATCTCGTTTTCCAGCCGGCGCGCGTCGATGTAACCAGCGAACTTGCTGCGCCCGAGAAAGAGATACGGGATCAGCGTGAAGTACGGCATGGCGACAAGCGACACGGCCCACGCGACCGCGCCTTGCGAGGTGCGCGTGTTGAGCACCGCGTGGCACGCGGCGGCCGCGCCCAGCAAATGGGCGAGCATCACGAACGTGCCCAGATGAAGCCAGTCCTGCCACTCGAAGTGCATGTGCGCGCTTGGCCTAAAGTCGAAAGTTACGCCGTCAGCCCGGCAAGTCGGCTGCCTGGATGAGAAACACGTTGTCGTCGCCGGCGCTGGTCGAGAGCCAGACAATGTCGAGGCCGCCGAGCGTGGCTTCAACGTTGGCCCGTTCGTTGCCAATTTCGACGACGAGCACGCCGTCTTCGGTCAGCCACTTGCGCGCTTCGCCCACAATCCGCTTCACGATATCCATGCCGTCCGCGCCGCCCGCGAGCGCAAGTTCCGGCTCGTGGCGATATTCGGCGGGCAAGGTCTGCATGGCCAGCGCGTTGACGTACGGCGGATTCGTGATGATGACTTCGTAGCGGCCCACGGGCAGCGGTCCGAACAGATCACCTTCGTACAACGCGACGCGCGAATCCAGGTCGTAGTCGTCCACGTTTTTATGCGCGACTTCCAGCGCGGGCGCGGAGATGTCGACGGCATCGATGTCAGCATTCACGAACGCCTGCGCCGCCAGAATCGCGAGGCAACCGGAACCCGTGCAGAGTTCGAGCACGCGCGAGACTTCATCCGGGTCCTGCACATACGGCTGCAAGCCATCCTGCAGCAACTCGCCAATAAACGAACGCGGCACGATCACGCGTTCATCGACGTAGAAACGGTGCCCGTGCATCCACGCTTCGTTCGTAATGTATGCCGCTGGCACGCGATCCGTCGCGCGGCGCTCGATCACTTTCATGATGGCGTCAATTTCGGTGTCAAGCAGGCGGGCGTCGAGGAACGGGTCGAGTGTGTCGAGCGGCAAATGCAGGGTATGCAGCACAAGGTACGCGGCTTCATCGAATGCATTCGATGAACCGTGGCCGAACGACAAGTTTGCCTCTGTAAAACGCGAGACGGCAAAACGCAGCAGATCGCGAACGGTGGTGAAGGGAAGCGCCATCGCAGGCTCCTTATAAGGGTGAGTCGGATCAGGCAAGCAGGGTTTCAAGCACGCGTTTGTACACGTTTTTCAATGGTTCGATAAACGCAACTTCAACGTGTTCGTCGATCTTGTGAATGCTGCCGTTGGGCGGTCCGAATTCGACCACCTGTTCGCAGATGCGCGCAATGAAGCGTCCATCTGATGTGCCGCCCGTGGTGGACAGTTCGGTGCGCACGCCGGTTTCATCGAAAATGGCTTGTTCCAGCGCGTTCGACAACGTGCCGCGCGGCGTGAGGAACGGCAGGCCGCTGACGCTCCACGCGAGATCGTAGTCGAGCGCGTGTTTATCGAGGATCGCGTGAACGCGGCTTTGCAGCCCTTCCACCGTGCTTGCCGTGGAAAAGCGGAAATTGAACATCAAGTCGATATGACCCGGGATCACGTTCGTTGCGCCCGTGCCGCTGTGCAAGTTGGACACTTGCCACGTGGTCGGCGGGAAATATTCGTTGCCGTCGTCCCAATGCGTGGAGACCAGTTCAGCGAGCGCTGGCGCGAGCAAGTGAATTGGATTCTTCGCGAGATGCGGGTAAGCAATATGCCCTTGCACGCCTTTCACGACCAGCCTGCCGGACATGGAACCGCGACGGCCGTTCTTGACCATATCGCCGAGCGTGGCGCTTGAAGTGGGTTCGCCCACAATGCAGTAATCCAGCCGCTCGCCGCGCGCTTTCAACGCTTCGATCACTTTGACGGTGCCGTCGGTGGCGGGGCCTTCTTCGTCGCTGGTGATCAGGAATGCAAGCGAGCCGCGATGCGCCGGATGCGCCGCTATGAACTCTTCGCTCGACACGACGAACGCGGCGATCGACGTCTTCATGTCCGCTGCGCCGCGACCGTACAACTTGCCGTCGCGGTGAGTCGGCACGAACGGAGGCGATGTCCATTGTTCCAGCGGCCCGGTCGGCACGACGTCGGTATGACCGGCGAACGCGAGGAGCTTGCCGTCGGTTCCGTCCGTGCCGCGTTTCACGGCCCAGAGATTCGTGACGCCGCCCGACGCGATCGTTTCGCACTCGAAGCCGATCGCGGCCAGGCGCTCGATCAACACGTTCTGGCAATGCTGATCGTCGGGCGTGACGGACGCGCGCGCGATGAGTTGTTCCGAGAGAAGAAGGGTGCCGGACATGGATTCGAGCCACTTTCAATAAAAAATGCCGGCGCGGCGGCCGGCAGGGATCAAGATTCGCGCGCCTTTATTGAAGGGGCACGCGATGCTGCGCTTAAAAGCTTGGAGCTCAATCTTTAAACGAACAGCGTTTCGTACTTCTCGGCATCGAATCCGAGCGATTTCACGCGGCCGTTCACGACCAGCACGGGCCGCTTGATGATCGACGGCTTGTGGATCATCAACGCGATCGCACCGGCGGTGGAACCGGCTTCGTCCTTGTAGGTATCCGACAGGCCGCGCCACGTCGTGCCGCGCCGGTTGATCAGTTCGTCGAGCGTGACGTCCTTCAACCAGTCCTGCAACAAGGCTGTGTTCACCCCGGCTTTCTTGAAGTCGTGGAACTCGAACGGCACGTCATGTTCTTCCAGCCAAACGCGTGCTTTTCGCACGGTGTCGCAATTCGGAATGCCATACACGACGATCTTTTTCGCGGCCATGGATCAATCGCCTCGCAGCAACTCGTTCAGGCCAACCTTGGCACGCGTTTTCGCGTCCACCTTCTTCACGATCACCGCGCAGTACAGGCTGTGCGAACCGTCCTTCGACGGCAGGTTGCCCGCGACCACGACCGATCCCGCCGGGATGCGGCCATACGTGACCGAACCCGTTTCGCGATCATAGATCTTGGTGCTCTGGCCGAGATACACACCCATGGAAATCACGGAGTTCTCTTCCACGATCACACCTTCCACGACTTCCGAACGCGCGCCAATAAAGCAGTTGTCTTCGATGATCACCGGGTTCGCCTGCAGCGGCTCCAGCACGCCGCCAATGCCCACGCCGCCCGACAAGTGCACGTTCTTGCCGATCTGCGCGCACGAACCGACGGTGGCCCAGGTATCGACCATCGTGCCTTCATCGACATACGCGCCGATGTTCGTGTACGACGGCATCAGCACGACGTTTTTAGCGATAAACGCACCGCGGCGGGCAATAGCCGGCGGCACGACGCGAAAACCGCCTGCAGCGAAATCTTCGGCCGTGTAGTTGGCGAACTTCGACGGCACTTTGTCGTAGAACTGGCTGTAACCGCCAGCCGGCATCGGCGCGTTGTCTTCCAGGCGGAACGACAGCAACACTGCTTTCTTCAGCCATTGATTCACGATCCATTCGCCGTCCCGTTTCTCGGCAACGCGGGCCAAGCCTTTATCGAGTTGCTCGATGGCGTGAGCGACAGCCTCGCTCACGTCGGCAGGGGCCGATTTCGGCGACAGCTCGGCGCGGTTGTCCCAGGCGGTATCGATGATCTGCTGAAGTTGTTGCGACATGGTCGTGACTTAAGTGAGTGCTGCGATTTAAGGAGGGAGTTACCGGGCCAACTACCGCTGAGCAAGCGCGCTGCAAAATTCGACGATACGCCGTGCACCTTCCACGCATTCGTCGACATCGGCAACTAGCGCAATGCGAATGAAGCCGCTGCCGGGATTCGTGCCGTGCGCGTCTCGCGCCAGATACGAGCCCGGCAAAACCGTCACATTATAGTCGGCGTGAAGGCGGGCGGCGAACTCGGTGTCGGTGAGTCCGGTGCGCGCCACGTTCGCCCACAAATAGAACGCGGCGTCGGGCAGATGGACGTCGAGCACCTCGGCGAGCATGGGAGTGACGGTCGTGAATTTCCTGAGGTACAGCGCGCGGTTTTCGCGCACATGCGCCTCGTCTTTCCACGCAACCACGCTCGCTGCCTGAAACATGGGTGAGAGCGCTGCGCCGTGATAGGTGCGGTAGAGCAGGAATTGCTTGAGTATCGACGCATCGCCGGCGACAAAACCCGAGCGCATGCCGGGTACGTTCGAACGCTTGGACAAGCTCGACAGCATCACCAGCCGGTCGAAACCGCGGCCGAGCTTGTGGGCGGCTTCCAGGCAGCCCAGCGGAGGCGTGGCTTCGTTGAAATAGATCTCGGAATAGCATTCATCGGAGGCAATCACGAAGCCGTGGCGATCCGAGAGCGCGAACAGCTCGCGCCAGTCTTCCAACGTCAGCACCGCGCCGGTCGGGTTGCCCGGCGAGCAAACGTAGAGCAATTGGGTGCGTGCCCAGACGGCGTCGGGGACGGCTGCGTAATCGCAGGCGAAGTTGCGCGCCGGATCGCTGTTCACGAAGTACGGCTCGGCGCCGGCCAGCAAGGCTGCGCCTTCGTAGATCTGATAGAACGGATTCGGGCAGACCACAATGGGCGCCTCGCCCTTGCTGCGGCTGTCGATCACCGTCTGGGCGAGCGAAAAAAGCGCTTCACGGGAGCCGGAGACGGGCAAGACTTCCGTGGCGGCATTGACCTCGGGCAGGCCGTAGCGCTCTTTTGTCCAGTCAGCAATGGCCTGGCGCAATGGCTCGCTGCCCGCCGTAGCGGGATAGGACGCGAGGCCGGACATCGCGTTCACGACTGCCTCGCGAATCAGCGCCGGCGTTGCATGTTTCGGCTCACCAATACCGAAGCTGATAGGCGTCCAATCGGCGCGCGGCGTGACGCCTTTGAATAGCGCGCGCAATTTTTCGAATGGATACGGCTGAAGTTTCTGGAGAAGTGGATTCACGGCGAAGTCGGTGCAGACGTTGAAAACGACAAGGCTCGGATTATATCCCCCTCGTCGCCCCTGGTTGGGTTTGCAGGGGCGTCAGGGCGGTTTTTGCCGGGGCGGGGAAAGCGGGTTCCAACGCGGGAAGGCGTCCGGCCACGGCCGCCGGCAATCGCGCTGAAATCACCCGGCATCTGCCGTGCAGAACCCGGCAGGCCTGCCGTTGCGAGGAGAAATCCCTGTGTCAGCAAACCAAAAGAATTCAAGACGGGCGATGGTATGATTGTCACCGTTCGCCGGGTTGCGTGCTTGCGGTCGGTTACAGGTTATATAGAAGGGTTATATATAAACCGTCGAGCAATAGCACCACGGGTTGCGCTCCGCCGCTTCGAATCAAGCTCTGATCGCACCGAGCTGATTCAACGGGGTTCGACCCACCACCCGAGCGTTTTCGACCGGCGTTAGTTGTTATCTCCTGCCGCACAAGCATCACGGCTCGGAGGCTCGCCGGCCCGTTCTCCCGAATTCTTTTCAATCAGCGATATCGCCGTGCGTCTGACCTCGATAAAACTCGCTGGCTTCAAGTCCTTCGTCGATCCCACCCATTTCCAGGTCCCAGGCCAGCTTGTCGGCGTGGTCGGCCCGAATGGCTGCGGCAAATCCAACATCATCGACGCCGTGCGCTGGGTGCTCGGCGAATCGCGCGCGTCCGAGCTGCGCGGCGAGTCGATGCAGGACGTGATCTTCAACGGCTCCACGGCGCGCAAGCCGGGCAGCCGCGCCAGCGTCGAACTCATCTTCGATAACGCCGACGGCCGGGCCGGGGGCCAGTGGGGCACCTACGCCGAAATCGCCGTCAAGCGCGTTTTAACGCGCGACGGCACGTCGAGCTACTACATCAACAACCTGCCAGCCCGCCGCCGCGATATCCAGGACATCTTCCTGGGTACGGGTCTCGGACCGCGTGCTTACGCGATCATCGGGCAGGGCATGATTGCGCGGATCATCGAAGCGAAGCCTGAAGAACTGCGCGTGTTCCTGGAAGAAGCCGCGGGCGTGTCCAAGTACAAGGAACGCCGCCGCGAGACCGAAAACCGCCTGCACGATACCCGCGAAAACCTGACGCGCGTGGAAGACATCGTGCGCGAGTTGAGCGCGAATCTGGAGAAGCTCGAAGCCCAGGCGATTGTCGCGACGAAATACAAGACGTTGCAGGCCGATGGCGAGGAAAAACAACGGCTGCTGTGGCTGTTGCGCAAAAACGAGGCGGGCAACGAGTCGGAGCGCCAGCAGCGCGCCATCAGCGACGCGCAGATCGAACTCGAAGCACAAACCGCCAAGCTGCGTGAAGTCGAAGCGCAACTGGAAACGTTGCGGGTGGCGCACTACAGCGCAAGCGACGCCATGCAGGGCGCGCAGGGTTCGCTGTACGAAGCGAACTCGGAAGTGGCCAAGCTCGAGGCTGAGATCCGCTTTATCGTGGAATCGCGTAATCGGGTGCAGGCGCAGATCGCGGCGTTGAGCGCTCAGCGCGAACAGTGGCAGATGCAGGCCGAGAAAGCCCGCGGCGAGATCACGGACGCCGAAGAGGCGCTGGCTATCGGCGAGGAAAAGGCGGCAATCGCGCAAGAAACAGCGGCTGCGAAACACGACGAATTGCCCGCGCTCGAAGCGCGTTTCCGCGATGCCCAGGCCGAGTTGAACGCAGAGCGCGGCGGTATCGCGCAGACTGAACAAGCGTTGAAACTCGAGGCCGCGCATCAGCGCAATGCTGATCAGCAACTGCAGCAATTGCAGCAGCGCCACGAACGCCTGAAAAGTGAAGCGGGCGGCCTGGACGCGCCCGACGAAGCGCAGCTCGAAGAGTTGCGCATGCAACTCGCCGAGCACGAAGAAATTCTCGCTGAAGCGCAAGGCCGCCTCTCCGACGCGCAGGACACGCTGCCGCGTCTGGATGGCGAGCGTCGCGCGGCACAAGAGAAAGTGCAGGCCGAAAGCGCGCAGATTCACCAGCTCGAAGCGCGGCTCGCGGCGCTGAAGCAGTTGCAGGAAAACGTTCAGACTGAAGGCAAGATCCAGCCGTGGCTCGACAAACACGAACTCGGCTCGTTGCCGCGCTTGTGGAAAAAGCTGCACGTTGAAGGGGGTTGGGAAACGGCGCTGGAGTCGGTGCTGCGTGAGCGGATCGCGGCGTTGGAAGTATCGAATCTCGATTGGGTGAAGGCGTTTGCCACTGATGCGCCGCCCGCGAAGCTCGCGTTTTATGCCCCGCCCAACGCCGGTCGTCCTCAGGAAACGCCCGCTGGTTTGCGTCCATTGCTCGCTCTGATCCGTATCGATGATGCCGGTCTGCGCGCCGTGCTGACCGACTGGCTGGGCCAGATTTTTGTCGCCGATGACATCGCCCAAGCGCTTGCCTCGCGTTCGCAATTGCCGGACGGCGCTGCGTTGGTGGTAAAGGCCGGGCATGTGGTGACGCGGGTTGGCGTGCAGCTTTATGCCGCCGACTCCGAACAGGCCGGCATGCTTGCCCGCCAGCAGGAAATCGAAAATCTGACGAAGCAAGTGCGCGCACAGGCGCTCCTCGCCGATGAAGCCAAGGCAGCGGCTATTCGAGCGGAAGCGGCGCATACGCAGGCATCGGCGAGTCTTGGAGACGCCCGCTCCTCCGCCGAACGCGCGACCCAGCGTGTCCACGCCTTGCAAATGGACGTGTTGAAGCTTGCTCAGGCGCAAGAGCGCTATATGCAGCGCAGCACGCAGATCCGCGAGGAACTGGCTGAAATCACCGCGCAAATCGATGAACAGCGTGCATTGCGGGCTGAATCGGAAGCGAATTTCGAGCGCCATGACGGCGAACTCGCTGAGTTGCAGGCACGTTTCGAAGATCATCAACTGGCGTTCGAAGCACTCGACGAATCGTTGACCAACGCGCGCCAGCAAGCGCGCGATCTCGAACGCGCGGCCACCGACGCCAGCTTCGCGGCGCGTGGGCTGGCGGCGAAGATCGAGGAGTATCGGCGCAACATTGAAACGGCGAAGGATCAGAGCGAACGCGTCGCCGGTGCACTGGAAGACGCCCGCGCTGAACTTGAAACGATCAACGAGCAAACGGCGCACACCGGCTTGCAGGACGCGCTCGAATTGCGCGCGGAGCGGGAAGCGGCGCTGCAATCGGCCCGCATCGAACTCGACGACCTCACCGCGCGGCTGCGTCAGGCCGACGAATTGCGGCTTATCGCGGAACGTTCGCTCCAGCCTTTGCGCGACAAGATCAACGAATTGCAATTGAAGGAACAGGCGGCACGCATCAGCGGCGAACAGTTCATCGAGCAACTGGCGGCCGCGGGTGTGGATGAAGCCGAGTTGCAGGCCAAGCTCACGCCGGATATGAAACCGTCGTATTTGCAGGGCGAAGTCACGCGGCTGAACAATGCGATCGCGGCGCTTGGCGCCGTGAACATGGCGGCGCTCGACGAGCTTGCCGCAGCCAGCGAGCGCAAGGAGTTCCTCGACGCGCAATCGGCGGATTTGAACGATGCCATCGGCACGCTGGAAGACGCGATCCACAAGATCGACCAGGAAACGCGGTCGTTGCTGCAAGGCACGTTCGACGAAGTGAACCGTCATTTTGGCGAGCTTTTCCCGCGTCTTTTCGGCGGCGGCCAAGCAAAACTCGTGATGACCGGCGACGAAATCCTGGATGCGGGCGTGCAAGTGCTCGCGCAACCGCCGGGCAAGAAGAATTCGACCATTCACTTGTTGTCGGGCGGCGAAAAGGCCCTCACCGCCACCGCGCTCGTGTTTGCGATGTTCCAGTTGAATCCGGCGCCGTTCTGTCTGCTGGACGAAGTGGACGCGCCACTCGACGACGCCAATACCGAGCGCTTTGCGAATCTTGTACAGGCGATGTCGGAGAAGACGCAATTCCTCTTCATCTCGCACAACAAGATCGCGATGGAAATGGCGCAACAACTGATTGGCGTGACGATGCAGGAACAGGGCGTCTCGCGGATCGTTGCCGTGGATATGGAATCCGCAGCGGGTTTCGCCCAGAATGCGTGAACGTCTGGCCGGGCTTTTTAGAACGGACAGCAAGATTTAGTGTGAAAAAGCAGGGAGAACAGGCCTGGGAGGCCCGTTCTGGCGCGCAGTCGCGGAGTGGCTCCATGCAGATCGATTGATTGGTTCGATACCGCGTGGGCCGCAGATCGCGCAGCGTAAGCTCAACAAGCGCTCAAATATGAGCGCGGGATGCCTCAATAAGCGCTCGCCAAGCGCGCCGAGAGCGCAGCCGGAAAAGAATGACGGAGAGTGCATGGACGAGTTGACACTCGGGTTGATTGGAGCGGGTGCCGTGGTGGTTGGCGGCGTAGTGGTTTATAACGCGTGGCAAGGCGCCAAAGTGCGTCGCAAGATGCCGCGCCCGATGCCTGACGAAGCAGCAGAGTCGCTCGCGCGCAGCGACACCGACGAGGAGCAGCCGTTCATTGAACCGACACGCCCGGTCAGGCGTGAACCCGCCATGGGCGAGGGAGATACACCGGACACACGAGTCGAGCCGAGCTTTGGCGGGGCACCGCTTTCCACGGTCGCACCGGCCGATACCGCAGTCGATATCCAGGCTGAAGCGACCTCGGTGAATGGCGATTTCCCGGAGCCGGATTCATCGGCCATGTCGCCCATTTTGGCCGACGATGACGAACCCGTTTTGCCCGCGGCAACCACGATTTCATCGGCGCCCCCGGCTATCGTGGACCGTCGGATCGATTGCGTGGTGCCCATCCGTTTGCTTGCCCCCATTCCCGCTGAGAAGCTCATCCCGAGCGCGCAAAAGCTGCGCCGCGCGGGCGCGAAGCCCGTGCATATTGAAGGCAAGCCGGAAGGCGGCACGACCTGGGAATTGCTCAAGAACGGCGCGCGTTATGAAGAATTGCGCGCGGCAGTGCAACTAGCCAATCGCGGCGGTCCGCTGAACGAACTGGAATTCTCGGAGTTCGTCACAGGCGTACAGCGTTTCGCCGATGGCATCGACGGTTCCCCCGAATTTCCCGACATGCTTGAAACCGTCGGCATGGCGCGTGAACTCGACGGGTTCGCGGCTCAGTGCGACGCGCAATTGTCGATCAACATTCTCTCCGACGGCGCGCCGTGGTCGGCCAACTACGTGCAGGCGGTGGCCTCGCAAGACGGCTTGCTGCTCTCGCGCGACGGTACGCGTTTCGTCAAGCTCGATGCACGCCAGAACCCGGTGTTCATGCTGCTTTTCGGCGATACCAACTTCCTGCGCGACGACCTGACGTACAAGGGCGGCCAGATGATTACGCTGGTGCTGGACGTACCGGTCGCCGACGAAGACATCCTGCCGTTCCGCCTGATGTGCGATTACGCGAAGTCGCTCTCCGAGCGCGTTGGCGCGCGCGTGGTGGACGACCAGCGCCGGCCATTGCCGGAATCGTCGCTGCTCGCCATTGAAAAGCAGTTGATGACGCTGTACGCAAAGCTCGAACAGGCGGGTATTCCGGCGGGCTCCCCCGCCACGCGGCGCTTGTTCAGCCAGTAAGGATCTTACGGCGGCGGCCGTCTGACAGGTAGCGGTTTCGTAAGGCATCGGCTATACGGCCGATGTCACGATTCACTGATCTCTGAGACAATCGACAGGTCGGTTTCTTCTAACTTTCTAGCCTGTCTCGCCGCATGTCTGCCAAACCGAAAGCCGCTTCTAAAGCGGGTCCTAAAGCTGATCCCAAAGCTGCCTCCGCCACTTCCGCGGCGCGGGGCGCGCCCATCGCCAGCGCCGAGCGGCCGGCTGAGCGCGCCGTCTGGCTGCGCACGGAACTCGAGCGTGCCAACTACGCGTATTACGTTCTCGATCAGCCGGATCTGCCCGACGCCGAATACGACGTCCTGTTCAAGGAACTGCAGCAGATCGAGACCGATCAGCCCGACCTGATTACGCCCGATTCCCCCACGCAACGCGTCGGCGGCCAGGTCGCAACGGGTTTCCAGCCGGTCACGCACGACGTGCCCATGCTCTCGTTGAACAACGGTTTCGCTGACGAAGACATCATCGCCTTCGATAAACGCGTGGCCGACGCGCTCGGTCACTCGCCCGTGGAATATGCGTGCGAACTGAAATTCGACGGGCTTGCCATTTCCCTGCGTTACGACGACGGCATCTTCGTCCAGGCGGCCACGCGCGGCGATGGCGCGACCGGCGAAGAGGTTACCGAGAATGTGCGCACCATCCGCTCTATCCCGCTGAAGCTCAAGGGTAAGAACATCCCGAAGCGGCTCGATGTGCGCGGCGAAGTGCTCATGTTCAAGCGCGATTTTGAAAAGATCAACGCGCGCCAGCGCGAAGCCGAACAACGCGAGTTTGCGAACCCGCGTAATGCGGCGGCTGGCGGTTTGCGGCAACTCGATCCCAAGATGACCGCGCAGCGCCAGTTGTCGTTTTTCGCTTATGGCATCGGTGTACTGGACGGCGCGGAGATGCCGGTGTCGCATTCGGCACTGCTCGACTGGTACAAGGAAATGGGCTTGCCGGTCAACTCGGAACGTGGCGTGGTGCAAGGCGCCGAGGGCCTGCTCGAGTTCTTCCGCAAAACAGGCGAGCAACGCGATGGTTTGCCGTACGACATCGACGGCGTCGTCTATAAGGTCAACCAGCGCGACGAGCAAGACAAGCTGGGTTTCGTCTCGCGTGCGCCGCGCTTTGCGCTTGCACACAAGTTTCCCGCGCAGGAAGCGCTCACGCAGTTGCTGGCAATTGACGTACAAGTTGGCCGTACGGGCGCCATCACGCCGGTCGCGCGCCTTACGCCTGTGTTTGTCGGCGGCGCGACGGTAACGAATGCCACGCTGCATAACGAGGACGAAGTGCGGCGCAAGGACATCCGTATCGGCGACACCGTGATCGTGCGCCGTGCCGGCGACGTGATTCCCGAAGTGGTCGGCGCGATTCTCGACCGGCGTCCGGACGATGCCCGCGAGTTCGTGATGCCGACCGAGTGCCCGGTGTGCGGATCGAAGATAGAAAGGCTTCCTGACGAAGCCATTGCGCGATGCACCGGCGGCCTGATCTGTCCCGCGCAGCGCAAACAGGCGCTTTGGCACTTCGCGCAGCGGCGCGCGCTGGATATCGACGGGCTGGGTGAGAAGATCATCGACCAACTGGTCGACGAGAACATCGTGCGCACGCCGGCGGACTTGTTCAATCTTGGTGTGGCAACGCTCGCTGCGCTGGATCGTTTCGCTGATAAATCCGCTCAGAATCTGTACGATTCCCTCGAGAAGGCGAAACAAACCACGTTGCCGCGGTTTCTGTACGCGCTGGGTATTCGTCACGTCGGGGAATCGACGGCGAAGGACCTCGCCAAGCATTTTGGCTCGCTCGATCCGATCATGGCGGCGAGCGTTGAAGAATTGCTGGAAGTGAACGATGTCGGGCCTGTCGTGGCCGAGTCGCTGCACAACTTTTTTAGCGAAGAACACAATCAGATGGTGATCGACCAGTTGCGCGCGCCGGGCAAGGTGACGTGGCCCGAAGGCCCGCCCGCGCCCAAGGCGCCGCAGGGGGTTCTTGCCGGCAAGACGGTCGTGCTCACTGGCACGCTGCCTAACTTGTCCCGCGAAGACGCGAAGGAAATGCTGGAGGCGGCGGGCGCGAAAGTGGCGGGATCGGTATCGAAGAAAACAGATTACGTGGTGGCGGGAGCGGAGGCGGGCAGCAAGCTTGTGAAGGCTGAAGAACTCGGCGTCCCGGTGCTCGACGAAGATGGTATGCGCAAGCTTTTGGAGGGAGAAACCCCATGATCCGCGAAATCCTCAAAATGGGCGATCCGCGTTTGTTGCGTATCGCCGAGTCGGTTGACCATTTCGATACCCCGGAGCTGCACGCTCTTGTTGAAGACATGTTCGACACCATGCGCCACGCCAACGGCGCAGGGCTGGCCGCGCCGCAGATCGGGGTGGATTTGCAGGTCGTGATTTTCGGTTTTGCGCAAAACGACCGGTATCCGGAGGCTGAACCGGTACCGGAAACGGTGCTGATCAACCCGATCATCACGCCGGTTTCGCACGACATGGAAGAAGGCTGGGAAGGCTGTTTGTCGGTGCCGGGCCTGCGGGGCGCAGTGCAGCGGTACACCATGATCCGTTATCAGGGTTTCGATCAGTACGGTTCACCGATCGAACGGCTGGCAGAAGGGTTTCACGCGCGCGTCGTGCAGCACGAATGCGATCACCTGATCGGCAAGCTTTATCCCATGCGTGTGACGGACTTCTCGAAATTCGGCTTCACCGAGGTCCTGTTTCCAGGGCTCGATCCGAAAAGCGACGATTGATCAATAGGGGACGCCGTGCTGGTCTGAGAGTCTTTTCAGCCATACGATGAAATAAGGGCCGCGAAGAATCGCGGCCCTTTTATTTGGCTAGATGCAGTTCTCGAGCAGCGCGTAACGAAATGGCGATTCGCTCGGCCATGCCGCACAAAACCCGGCCGTTCAGCCGGATGCTTGTTGCACCTGGAAATCACAGCCACCGGAGCCCGGCAGCTTTCATCGTCAAGCGTCAAGCGAAGCTTTTCTTGGGTCCCGACGCCATTGCCGGTTGGCGGAACAATGCGATGTGCTCCGGATTCGCCGATGCCTGCAGGCGTCCATCCGGCAACCGTGCGATAACAACTTCACCCACGCCGGGGCTCGTGACGACGACTTCGTCGCGAACCGCGAGCAGCGCATCGAGTCGACGTCGGCCGCTGACGATTTCGAGGCCGGTTTTCGTTTCGCGAACAATGATCTCAACGGACATGGCAATTCTCCAGTAGCACTGCGCCCAGCACACGCGGCTCGAAGCGGTAAATTGCGCGTGTACCTGACTAACGGTCATGCGTCATATTTTCTTTAATCAAAAAGCTGGCCAAAAAAAATCGATGCGGTCGGCGGGTGCCGTTCGCATCGATTGGTAACAATTTCGTCGTTTTTCCGCGACGCCTGAAGCCCGCGGAAAGCGTGAGCGAAGCTGCTTTTAGAACGCTTCGTCCGCGCCCAGGTAACGCCATTGGCCCTGCGGCAAGGCGCCGAGCGTTACGCGTCCCATCCGGATACGCTTTAGGCCAACCACTTCCAGCCCGACCAGCTCGCACATCCGGCGAATCTGGCGCTTTTTGCCTTCACGCAACACGAAACGCAACTGTTCACCATTTTGCCAACTGACTTGCGCTGTCTTGAGCGGCACGTCGTCGAGCGAGAGGCCGTGGCGCAGCAGCGCAAGGCTTTCAGGCGGGAAATGCGGTTCGATATCGACTTCGAGATCGCCGAATTTCACGCGCACGAGATATTCCTTATCGACGTCCGAATGACCACCGATCAGTTGCTTCGCCACCCGGCCATCCTGGGTCAGCACGAGCAGGCCGGTCGAATCGATGTCCAGACGTCCCGCCGGTGCAAGCGTGCGCAAATGCAGCGGCGTGAAGCGGATGCCTGACTGGTCGTCGGCCCAATGGTTGGACGGATTGACCAGCGTGACAGCCGGCTGATAACCGTCTTCCGCCTGACCCGACACGTAGCCAACCGGTTTGTGGATCAGGATGGTGACCTGCTGCATCTGGGCCGCGTGCGCGGCGGGTGCAATTTCAACGTTCTGGTCGGGACGAATCTTGGTGCCGAGTGTATCGATGACTTCTCCGTCGACCAGCACCCAGCCCTTTTCGATCCATTCATCGGCTTCGCGGCGCGAACACAGGCCGAGCTCCGACATCACCTTCGACAAGCGCACGAGCCCTTCTTCATTTTCGCGTGCGATGCGAGCGGGTGAGGGAGGTGCGTCGGCGTCACGCGGTTTTGACGGCTTCGATACCGGTTTGCGCGCGGCAGGCTTCCGGTCGTCGCCGAAACGTCCGGATGTGTCGCGAGCTGCGTAAGGGCTGTCGCTCGATGGCCGTTGACGGTCGGTGGGAGCGGGGCGCGGGCTGCCGTCGTGCGAGTGATTGCGCTCGCGCGGGGTGCCACGGTCGCCGCCGCGGTCATTGAACGATGGGCGAGGCGTGCGATCGCTGCCCGGACCGCGCGAGTCGTCGCGGGGTTTGAACGGACGGCGTTCGCTGTCGCCTGACGGACGGTCGCCGCGCGGGGCGCCGCGGTCGCCGAACGACGGGCGCGGGCCGCGATCGCTGCTCGGACCACGCGGAGCGTCGCCGCGAGGTGTGAACGGACGGCGTTGGCCGTCGCCCGAAGGCCGATCGCCACGCGGGGCGCCACGGTCGCCAAAGGACGGACGCGGGCCGCGGTCGCTGCTGGGACCGCGCGGAGCATCGCCACGCGGCGTGTACGGACGGCGTTCACCATCGCCAGACGGCCGATCGCCACGCGGGGCGCCACGGTCGCCAAACGAAGGACGCGGCCCACGATCGCTGCTGGGACCTCGCGGAGCATCGCCACGCGGCGTGTACGGACGACGTTCGCCGTCGCCGGAAGAAGGCCGGTCGCCACGCGGAGCGCCACGGTCGCCAAAGGAAGGGCGTGGACCGCGGTCGCTGTTCGGACCACGCGGAGCGTCGCCACGCGGCGCATACGGACGACGTTCACCATCGCCCGAAGGCCGATCACCACGCGGAGCGCCACGATCGCCAAAGGAAGGGCGTGGACCGCGATCGCTGCTCGGACCACGTGGGGCGTCGCCGCGAGGCGCATACGGACGACGTTCCCCATCGCCCGAAGGCCGATCACCACGCGGAGCACCACGATCACCAAACGAAGGGCGCGGACCACGATCGCTGCTCGGACCACGTGGGGCGTCGCCGCGAGGCGCATACGGACGACGTTCCCCATCGCCCGAAGGCCGATCACCACGCGGAGCACCACGATCACCAAACGAAGGGCGCGGACCACGATCGCTGCTCGGACCACGTGGGGCGTCGCCGCGAGGCGCATACGGACGACGTTCCCCATCGCCCGAAGGCCGATCACCACGCGGAGCACCACGATCACCAAACGAAGGGCGCGGACCACGATCGCTGCTCGGACCACGTGGGGCGTCGCCGCGAGGCGCATAGGGACGACGTTCACCGTCGCCCGAAGGCCGATCACCACGCGGTGCCCCGCGATCCTCAAACGAAGGCCGCGCTCCGCGATCCCCCGCGCCACGCGAGTCATCGCTACGCGCCTTGAAAGGTTTCCGCTCGCCCGCACCCGAACCAGCACCCGCTGGCCGTGCACCGCCCGCAGGTTTCTCACTACGCGCTGGCCGCTCGCCGCTCGCTATCTCGGCGCGCGGGGGTTTCTTCCGGCCGGCAGCGCTGCCGGTACGGACGGGGGAACGTGCCGGCGATGCCGGGCGCGGGTGCTTCGCTGTCAGTTTGACGCGCATATATTCTCAGGCTGCGATCGCGCGCAGCAGTTCAGTTTCGACCTGGATCTGTGTCCGGTTGTCGGATAGGGTTTTGCCGTCGAGCAGGAACACGTCTTCCACGCGTTCGCCAAGCGTATTGATCCGCGCCGCGTGGACGCCGATCCGGTGCTGGGCCAGAACCCGCGCGATCGAATAAAGGAGGCCCTGCCGGTCGTTAGCCGATACGGACAGGATGTAATACTGACCACGTTCGTCGGGACGCAAGTCCACGCGCGGCGTGATCGGAAAAGTGCGTACAAGCCGTGAAAGCCGTCCCTTCGACGGTTCCGGCAAGATGCCCTCGGCGGTCAGCAACATACTCAACTGCTGTTCGACGAGATTCGCAATGTCGCGATAATGCCCGTCATGGTCCGGATGCGCGACCAGAAAATTGTCGAGCGCATAGCCGTGCCGCGTGGTCGTCACGCGTGCATCAAGCACGGACAGGCCATTTTTGTCGAAATAAGCACAGATACCGGCGAACAGATCAGGCCGGTCCTGCACGTACACCAGCACCTGGAGCGCGGCGCCAATCGGCGACGGCCGTGCCCGCACAATGGGCTTCTCGCTCTCCACATGCTTATAAAGCACGCGGGTTTGCCAGGCGATATCGGCGGCGTCGTGGCGCAGGAAATAGCCGACATCGAGCTTGTCCCATAACACTTTTTCCGCGTTTTCAGGCACGGTTTCAAGCCGCAGCAACGCGAGCGCGTCTTCCTGACGTGACTTGAGTTCCGAGTGCGCGTGCAGTTCGGCGCCGCCGAGCACGGCGCGCGTGGCGCGGTACAAATCCTCGAGCAGCTTGCCTTTCCACGCGTTCCACACCTTGGGGCTCGTGCCGCGAATATCGGCAACGGTCAGCAGATACAGCGCGGTCAACCGGCGCTCGGTCTTGACCATCGATGCAAATTGCTTGATGACTTCCGGATCGCTCGTGTCCTGCTTTTGCGCAACCTGGCTCATGGTCAGATGTTGTTCCACGAGCCACACCACCAGGTCGCTGTCGTCCGCGCCAACATCGTGTTCACGGCAAAAACGCCGTGCATCCGCCATGCCGAGCACGGAGTGATCGCCGCCGCGGCCCTTGGCAATATCGTGGAAAAGCGCGGCGATGTACAACACCCACGGGCGCTCGAAATTGCCCATTAGCTGGCTGCAGAACGGATATTCATGCGCGTGTTCGGCCATCGCGAAACGGCGGATATTGCGCAACACCATCAGGATGTGCTGATCGACCGTATAGACGTGATACAGGTCGTGCTGCATCTGGCCGACAATGCGCCGGAAGTTGAGCAGGTATCGCCCCAGCACGCTCGTCTGGTTCATCAGCCGCAGCGCGTGCGTGATGCCTTCGGGCTGCTTCAGGATCTCCATGAAGAGGCGCCGGTTCTCGGCGTCCCGCCGCCAGTCGCGGCCCATCAGGTCACGGGCGTTATAGATTGCCCGCAGCGTCCGGGCGGACAAACCCTTCACGCCGCGCGTCTGTTCGTACAGAAGGAACGCTTCGAGAATGGCGTTGGGTTCGCGTTCGAACACGTCGTCGCTGGCAATTTCCAGCATGCCTTGCTTCTCGACGAAGCGTTCGTTGAGCACGCGCGTAATGCCACTCGTCGATGGAAACAGTTGCGCTTCCACGTTCTGGATCAGGATGGTGGCAAGCTGCGTGACGGCCTTCGCGGCCCAGTAATAGCGGCGCATGAGCTGTTCGCTCGCGCGCTTGGACGATGTCGCTTTGTAGCCCAGACTTTCGGCCAATGCCGTTTGCAAGTCGAAGACGAGAATGTCCTGGCGCCGCCGCGCGATCACATGCAGCCGCGCGCGCAGAGTCTTCAGAAAGCCTTCATTTCGACGCAGTTCGCTCGCTTCGCGTTCGGTGATGAGGCCGCGCGAATCCAGTTCACGCCAGCTGCTGCCGAAACCGGCCGCGCGCGAGATCCACAAAATAAGCTGCAAGTCGCGCAGGCCGCCGGGACTTTCCTTGATATTCGGCTCGAGGCTGTACGGCGTGTCCTGATACTTCGCGTGCCGCTGGCGCATTTCCAGGACTTTCGCCTGGAAGAAAGCGCGCGGATCAAGCGTTTGCCGATACCGCGCCTCAAACGTCTCGAACAGGGTTTCACTGCCAACGATGCGCCGCGCTTCCAGCAGGGAGGTCTGGATGGTGATGTCGTTGCTCGCTTCATCGATACATTGCGTCACCGAACGCACGCTGCTTCCGATGTCCAGGCCAAGATCCCACGCCATGCCGATCAGCTGTTCGATGCGCGCGGCCTGTGAGGCAGCGTGGTCGGGCGTCTCGTCATCGGGCAGGAGAACGAGGATATCAACGTCGGAATAGGGCGCGAGCTCGCCGCGCCCGTAGCCGCCGACCGCAACCAGCGCCGCCGATTTTGGCATCGCGCAGGCATCCCAGGCGCCTCGGAGCGCATCGTCGGTCGCGCGCCCGAGGGCGTGCATCAGGCCATCGACGTTGGTGGCGCTTTGGAAACGCTCGAGCAGGGCCGCCTTGGCTGTCTTGTAGGAGGCTTTCAACGAATCAGCGCGGGGCGGGGCGTCGGCAGGTACGCTCATGGGCAGGCGGGTCGTGAGGTCAGTGGGTGAAAATTGATCGTGGCGAACAGGCGGTTCGCAGGCTTTCGGGTTCGCGGCTTTCAACCAGGTCACGGCGATGCAGTCAGCGCGCGTCCCACATTGACCGCTCGCAGCGTATGACACAAACGAATGCCTGCCCAGACTTGACCGCGAGCCTGAGTTGCCCGGGAGACAAGGTGGGATACGGTGCTCTCCCTGACGCAGTATCTATACAGCAAGCTTAAGCTGTCTTTAACCCGGGCGAAATGATTGGCTTCAACGATTCGGCGCAGATTAACGACGAAAATTCAAAACGGGAAAAGCGCTTGCCGGACGGAATGCGATCCAGGTGGCGCGATCTGACCGCTTAAAAACCGTCCAAAACACGATGCGAGCACTGCACGGCCACGCTTCGCTAAATCAGCAACGCGACCGCTCAAACGCAGAACCCCGGCACTCGGGTTCTGCATCAAATCGGCTTCAGGCCGTCGCTGCGATCAGTTGCGATGGCGCTTGCGTACCCGCCGACACGGTCAGCACGTCGTAACCCGTCGGCGTGACCAGCACCGTATGTTCCCATTGTGCGGACAAGCTGCGGTCACGCGTCTTGACCGTCCATTGGTCAGGCATGGTGCGGATATCGCGGCGACCGGCGTTAATCATGGGTTCGACGGTAAAGATCATGCCCGCTTCCAACTCGATGCCCGTGCCGGGCCGGCCGTAATGCAGCACCTGCGGGTCTTCGTGGAAAACCTTGCCCACACCGTGGCCGCAATACTCGCGCACCACGCTGTAACCCTGCGCTTCGGCATATTTCTGGATAGCGTGCCCAATATCACCCAGATGCGCACCCGGCTTGATCTGGTCGATCCCGAGCCACATGCAGTCGAACGTGGTTTGCACCAGGCGTTTCGCCATGATCGACCCTTCGCCGACCAGGAACATCCGGCTGGTATCGCCGAAATAGCCGTCCTTGATCACGGTGATGTCAATGTTCAGCGCGTCGCCGTTTTTCAGCGCCTTGTCGCCAGGAATGCCGTGGCAAATCACGTCGTTCACCGAGATGCAGGTCGCTTTCGGGTACGGCGGATAGCCGGGCGGCTGATAATTCAGCGGCGCGGGCACCGTGCCTTGCTCCTTCACCATGTATTCGTGGCAGAGCCGATCGAGTTCGCCTGTCATCACGCCCGCGACAATATGCGGCGTGATGAAGTCGAGGACTTCGCTGGCGAGGCGGCAGGCGATGCGCATTTGCGCGATATCGTGGTCGTTTTTCAGCGTAATGGACATTAATCCCTCAGAAGCCTTATGGAATAGGGGTTTCCTAGTTTGTCGGATCTGGATTTACGCAAATTCGACCAGAATTCCACCAACAGATATACGAAACCACCAGCCAGCAGGGTTTTTTAGGGGTAAGCGGTGGATGTTCTCACCAGTAACCCGGCAGACCGCTGCATTTCGGGCCGAATCGGCCATTTTAGCACCGGTCTGCCTGATGGACGGGCTGACTGCTTTCGAAATCAAATGCGCGGCCCGACTGCTGGTTGCTGCCAGGCCTGACCTTTGAAACGGGACTTTTCTATGAGCAGGTCATTGACTCGGTCAGGCGCGTCAAACTGGAATTAGTGAGGTCTTCCATCTGACGTTTATCACTTCTGTTCGGCTGATTCTCATGGCGAGGGAAAGTTGCAAATGGCCAAGTCCGCCAGCGTCGGTTTTGCGCTAACTGCATACGCCGCTCATCCAGCTTGTCCCGTTCATACGAAAGAATCGCACCCCCCGCAATTTCGTCAACGATCGATACCGGACAGATCGCACTAGCACTTGTCGCCTTTGTGTAGCCTGCGCGCTGGTAAAAATCATTCACCAGCCAAATCCCGGATGGTTCGGCCCACTAACCGTGGGCGCCGAAAAATTCAGCCGCCACCGCATGCGCCAGCAACATCGGTGGATTCTTCTAACGCGTACCAAGCACATACTGCGCAAGCCGCCGCGGGCACGGACAAACGGGCGTCATATCAATTACACAGGACAACAGAAGGACAAAAATGACTAGGCTTCACGAATCTATCGTGCAGTCCCGTTTTAGCGTCACATTTTTTCGTTAGGTACAATTGCGGCCCACGACGTCTCTAGCAATCATCCGACAAATATTATGGTGAACTCATCGACAGGACTACCAATGCACGCGCTCATTGACAGAGAGCTGACACACATTGAAACGATTATTCAGCACTCACTGTCAGAAATCGAACTCAATCCTTTTTTAACCTCAGACTATTGGCGCAAACGGCTCTCCGATATATTGGATTGCATCGAGCGGTCGCCCTACCTGCTCCGTCGCGCCGACGCACTATTCGTCGCACTTGATCAATTCGACGAGCAGTGCGCGTTTTTGGAAAAGCCGTAAAGAGTGTCCTAGAATTTATGGGTGGGGAATGCCCATAAATATTAAGCGGACACTGACATGCATGCCATTCCTGTTCCATACAAGGGTTGGATCTTGCTGCCCTTGGCCGTCGGTTCTGCGGGGTCATTTGCGTCCATGCTGGTTCTTCGATCACCTGACGGCCATCATCGCGCTATCGGTTCGCTTGGGGATTTTGCCACTGAGAATGAAGCCTGCGAGTGTGCGATCAAATATGGTCGGATGACAGTTGATAAGCAGCACTACAAAAAGAATTCCCACGCGCGAAGGGCGGTAGCATGACGTAACCGCACGCAACCGTTGGCTCTTACCTCGTCTGCTCCTCGTCCGCTTTCTAGCCGATTTCTGCTCGCCTGTCGCCTGCGCTCTCAGTTGCGCGGAAGTCGCGCGGACTCTGCTGCGATGATTGTCGGCAAACATCAGGCGACGCCGATCAGAGCGGGGTTATCGCATGAGCGATAGCGAAACGCATTGCCGCAGACTGTCGGCGCTGAACACGGGACCAAACAGCCACTAAGGCAAGCGCTACACACGAACACTCTCAGGCCGGATGTGCAGCCGCCTGCGATTGCCCGCGGCGAGCTAAGGAAGAGCGGGTGGCTGCCTTCCGAATCCGAAACCGTGTCTTAGGTCCGATGTCGGGGTTGTAAGGTTCTGCTTTCGATTGGGTGTCTGAGGAGCCAATTTCAGGCGCTGATGCAAGCTCGAGGGGCGGGGGCATGACTGCCACCCTCGGAAGTGTGAGAAATCCCACGCAATTTTTACCGATCGCAAGGGCGCCTTAGCCCTCGGCGGGGCGACTGGGATAGCCATCTCTCCGCCTGTTCGGATGAACGGTCATCTTGAGTCGCGTCATTTGAGCGTGATATACTCGCTGGCTAAGTCTGCATCTACTTTGTAATCGTCTTCTCCATAGGTCTTCCCAAGGGTTTCGCTGAAAACAACGTTTTCTCGGAAAGCCGGTGCGAAAGGCGTGCAGAAAGATCGGACTTTGAATCGCAAGCCGGCGCACCCAGGGTGTCCGGCGCTCCGGTCCGGGGAAACTCGGCTAAGAAACACGGGGCGCCCGATGCGGCAGCCGGCTTAAGACCTAACCCTCGCGGAGAACTCTCATGGCAGTAACAATGCGTGAAATGCTGGAAGCCGGTGTCCACTTCGGTCACCAAACTCGCTTCTGGAACCCGAAAATGGCACCGTTCATTTTCGGTCATCGCAACAAGATTCACATTATCAACCTCGAAAAAACGCTGCCGATGTACAACGACGCGCTGAAGTACGTGCGTCAACTTGCGGCCAATCGCGGCACGATTTTGTTCGTTGGCACGAAGCG
The DNA here is from genome assembly GCF_047608185.1 of Caballeronia eucalypticola. Classification (NCBI taxonomy): domain Bacteria; kingdom Pseudomonadati; phylum Pseudomonadota; class Betaproteobacteria; order Burkholderiales; family Burkholderiaceae; genus Caballeronia; species Caballeronia eucalypticola. The sequence continues at coordinate 59,268 of NZ_JBLKRU010000003.1, forward strand.
CCAGTCGCGTGACACGGTGGCAGAAGAAGCGCAACGCGCTGGCATGCCTTTCGTGAATGCACGCTGGCTCGGCGGCATGCTGACCAACTTCAAGACGCTGAAGGTATCGATCAAGCGCCTGAAAGACATGGAAGCAGCGCTGGAAGCGGGTGAAACGGAACGCATGAGCAAGAAGGAAGCGCTCCTGTTCGAACGTGAAATGGCCAAGCTGGTTAAGTCGATTGGCGGCGTGAAGGACATGGGCGGCATTCCGGACGCAATTTTCGTGGTTGACGTTGGTTACCACAAGATTGCCGTGACCGAAGCCAAGAAGCTGGGCATTCCGGTTATCGCCGTGGTCGATACGAACCACTCGCCGGAAGGCATCGACTACGTGATCCCGGGTAACGACGACGCCAGCAAGGCAGTCATGTTGTACACGAAGGGCGTGGCCGACGCGATCCTGGAAGGCCGTTCGAGCGCAGTGAACGAAGTCGTGCAGGCTGTTCGCAGTGGTGATGGCGACGACTTCGTGGAAGTCAACGCAGAAGCGTAAGTCTCTGCATAAGACGCCGACATGATGGTTTCGGCAAAAAAGGGGGCTTTGCGAAAGGCCCCCTTTTTTTAACCGACGGCAACTGCAACATAAAGTAATGACGGCAGTATTCGTGGGCAGCAGAACGCGAAACAGTTGTGAAGTACGCGAGAAGTATCAGGCAGCACCCCCATTCTGGCCGCGGGCAATTCTCGCCGGCGGCGCGTGTCAATAGTGCGATACGTGCGAAAGCACGGCACAGACTCAAGGAGCAAATGATGGCGGCAATTACCGCAAGCATGGTGGCAGAACTGCGCGCAAAGACCGACGCGCCCATGATGGAATGCAAGAAGGCGCTGACGGAAGCTGAAGGCGACATGGAGCGCGCTGAAGAGCTGCTGCGCGTGAAGCTGGGCAACAAGGCAAGCAAGGCAGCATCGCGCGTGACGGCTGAAGGCATCGTGACGTCGCACATCGCCGACGGCGTGGGCGTTTTGGTCGAACTGAACTGCGAAACCGACTTCGTTGCGAAGAACGACGACTTCCTGGCGTTTGGCAAGGCTGTCGCTGAGCTCATCGCGAAGAATCATCCGGCTGACGTGGCCGCTCTCTCGGCCCTGCCGCTGGAAAGCTCGACTGTCGACGCAGTGCGCCTCGCGTTGATCGGCAAGATTGGCGAAAACGTCTCGGTTCGCCGTTTCGTGCGTTTTGAATCCGCCAACAAGCTGGCTTCGTATCTCCACGGTACGCGTATCGGCGTGCTGGTCGAATTCACGGGCGCGGACGAGCAGGTCGGCAAGGACGTTGCCATGCACGTTGCTGCAATGAAGCCGGTTTCGCTGTCGTCGGACGACGTTCCGGCGGAATTGATCGCGAAGGAACGCAGCATCGCTGAGCAGAAGGCCGCGGAATCGGGCAAGCCGGCTGAGATCGTTGCGAAGATGGTCGATGGCAGCGTTCAGAAGTACCTGAAGGAAGTCTCGTTGCTGAACCAGACGTTCGTTAAGAACGACAAGCAGACGATCGAACAGATGTTGAAGGCGGCAGGCGCGTCGGTGCAGAAGTTTGCGTTGTTCGTCGTCGGCGAAGGCATCGAAAAGCGGACGGACGACTTCGCTGCCGAAGTGGCCGCGCAAGTTGCTGCTGCCAAGCAAGGCTAAAGCTTCAAACGGCGGTCACGGTTGCGCAGGCGTTAAGCTAAAGCAGGCGCATCAAGCAACCGTAAAGCAGTGGCGCGAGGCGAATGCGCGCAGCAGTGCGGTGCAGCATCAGCCGGCCCGTCAACCGGGCCGCTCGAAGCCGGCTCACTGACCGCCGAGTCAAAAATGCAGTAAAAAGCAGTTGAATGCGAGTCTGGCGTCACCGTTCGTCACCCATCGGGAAACGTCAGCCTCGCGCCCTCATGGCGGTCAAAACCGCGCCGGACGGGCAAACCGGGGTTGATTCAGGTTGACCGCCTGGTAAATCCGTTACGCCGCCGCGGCTTGTCCAATATGGGATGCTTGCCGGAAATATCGTTTCACCCCTACAGTTCTACGTTGTTGCACTCCCTCTCGGCGCGATCGGAACCCTCATATGCCCACAGCCTACAAACGCGTACTCCTCAAACTCTCCGGCGAAGCACTAATGGGCGACGATGCCTTCGGCATCAATCGCGCGACAATCGAAAGGATGGTGGCAGACGTCGCGGAAGTGGTGCGCATGGGCACGCAACTCGCGGTCGTCATCGGCGGCGGTAATATTTTTCGCGGCGTGGCCGGTGGTGCGGCCGGCATGGACCGTGCGACCGCCGATTACATGGGTATGCTCGCCACCATGATGAACGCGCTTGCATTGCAGGACGCCATGCGTCACGCCGGTATCGAGGCGCGTGTGCAATCCGCGCTGCGCATGGATCAGGTGGTCGAGCCGTACATTCGCCCGCGCGCCATTCGCCAACTCGAAGAAGGCAAAGTGGTCATTTTTGCGGCGGGTACAGGCAATCCGTTCTTCACCACCGACACAGCCGCTGCGCTGCGCGGCTCGGAAATCGGTGCGGAAGTCGTGCTGAAAGCGACCAAAGTGGATGGTGTATATTCCGCCGATCCCAAGAAAGACCCGAGCGCCACGCGCTATAGCACGATCAGTTTCGATGAAGCGATCGGCAAGAATTTGCAAGTAATGGACGCGACGGCGTTTGCGCTGTGCCGCGACCAGAAGCTGCCAATTCGCGTGTTTGCGATCAATAAGCCGGGCGCGCTCAAGCGCATCATTCAGGGCGACGACGAAGGTACGCTCGTCCACGTGTAAACTCTCGCGGTGACAAAGGGTGAGGGCGGGCGCGGTCCCATGGGAACTGCGCCGCCACCGCCGGCACTGCACGCAATAAAAGTACGGAGGCTCAAATGAGTGTGGCTGACATTAGGAAGAGCGTCGATCAGAAGATGCAGAAGTCGATCGAAGCGTTCAAGAACGATCTTGCCAAGATCCGCACGGGCCGCGCCCACACGGGCTTGCTGGACCATATCCAAGTGGATTACTACGGCTCGAGCGTGCCCATTTCGCAAGTGGCGAACATGACGCTGATCGACGCGCGTACGATCGGCGTTCAGGCGTGGGAAAAGAAGATGGTGCCGGTGGTGGAAAAAGCGATTCGCGACTCCGACCTGGGCCTCAACCCGTCCAACCAGGGCGATCAGATCCGCGTCCCGATGCCTGCGTTGACGGAAGAACGCCGCCGCGAGCTGACGAAAGTCGTCAAGAGCGAAGGCGAAAACGCCAAGATTGCGGTACGCAATCTGCGTCGCGACGCTAATGAGCAACTGAAGAGGCTCGTGAAGGACAAGGAAATCTCCGAGGACGACGAACGCCGTGCAAGCGATGACGTCCAGAAGCTCACCGATAAAAACGTCGCGGAAATCGACAAGCTGGTTGTGTCGAAAGAAGCCGAAATCATGACGGTTTGAGACCGTTTCCGGTCTCTTGCGTCGTGCCGGCGCGTCACTCTGTCGATACTTAGATTCAGCGGCCATGACCTATACCAGCTCTACCGTTCGCGTACCCGATGTCGCGGCTATCCCACGTCATATCGCGATCATCATGGACGGCAACGGCCGTTGGGCGACGCAACGGCGCCTGCCGCGCGTCGCCGGGCATACGCGCGGCGTCGACGCCGTGCGGGCTACGGTCGAAAGCTGTGCGCGCCAAGGCGTCGAATTCGTGACGCTGTTCGCTTTCAGTTCCGAAAACTGGCGTCGCCCGACCGACGAAGTTTCCTTTCTCATGCGCCTGTTCGTGACGGCGCTGGAACGGGAAGTCGGCAAGCTGCACGCCAATGGCATCCGTTTGCGCGTGGTCGGCGACACCTCCATGTTCGACGACCGTATCCGTGCGCTGATCCAGCGCGCCGAAACCAAGACAGCGCGCAATACGCGGCTGACGCTGACCATCGCCGCGAATTACGGCGGCCGCTGGGACGTCATGCAGGCGGCAAAAAAGCTTGCGGAACAGTCGGTTCTGGAAGGCCGTGTCGTTCCAGTTGACGAAGCGGCGTTCGAGCAGCACCTCGCCATGGCCTACGCGCCCGAACCCGACTTGTTTATCCGGACGGGCGGGGAGCAGCGCATCAGCAATTTCCTGCTGTGGCAGATGGCGTACACCGAGCTCTATTTCACCGATACCTACTGGCCCGATTTCGACGCCGAAGCACTGGCTCGCGCGATCGAATCGTATGCTGAGCGCGAACGCCGCTTCGGGCGCACCAGCGCGCAGCTCGAACCGCAATCGCAGAAGGCCGACACCCTTTCATGCTAAAGACCCGTGTCATCACGGCAATCGTCCTGCTGGCAGTGCTTCTGCCAATCACGTTATTCGCGCCAGTCGGCGTTTTCGCGGCACTGATCGCCGTCGTGGTCATCTTTGCTGCCTGGGAATGGGCGCGCCTGCTCAAGCTGGGCGGCGGGTCGCCGGTGGTGTACGCGGTGGTTGCCGGCATGGCGCTGATCGCCAGCACGCGGCTCGGGCTGGGTTACAAACCGCTGTATCAGATGGCGGCCATATTCTGGGTGCTGGCCGGGCCGTTCGCGCTTGCGCGCAAGCCCGCTCTCGCCGACGGCGCCTGGCGCGTCTTCCTGCTGTTCGCCGGCATTGTGACGTTCGTGGCATGCTGGCATGCGCTGGTGGCGGCCCGTGCGGTCGGGGTGGCGTTCGTGCTATCGCTTCTCCTAGTCGTATGGCTGGCCGACATAGGCGCATACTTCGCCGGAAAAGCGTTCGGCCGTCATAAACTCGCGCCATCCATCAGTCCGGGCAAAACCCGCGAAGGCGCGGTGGGCGGCTGGCTGGCGGTCATGATCGTCGGCTCTGCGGGCGCGGCCACGCTGGTTTTTGCGCCGACACTTTTTTCGGCGCTGGTGGCGCATCTCGGCTGGGCCGGCGCGCTTCTGTCGCTGACGGTGCTGACCGTATTCAGCGTAATTGGTGACCTGTTCGAATCCCTGCTGAAACGCCAGGCTGGCGTCAAGGACTCGAGCGGATTACTGCCCGGGCACGGTGGCGTTCTCGACCGGATCGACGCCTTGTTGCCCGTATTGCCGATCGCACTCCTGTTGCTCGGTCCTGTTGCCCAGTCAATCGGCTAATCGGCTAAAGAAGGAATTATGCAAAAACGTCTGACTCTGCTCGGTTCCACGGGCTCGATCGGCGAAAGCACGCTCGACGTCGTGGGACGGCATCCGGACCGCTTCAAGGTCTACGCGCTGACCGCGCATCGCAACGGCGACAAGCTCGTCGACCAGTGTGTGCAGTTCCAGCCGGAAGTGGCCGTGGTCGGTGACGCCGATACCGCAGCGAAGGTCGCCACCGCGCTGCGCGCCCAAGGCTGCAGGACCGAGGTGAGCTACGGTCCGCAAGCGCTTGTGGACGTCTCCGAGAGCGCGAGTTGCGACACGGTGGTCGCGGCTATTGTCGGTGCTGCCGGCTTGGCGCCTACGCTGGCTGCCGCGCGTTCGGGCAAGCGCATCCTGCTGGCCAACAAGGAAGCGCTGGTCATGTCGGGCAAGATTTTCATCGACGCGGTGCACGACAACAACGCAGTCCTGCTGCCCGTCGATAGCGAGCACAATGCGGTATTCCAGTGCATGCCGCGTGAGATAGCGCTGCACGGCGGGGTATCGAAGATCATCCTGACAGCGTCCGGCGGCCCGTTCCGCACCCGCGATCCGTCTACTCTGCGCCGCGTCACGCCCGACGAAGCCTGCAAGCACCCGAACTGGGCCATGGGCCGCAAGATTTCCGTCGATTCCGCCACGATGATGAACAAGGGCCTCGAAGTGATCGAGGCACATTGGCTCTTCAACGTTCCGGGTTCGCGCATTGAAGTGCTGATCCATCCGCAAAGCGTGATTCATTCGCTGGTTTCATACGCGGACGGTTCCGTGCTCGCGCAGCTCGGCAACCCCGACATGCGTACGCCGATCGCCTATGCGCTGGCGTTTCCGGAGCGTGTGGACTCAGGCGTTGCTCAACTTGATCTTGCACAAATTGCAACACTTACCTTCGAGAAGCCTGACCTGAAACGTTTCCCTTGCCTCGCGCTCGCGCTGCAGGCGCTGGAAGCCGGCGGCACCGCGAGCGCGGCGCTCAACGCGGCCAACGAGGTCGCGGTGGAGGCGTTCCTTGCTCGCCGTATCGGCTTCATGGCGATCGGGGACGTGGTCGAGCGCGTACTGAATGCGTTGCCGAACGGCAGTGCATCCACGCTCGATGAAGTGCTCGCCGCCGATGCCGAAGCGCGTCGCCTGGCAGGCGAGTTCGCTGCTTTGCTGACAGCCGACGCGCCGCACGCCGAACGCGTCCTGCATTGAGGTCGCCATGAACTTCCTGATCGAAATCGTTGCATTTGTGGTGGCTATCGGCGTGCTGGTCGTCGTCCACGAGTTCGGCCATTACAGCGTCGCGCGGATGTGCGGCGTCAAGGTCCTGCGATTTTCGGTCGGGTTCGGCAAGCCGCTCGTGAAGTGGGTCAGCAAGGGCAGTGGCACCGAATGGACGATTTCGGCGCTGCCGCTTGGCGGCTACGTGAAGATGCTCGACGAGCGCGAAGCGGAAACGAGCATTCCCGAAGCCGATTTGCCGCGCGCATTCAATCGTCAGCCGGTGTTCAAGCGGATCGCCATTGTTATCGCGGGACCGGTGGCGAACTTCATCCTCGCCATCTTGCTGTTTGCCGGCGTGTTCGCGGGTGGCGTGTCGGAGCCTGCTGCCATTATCGCCACGCCCGCGCCCAATACCGTTGCCGCCAAGGCGGGCTTCGAGGGCGGCGAGACAGTCGTTTCAATGCGCGATGTGCAGAGCGACAGCGATGCAAGCGGCGAGACGCATAAGGTGCGCTCATGGTCCGACCTGCGCTGGAAACTGCTGGACGCGTCATTTGATCATCGCCGGGTGGTGCTGACGGCCAGGACGAACAGCGGCACGTTCGATTTCCCGGTGAGCGTGGGCAAGATCGACGATCAGGATGTCGACCAGGATTTCATGGACAAACTCGGTTTCGAGCCGGGTGGCGGAACGTTGGCGGTAGCCGGTGTGGAAGCGGGCAGCGCGGCCGCGAAAGCGGGCTTGCAGGCCGGCGATGTGTTGCGCGCTATCGACGGTAAAAAGATCGATAACGCGATGGGTTTTATCGAGTACGTGCAGCATCGTCCGGGTAAGCCGGTCTCGCTGACCGTTGAGCGCAACGGCGCGCAGCGCGTAGTGCAGATCGTGCCGGAGCTCAAGCAGGACACTGCCACGAACCGCGATGTCGGCCGGATCGGCGCGTCGCTCGCGACCCGGATTCCGTCGGTGGACGTGCGTTACGGTCCGGTCGAAAGCCTGCAGCTGGGCGTGAAGCGGACCTGGGACATCAGCATTTATTCGCTGCGCATGTTCGGGCGGATGATCACGGGCGAAGCATCGCTGAAAAATCTTTCGGGGCCGGTGACGATCGCCGACTACGCCGGCAAGAGCGCGCGGCTTGGATTGTCGGCGTTTCTTTCATTCCTCGCGCTCGTGAGTATTAGTCTCGGCGTCTTGAACTTGTTACCGATTCCGGTTCTTGACGGTGGGCATCTGTTATATTATTTGGTTGAAGCCGCAACCGGCAAGGCCGTGTCAGATCGCTGGCAACTGGTTTTGCAGCGGGCGGGTCTTGTTTGCATCGTTGCGTTGTCGATGATCGCACTCTTCAATGACCTTGCCCGCCTGATCCGCTTTTGATCCGGCTTGGGCGTTTCACCTTGATCCTTTTCCATCTTGTCTGGCGGCGCTTGAACGAACGCCGTCCGGCTTGATGCAGCTATACACACTGGGGAAGCACGTTGTTCAAACCTCATCGCTTTGTTCCTAAGTCGGCTGTGGCCGCAGCATTGGCCGCAACCGGAATGGCGGCGCACGCGACAACGCCGTTTGTCGTGCAGGACATCCGGATTGACGGCCTTCAGCGCATTGAACCCGGTTCGGTATTCGCCTACTTGCCTATCAAGCAGGGCGACACGTTCACCGACGACAAAGCCTCCGAAGCAATTCGCGCGCTTTATGCAACGGGCTTCTTCAACGACGTCCAGATCGCCACACAGGGCAACGTGGTGGTGGTGCAGGTGCAGGAGCGTCCGGCCATTTCGCAGATCGACTTCTCCGGGATCCACGAGTTCGAAAAGGACAACCTAACGAAGGCGTTGCGCGCAGTGGGCTTGTCGCAGGGCCGCTCGTACGACAAGGCACTCGTCGACAAAGCCGAGCAGGAACTCAAGCGTCAATACCTGACGCGCGGGTTCTATGCAGCCGAAGTCACGACTACCGTGACGCCGGTCGATCGTAACCGCGTGCAGATCCTGTTTTCGGTGGCTGAAGGTCCGAGCGCGAAGATCCGCCAGATCAACTTCATCGGCAATAAGGCGGTCAGCACGAGCACGCTGCGCGACGAGATGCAGCTGTCCACGCCGAACTGGTTCTCGTGGTACACGAAGAACGACTTGTACGCGAAGGACAAGCTCACGGGCGACCTTGAAAACGTACGCTCGTACTACCTGAATCGCGGTTATCTCGAGTTCAACATCGACTCGACGCAGGTGTCCATCTCGCCCGACAAGAAGGACATGTACCTGACGATCGCGCTGCACGAAGGCGAACCGTACAAGATCAGCGCGATCAAGCTCTCGGGTAATCTGCTTGACCGCTCGGCCGAGTTGACCAAACTCATCAAGATCAAACCAGGTGACCGTTTCTCGGCTGAAAAGCTGCAGGCGACCACGAAGGCCATCGTCGACAAGCTCGGCGAATATGGTTATGCGTTCGCGCAGGTCAATGCCCAGCCGCAGATCAATCAAGCTGAGCACACCGTTGACCTGACGCTGAATGTGGATCCGAGCCGTCGCGTGTATGTGCGGCGCGTGAACATCGTCGGCAATACGCGTACCCGTGACGAAGTGGTGCGTCGCGAAATGCGTCAGCTCGAAAGCTCGTGGTTCGATTCGAGCCGGCTGGCGTTGTCGAAGGATCGCGTGAACCGTCTCGGCTACTTTACCGATGTCGACGTGACCACGATTCCGGTCGAAGGCACGAACGACCAGGTGGACGTGGACGTGAAGGTCGCTGAAAAGCCGACCGGCGCGATTACGCTCGGCGCGGGTTTCTCGTCAACGGACAAGGTGGTGCTGTCGGCCGGTGTGTCGCAGGACAACGTGTTCGGTTCGGGTACCAGCCTTTCGGTGAATATCAACACGGCCAAGACGTATCGGACGCTGACGGTGACGCAAGTCGATCCGTACTTCACCATCGACGGCATCAAGCGTATTACCGACCTGTACTACCGCACGTATCAGCCGCTGTATTACTCCACGGATTCCAGCTTCAAGATCGTTACCGTTGGTGGTGACCTGAAGTTCGGCATTCCGTTCTCGGAGCAGGACACTGTCTACTTCGGTGCGGGTCTTGAGCAGAACACGCTCGATATCGATTCCGCTACGCCGCAAAGTTATATCGATTACGTGAAGGAATTCGGCCGCGTCGTGAACAACGTGCCGGTGACGGTGGGCTGGTCGCGTGACAATCGTGATAGCGCGCTGGTCCCGAGCCGCGGTTATTACACGCAGACGAACTTCGAATACGGTACGCCGGCGGGTAACACCACCTACATCAAGGCCGACGCGCAAGCGCAGTATTACTATTCGTTCGCGCGCGGCTTCGTACTCGGCTTCAACTTGCAGGGTGGCTACGGTAAGGGCCTGCAAGGCCAGACGTACCCAATTTTCAAGAACTACTATGCTGGCGGTATCGGCTCGGTTCGCGGGTATGAACCGAGCTCGCTGGGTCCGCGTGACACGACCACGGGCGACCCGATCGGTGGTTCGCGCATGGCCGTGGGTAACATCGAGTTGACCTTCCCGTTGCCGGGTACGGGTTATGACCGCACGTTGCGCGTCTTTACCTTCCTCGACGGCGGTAACGTCTGGGGCGATCCGGGTCAGGGCGGTACCAGCACGGGCGCGAACGGCCTGCGGTATGGTTACGGTTTCGGTCTCGCGTGGATCTCGCCAATCGGTCCGCTCAAGTTGAGCCTGGGTTTCCCGGTGACGAAGCATGCCGGAGACCAGTATCAGAAGTTCCAGTTCCAGATCGGTACGGCGTTCTAAACCGCGATCAGGATGTGTTGGTGGCCCGGTTTTCCGCTCTTGTTGCGGAACCGGGGCGCCGGACGCAGTGGCTTAACTGGGTGATCTGATTGCGTGCCTTGATTCAACGGATTGAGCAAGACAAGTCAGTGGAGTAAATAAGTAACGTGAGGAAGACTTTGCGAACCGGTAAGCTTTCGAAACATGTAGCGTTGGCGCTTGTTATGTCGGTGACGCTCGGCCTGATGGGTGCCGCCACGGCGGACGCGCAAGAGACCCGGATTGCAGCCGTCAACTCCGATCGAATCTTGCGTGAGTCGGCAGCGGCCAAGGCTGCGCAGAGCAAGCTCGAACTGGAATTTTCGAAGCGCGACAAGGCATTGCAGGACATGGCAGCACGTCTGAAGACCATGTCGGACGCGATGGACAAGAACGGCGCCACCATGGCGCCTGCCGACCGTGCTGCCAAGCAACGCGATTTGTCGCAGCTCGACCAGGACTTCCAGCGCAAACAACGCGAATTTCGCGAAGACTTGAACCAGCGTCGTAACGAAGAACTTGCTGCAGTGCTGGACAAGGCGAACAAGGTCATCAAGCAGATTGCCGAAGCGCAGCATTACGACCTGATCGTGCAGGAAGCAGTGTACGTCAGTCCGCGTATCGACATCACCGATCAGGTGCTGAAGGCGCTGGCCGCAAATCAGGCGAGCCTGTCGACCAATCCAGCTAGCAGTTCGAACTGATCGGGAGCGGTATCGGATGGCATCAGACAGCACGATTTCACTGGGCGAACTGACGCAGCGCTTCGGCGGAGACATAGCAGGCGATGCAGCGCATCGCGTGAATGGCCTCGCGCCGCTCGACAAAGCGGGCCCCACGCAACTCGCTTTCCTCGCGAACCAGAAATATCTGTCTCAAGTGGAAAGCACGCAGGCCGGTGCGGTGCTGATTTCCCCAGCGGACCTGGAAAAAGTGGCGGCGCCGGAAGGGCGTAACTTTATCGTCACGGCAAATCCCTACGCTTATTTTGCACTTGTGGCGCAGGTTTTCATCGACCTCGCCACGCCGCCGGTCGAACCCGGCGTGCATCCCACGGCGTTTATTCATCCGGGTGCGAAGGTGGCGGCGAGTGCCGTGATTGGGCCGCACGTGAGCGTGGACGCGGGCGCTGAGATTGGCGAACGTGTGAAACTGGACGCGGGCGTGAGTATTGGCCGGGGCGTGAAGCTGGCCGATGACGTCCATCTTTATCCTCACGTGATTGTCTATCATGGCTGTAAGCTCGGCGCGCGCGTGATCGTGCATGCAGGCGCGGTAATCGGTGCGGACGGTTTTGGTTTTGCCGCGGATTTCGTCGGCGACGGCGACGCGCGCACCGGTAGCTGGGTCAAGATCCCGCAAGTCGGCGCGGTGGTTGTCGCGCAGGACGTGGAGATCGGTGCAAACACCACGATCGACCGGGGCGCGATGGCCGACACGGTGATCGAGGAAGGCGTCAAGATCGATAATCAGGTCCAGATCGGGCATAATTGCCGGATCGGCGCTTATACCGTGATTGCAGGCTGCGCGGGCATTGCGGGCAGCACGAACATCGGGCGGCATTGCATGATCGGCGGCGCGGTGGGCATCGCGGGCCACGTGACGCTGGCGGATTACGTGATTGTCACGGCGCAGTCGGGCGTATCGAAATCGCTGCTGAAGCCGGGCATGTACACCAGCGCGTTCCCTGCCGTGAATCACGCCGACTGGAACAAGAGCGCCGCCATTGTGCGCAATCTGGACAAGTTGCGCGAACGCATCAAGACGCTTGAAACAGCCGTAGCCGCGGGCACCAACCCGGATAACACCGCGGATAACATCCCGGGCAGCACTTCAGGCAAGCACTAAGACGGTAAAAACCGGCATCCCACGCGAGTCCGTTTGTTAGGTTCTGACAAGCGGTCTCGCAGTCAACACCCGCGCTGTGAAGCGCGCGAGCAGAACGACTATGAGCACCGAAAAAATCAATCTAGACATTCACAAGATCCTCACGTTGCTGCCGCATCGGTATCCGATCCTGCTCGTCGATCGTGTACTCGAACTCACGCCGCATCAGAGCATCAAAGCGCTGAAGAACGTGTCGATCAACGAGCCGTATTTCCAGGGTCACTTCCCGACACGGCCCGTGATGCCCGGCGTGCTGATTCTTGAAGCGCTTGCGCAGGCAGCCGCGCTGCTGACATTCGCCGAGGAAAAGGAACCGCACGATCCTGAAACGACTCTGTATTACTTCGTGGGCATCGACAAGGCGCGCTTCAAGCGCGTGGTCGAACCCGGCGATCAGCTGATCCTGAACGTGAACTTCGAGCGCTATATGCGCGGCATCTGGAAGTTCAGCGCGCGTGCCGAAGTGGACGGCGCAGTGGCAGCGGAAGCCGAACTGATGTGCACCGTAAAGAACACGGCCGCCGACACGAAGACGCCTGGCACGCCATAAAAGGCGCGGCAGAGCAGGGCAAACTCAGCAACAGAACACCCAAGCGAGGGCGCATGAGCAAGATTCACCCTACCGCGATTATCGAGCCGGGCGCGCAGCTCGACGAATCCGTCGAAGTCGGCCCGTACGCGATCATCGGCCAGCACGTGCAGATTGGCGCGCGCACGACTATCGGCTCGCATAGCGTCATTGAAGGGCATACGGTCCTCGGCAGCGATAACCGCATCGGCCATTACGCATCGGTCGGCGGCCGGCCGCAGGACATGAAGTACAAGGACGAGCCGACCCGGCTTGTGATTGGCGACCGCAATACTATCCGCGAATTCACGACCATTCATACCGGCACGGTGCAGGATACGGGCGTTACCACCATCGGCGACGACAACTGGATCATGGCGTACGTGCATGTGGGCCATGACTGCCAGTTGGGTAACAACGTCATCATGTCGAGCAACGCGCAACTGGCGGGGCACGTGATCATTGGCGACCACGCCATTGTGGGCGGCATGTCGGGCGTGCATCAGTTCGTGCGCATCGGCGCGCATTCCATGCTGGGTGGCGCGTCCGCGCTTGTGCAGGACATCCCCCCGTTTGTGATTGCTGCCGGTAACAAGGCTGAACCGCACGGCATCAATGTGGAAGGGCTGCGCCGGCGCGGTTTTTCGGCTGAGGCTATTTCCGCGCTGCGTTCGGCGTATCGCGTGTTGTACAAGAGCGGCGCGACGCTCGAAGAAGCGAAGGTGCAATTGCGCGAACTCGCGTCTGCAGGTGGCGATGGTGATGCGCCTGTCACGGCGCTGGCTGATTTCATCGACGCGTCGCAGCGCGGCATCATCCGTTGACCGAGCGCCCAATGACGCTGGCTCCCGCCCCTCTGCGCGTAGCGATGGTGGCGGGCGAGCCGTCGGGAGATCTGCTCGCGGCTTCCCTGCTTGAGGGTCTGAACCAGCGCTTGCCGGCCGGGACGCAGTTCAACGGGATTGGCGGTCCACGCATGACGGCGGCCGGTTTCGATGCCCACTGGCCGATGGACAAGCTCACCGTGCGCGGGTATGTCGAAGCGCTGAAGCATATTCCCGAGATCCTTGGCATCCGCAACGAGCTCAAGCGGCAACTGCTTGCGGAACCGCCGTCGGTGTTCATTGGCGTGGATGCGCCCGATTTCAATTTTGGTCTCGAACACGCGTTGCGCGATGCCGGGATTCCGACGGTGCATTTCGTGTGTCCGTCGATCTGGGCATGGCGCGGCGGCCGGATCAAGAAGATCGTCAAAGCAGTCGATCACATGCTGTGCGTGTTCCCGTTCGAAACGGCGCTGATGGAGAAGGCGGGCATTGCGTCTACGTATGTGGGCCATCCGCTCGCCGATGAAATTCCGCTCGTGCCTGACGTTGAGGGCGCGCGCCGCGCATTGGGCTTGCCGGAAGGCGGTCCGATTATCGCAGTGTTGCCGGGCAGTCGACGTTCGGAGATCGCGTTGATCGGCCCTACGTTTTTCGACGCCATGGAGCTCATGCAGCTTCGCGAACCGGGCGTGCGTTTCGTGATGCCGGCGGCGAATGCCGCGTTGCGCGAACTGTTGCAGCCACTGGTGGCCGCGCATCCGAATCTCTCGCTGACGATTACTGAAGGCAAGGCCCAGGTTGCGATGACTGCCGCCGACGCCATTCTGGTCAAGAGCGGCACGGTGACGCTGGAAGCGGCCTTGCTCAAGAAACCGATGGTCATCTCATACAAGGTGCCTTGGCTGACGGGGCAGATCATGCAGCGGCAGGGTTATTTGCCGTATGTCGGCTTGCCGAACATCCTGGCCGGGCGGTTTGTCGTGCCGGAAATTCTGCAGCATTTCGCGACACCCGAAGCGCTGGCGGACGCGACGCTGAAACAGTTGAACGACGATGCAAACCGCGCGACACTGACGGAAATCTTCACGGAAATGCACCACGCGTTGCGTCAGAACACGGCTCAGCGTGCGGCGGAGGCGGTGGCGCAGTTGCTGGAAACGAGGAGGCCGCGGTAATGGCGAAGATCGTCGTGAAAGGCGTGGTTCGGCGGGCGGTGCAGCCTGCGTTCGACTTTGATGTCGATATGCCGTCCGACGTCATTTGCGGCGTGGACGAAGCCGGCCGTGGCCCGCTGGCCGGTCCTGTGGTTGCGGCGGCGGTGATCTTCGATCCATCGAAACCTAAAATTCGCGGACTTGACGACTCGAAGGTGCTGAGCGCCAAGAAGCGCGAGGAGTTGTACGAGAAGATCATCGACCGGGCGCTGGCCTATTGCGTGGCTTCAGCGACGGTCGAGGAAATCGATACGATCAACATTCTCCACGCTACCATGCTCGCGATGAAACGAGCGGTGGAAGGGCTGTCGGTCGCGCCGACGGTGGCGAAGATCGATGGCAACCGGTGTCCTCAATTGTCGATGCGTTCGGTGGCGGTCATTGGTGGCGACGCGTTGATTGCGCAGATCTCTGCAGCGTCAATTCTGGCCAAGGTCACGCGCGACCGGATGCTGCTGCAATTGCACGATGTCCATCCCGTTTATGGTTTTGATGCCCACGCCGGTTACGGCACGCCGCAGCACTTGAGGGCGTTGCTTGAACACGGTCCTTGCGAGCATCATCGGCGTTCGTTTGCGCCTGTTCGTGAAGCGCACGCGCGCTTCGGTCTGCCGCTGCCGGTTGTTGCTGCGCAGGTGCTGGAAGCGGCTGCTGCGGAACAGGGCATCGACTCTCCTCCGTTCTGAATTCCCCCAGTGAAATCCATTACCTCGCGGGATAACCCGCTTTACAAGCGGCTGAAGGCGCTCGCCGGATCGACCGCGCAGCAGCGTCGCAGTGGTCACGCGTTGCTCGAGGGGCTGCATCTGGCCAGTGCATATCTTGATGCAGCTGGGCAACCTGAGACGTGCGTTGTGACCGAGGGTGCGCTTCAGCATGAGGAAGCGCGGCAGATTGTCGATCGGATGGATCCTGCGCACGTCTATACGTTACCTGATGCTTTGTTCGGACAGCTATCGAGCGTCGTGCATGGCATAGGCATGGTGTTGCTGGTCGAGAAGCTTGAGCTGTTGTTGCCTGAGCGCATTGCAGAGACGTGTCTGGTTCTCGATGGTATCCAGGATGCTGGCAATGTTGGATCCATTTTGCGGAGTGCGGCGGCGGCTGGCATTCAGCATGTGTTTTGCGCGCCCGGGACGGTGTATGCGTGGTCATCGAAGGTGCTGCGCTCGGCGATGGGCGCGCATTTCCTGCTGGGCATTTACGAGGACGTTGAGCCGGCGGAATTAACGACGCGACTCTCGCCTGAAGTACGCGTGACGACCACTGATTCGCACGGTGCGGAGGCGATCTACGATGCCGATTTGTCTGGGCGTGTGGCTTGGGTCATGGGCAATGAGGGGGCGGGTGTTTCGCCGTTCTGGCGCGACCACGCAACGTTGCGAGTGACGATACCTCAGCCGGGCGGGATGGAGTCGCTGAATGTGGCGGCGGCTGCGGCGATCTGCATCTTCGAGCAGTGCCGTCAGCAGCGCTTGCGCTAGGAGATGTGCATCGCGGGAGGTTGTCCGCGGATAGCGCGGGGTGGACCAGAAGCAGGTTCAATCACTGGTGGCGAAGCGTGGGGTATCCGTGTTCGGAGAAGGAGGGTTTCACACATCCGTGGCTCTGGCGAGCACCGTGCTTTTGGGGCACCCATGAATGAAAACTGCACGCTGTGGACACTTAGGGTAGAGCGGTGAAAGCGTTTTCTTTGCTTCGTTTCTTTTTCGCTTTGGAAAAAGAAATGACGCGCCGCCACGCGCAGTGGCTAATAGAGCGAAAAAGATCAGCCAGAACGGAACCCGCGAAAACCTAGAAAGCAGCAACCCGGCACCAACCCTGACCGCTGCCCTCAAGAACCCAAACCCGTCCACCGGCGCGAGCAAAACCTAGTAGTACGAAGGCCGCTCCAACCGAATCTCCTGCAGGATAGTCGTAGCGATTTCCTCAATCGACTTATGCGTCGACGATAACCACTTGACCCCTTCGCGTTTCATCATCGCTTCGGCTTCGTTGATTTCATAGCGGCAATTTTCCAGCGCAGCGTACTTACTCCCCGGCCGCCGCTCGTTGCGAATCTCCGCCAGCCGCTGCGGATCAATCGACAATCCGAACATTTTCTCCCGATACGGCAACAACGGCGTAGGCAACCGCCCGCGTTCGAAGTCTTCCGGAATCAGCGGATAGTTCGCGGCCTTGACACCGTACTGCATCGCCAGATAAAGCGACGTCGGCGTCTTGCCGCTGCGTGATACGCCAACGAGAATCACATCGGCATCGGAGAGATTGCGATTCGACTGGCCGTCGTCGTGCGCGAGCGAAAAATTGATCGCTTCGATCCGATTCTTGTATTCGTCGGTATCCGCGTTCTGGTGGACCCGGCCCATTGCGTGCGTCGACTTGATGTCGAGTTCCAGTTCCAGCGGTTCGATGAAAGTCTGGAACATGTTCAGCACCAGCGCATTCGAGCGCTGCACGATCTCGTTGGACGCGCTGTCAACAAGCGTAGTGAACACGATCGGCCGGCGGCCATCCAGCGACACGGCCTCGTTGATCTTCGCGATGGTCGCATGCGCCTTCTCGGTCGAATCGACAAACGGCACGCGCACGAGCCGGAATTTCTGGTCGAACTGGGACAGGATCGAATGCGCGAATGTTTCGGCAGTGATCCCGGTGCCATCGGAAACGATGAATACGGTGGGCGGCATCGGCGTTGAGTGACGTAAATGAACTGACGGTGATTATGATCGGAGAATGCAACTCACGGGAGCAACTTGCGGGACGGTCAGCAGATCTGCGCGAAAGGTCTGCAACAGGTCTGCAAAAGGTCCGCAAAAAGCCCTCATGCAAGCCGCGGCAACGACGGGCGGCGAGCGGCGTTCAGGCGAATATCTTCAAACTACGCATCCACTAAAATGCCCGATGTGCGCCGTCATACCATCGGCGTGTGAAGGGCCTCATTGCTCGGTGCTTTTATGCCCCGCGATGAAACATTTCGAAGAGTTAGCACGGTAGAATAGCGGCAACCTGTTCGATAAGCAATTGCGAACGATTAATCATCGATTCACGGAAGTTAGCGCTCATTGGTGCGTTTTAGAAACAAAACGTAGTTCTTATGGGCAGTTTTAACCGATATCGATGTCTTTCGAAGCTGTGTTTTTCAGCGATGCAGCATGTGCTTATCAAACAGGTTATGCAGGTAGCGGTATGCGCTTCCAATGAGCGCTGCCGTTACGAGCCCACTTGCATGATCGTGAATTCCATCCACCTTAGGGGCTTACATGACTAACGAAGCTAACGTTGCAAAGGACCAGGCGTATGTAGTGCCATTCGAGCAGTTGCGAATGACCGACGTCGACATTGTCGGCGGCAAGAACGCATCACTCGGCGAGATGATCAGCCAGCTCGCCGAAGCCGGCGTGCAGGTGCCAACAGGTTTTGCGACCACGGCGCAGGCGTTTCGCGACTTCCTGCATCACAACAACCTGACCGATCGCATCGCCAAACGTCTGGAACTCTTCGACGTAGACGACGTGAAAGCCCTGGCCGAAGCCGGCAAGGAAATCCGTCAATGGATCGTCGACGCGCCGATGCAACCGCGCCTCGAAGAATTGATCCGCAAGGGCTTTGACACGCTGCAAAACGGCTCGCCGGAAGAGCTTTCGTTCGCCGTGCGTTCGTCGGCGACCGCTGAAGACTTGCCGGACGCATCGTTCGCGGGTCAGCAGGAAAGTTATCTGAACGTGGTTGGCATCGACGAAGTGCTCGATCGCATGAAGCACGTGTTCGCGTCGCTGTATAACGACCGCGCTATTTCGTATCGCGTGCATAAGGGTTTTACGCACGCTGAAGTCGCGTTGTCGGCAGGCGTGCAGCGCATGGTCCGCTCGGACGTGGGCGCAGCCGGCGTGATGTTCACGCTCGACACCGAATCGGGTTTTAAAGACGCCGTGTTCATTACGTCGAGCTACGGCCTGGGCGAAACGGTCGTGCAGGGCGCCGTGAACCCGGACGAGTTCTACGTCTTCAAGACTACGCTCGAACAGGGCAAGTACCCCATCATTCGACGTTCGATCGGCTCGAAGCTCATCAAGATGGAATTCACCAACGCTGGCGAAGCCGGCCGCGTGAAGACCGTCGACGTATCGCACGAGCAGCGCAACCGCTTCTCCATCACCGACGAAGACGTGATCCAGCTCGCGAAGTACGCGGTGATCATCGAAAAGCATTATCAGCGTCCCATGGACATCGAGTGGGGCAAGGACGGCCGCGACGGCAAGATCTTCATTCTCCAGGCACGTCCCGAGACGGTGAAGAGCCAGGCTGCGGGCAAGGCTGAAATGCGCTTCAAGCTGAAGGGCCAGTCGAACGTACTGGCAACCGGCCGCGCGATCGGCCAGAAGATTGGTGCAGGTCCGGTGCGCGTGATTCGCGATCCGTCGGAGATGGATCGCGTGCAGCCCGGCGACGTGCTGGTAGCCGACATGACCGACCCGAACTGGGAGCCGGTGATGAAGCGCGCATCGGCTATTGTGACGAATCGCGGCGGACGGACTTGTCACGCGGCCATCATTGCACGCGAACTGGGCGTCCCGGCAGTAGTGGGTTGCGGCGATGCAACCGACATCCTGAAGGAAGGCCAGTTGGTGACGGTGTCGTGCGCTGAAGGCGACGAAGGCAAGATCTACGACGGCTTGCTCGAAACCGAAGTGACCGAAGTCGAGCGCGGCGAACTGCCCGAGATTCCGGTCAAGATCATGATGAACGTCGGCAATCCGCAGCTCGCCTTCGACTTCTCGCATCTGCCGAATGCAGGCGTGGGTCTGGCGCGGCTTGAGTTCATCATCAACAACAACATCGGCGTGCATCCGAAGGCGATTCTCGAGTACCCGAATGTTGATGCCGACTTGAAGAAAGCCGTGGAAAGCGTGGCGCGTGGTCATGCATCGCCGCGCGCGTTTTATGTCGACAAGTTGACTGAAGGTATCGCGACGATCGCGGCGGCTTTCTATCCGAAGCCGGTGATCGTGCGTCTGTCCGATTTCAAGTCGAATGAGTACAAGAAGCTGATCGGCGGTTCGCGTTATGAGCCGGACGAAGAGAACCCAATGCTCGGCTTCCGTGGCGCGTCGCGTTATATCTCGGAGGACTTCGCTGAAGCCTTCCAGATGGAATGCATCGCGTTGAAGAAAGTGCGCGAAGAAATGGGCCTCGATAACGTCGAGATCATGGTGCCGTTCGTACGTACGCTGGCACAGGCTGAGAAGGTCGTTGGCCTGCTCGAGAAGTTTGGCCTGAAGCGCGGCGTCAACGGTCTGCGGTTGATCATGATGTGCGAGATCCCGTCGAACGCCATTCTTGCCGAGGAGTTCCTGCAGTTCTTCGACGGTTTCTCGATCGGATCGAATGACTTGACGCAGCTCACGCTGGGTCTGGACCGCGATTCGGGCATGGAATTGCTCGCAATTGATTTTGACGAACGCGACCCGGCGGTGCAGTTCATGCTGAAGCGCGCGATTGAAACGTGTCTGCGGCTCGGCAAGTACGTGGGCATTTGCGGTCAAGGCCCGTCGGACCATCCGGACCTCGCCGAATGGCTTGCGAAGGAAGGCATTGAGTCGATGTCGCTGAACCCGGACACGATCATCGATACATGGAAGACGCTGGCGAAGGCTTTGAACAAGTAAGCGCACTAGCTCAGCGCAAGAAGTGAAACATGCGGCTGGATCGAAAGAGTATAAACCTTTCAAAACAGCAAGCGTGCTATAACACCCCGGACGTTCCGGGGTGTTTTTGTTTGGAGGTAACGCATGGCTGCTAACGGACTTTTCTGGTGGATCGGGGCCGGGGTGCTCGTGTTGCTCGAGTTGATGTCCGGCACGTTTTATCTGTTGATGGTGGCGATTGGTTTTATCGCGGGCGGGATCGCGCATTTCTTTGGAGCGGGACTGGAGATCGAACTGCTCGTGGCCGCGTTGGTCGCGATGATCGCGGTCACTGTGTTACGGCGTTCGAAGCTGGGTCATGTCACTCGACGCGATGCATCGCATGATCCGGGCGTGAACCTGGACATTGGCGAGACGTTGAAGGTGAATGAGTGGCATGAAGGCCGCGCGCGGGCGCTGTATCGCGGAGCGGAATGGGACATTGAACTGGCGCCGGGGGAAACCGAAGGCGCACACATGTACGGGATCACGGCATTTTCCGGTAATACGCTGGTGGTGGCGGCAAAACGCTGAGACGCTGGACCGGGGTTTCAGCTTTCCCAAAGTAGGCCAATAAGTAGGCCAATAAGACAGGCAAGACACGCATAACAAGGAGTAGAGATGGACGTGACTATCATCGGGGCTATTTTGTTGATCATCGTCATCGCGATTGCCGCGCAGACGATCAAGATCGTGCCGCAACAACACGCATGGGTGCTGGAACGGCTCGGGCGCTATCACGCGACCCTCACGCCGGGGCTGACGATCGTCCTGCCGTTCATCGACCGCGTGGCCTACAAGCACGTGCTGAAGGAAATTCCGCTCGAAGTGCCGAGCCAGGTCTGTATCACGCGCGACAACACGCAGTTGCAGGTCGACGGCGTGCTGTACTTCCAGGTGACCGACGCCATGAAAGCGTCGTACGGATCGAGCAACTTCATCTACGCGATCACGCAGTTGTCGCAGACCACGCTGCGTTCGGTGATCGGCAAGCTCGAACTCGACAAGACTTTCGAGGAACGCGACTACATCAACCACAGCATCGTCACGTCGCTCGATCAGGCCGCGGCGAACTGGGGCGTGAAGGTGCTGCGTTATGAAATCAAGGATTTGACGCCGCCGAAGGAGATCCTGCACGCAATGCAGGCGCAAATTACGGCCGAGCGTGAGAAGCGTGCGGTGATTGCTGCGTCCGAAGGTCGCAAGCAGGAGCAGATCAATATCGCGTGGGGCGCACGCGAAGCGGCCATTCACAAGTCCGAAGGTGAACGTCAGGCGCAGATTAACCAGGCTGAAGGCGAGGCGTCGGCCATTCTGGCAGTGGCCGTTGCGAATGCTCAGGCGATTGAGAAGATTGGCGCAGCGATACAAACATCCGGCGGCATGGAAGCGGTCAACCTGAAGGTCGCCGAGCAATATGTCACGGCGTTCGGGAACATCGCCAAGCAGGGCAATACGCTGATCGTGCCCGGGAATTTGTCGGAGATGAGTTCGATGATCGCGTCGGCGCTGAGCATCATCAAGGCCGATGGAGCGGGCGGCGGCGTGATTCGTAAGAGCTGAAACATCGCGTTAGCCGAACCCGCTAACGCCAAGAAAAAAGGGCGTCGACTATCTGGTCGGCGCCCTTTTTATGTTGGATATGCTCACTGTCATGCTGATGGTGCTCAATGCTTGGCACCGCGCATGATTTGCGCTTTTTCGCGTTCCCAGTCGCGTTTTTTCTCGGTTTCGCGTTTGTCGTGAAGCTTCTTGCCCTTCGCGAGACCGATTTCGCATTTCACGCGACCGCCTTTGTAATGGAAGTTCAGCGGCACGAGCGTATGACCTTTTTGCTCGACCTTGCCAATGAGCTTCGAGATCTCTTCGCTATGCAGCAGCAGCTTGCGTGTGCGGACCGGGTCTGGATGGATGTGGGTCGATGCTTCAGGCAACGGGCTGATGTGCGCGCCGATCAGGAACAGTTCACCGTCACGAATGATGACGTAACCTTCCTTGATCTGGCCGCGGCCGGCCCGGAGCGCCTTGACTTCCCACCCTTCCAGCACGAGCCCGGCCTCGTAGCGATCTTCGATGAAGTAATCGAAGAAGGCTTTTCTGTTGTCGATGATGCTCATGAATGAAAAGTGCCTAACTCGTTTAAAATCCTGATTTTAGCAGCGCGGGCGAGGTAAAGCCCGCAAAGCTTCCCACTCTTGCCACGCGTTGCGCCCTTTATGGCAGATGTCCAGAAAACTGTATTGATTCGCCATTCTGCAGAGCAGATGTTCGACCTCGTCACCGATGTCCCCGATTACCCGAATTTTTTGCCATGGTGTGGAGGCGTAGAAGTAGGCCGCCACGACGAACACAGCATGGAAGCGAAGATCCACATCAATTTCAAGGGCATCAAGCAGCATTTCGCTACGCGCAACGTCCATACGCGGCCGACCACCATCGATATGGAGTTCATGGACGGCCCTTTCAAGAAGTTCACCGGTTACTGGCGGTTCACGCCGTTGCGAGCCGATGCCTGCAAGATCGAGTTCGCGCTGCACTACGAATTTTCGAACATCATTCTCGAGAAGATCATCGGGCCGGTGTTTAGTCACATTGCGCACACGTTCGTGGATTCGTTCGTGAAGCGCGCCGATCAGCGGTATGGGAAATGATGGCGCTCTCCGTCGAGGTTTGTTATGCGTTGCCGGAGGGAAAGAGTGCGATTTGCGCGCTTTCTCTGGGCGAAGGCGTGACGGTGCGGGAGGCTATCGACGCCAGTGGTTTGCTCGCGCAGTTTCCCGAGATCGATCTGACTGTGCAGAAAGTGGGCGTTTTTGGAAAGATCCAGACGCTGGATGCCGTGCTTGCTGATCGCGACCGGGTGGAGATTTATCGACCGTTAAAGGTCGATCCGAAGGTCGCGCGGCAAAGGCGGGTCGAGAAAACGCGGCGCGGCGGGTCCATAGAAGGGCGCCGGTGGACGCGTAAGGAAGCGCGGTAAGGCAATGCTCCATGCTTCCCTGGGTTTCGCAAAACCGAACTTGTATCGAACGTTAATCGAGCGAAAAAGCGAAACCGCGGGGTAAATCGGTCACGCGTCCAAGGCCCGTAAATTGCGGCGAAAAACGGGAAGCGCCGCGTAAGCTGCTGTTCGGTCAGTGAAAATCCGGGGAACTATCGGTATAATTCGGTTTTGCGCCCATAGGATTTGCCATGCGTCTGATCCAGAAAGCACTCACGTTCGATGACGTGCTCCTCGTGCCCGCGTTTTCCAACGTTCTCCCGCGCGACACCAACCTGAAAACACAGGTTACCCGCAAGATATCCCTGAATATGCCCCTGTTGTCCGCCGCCATGGACACAGTCACCGAAGGCCGGCTCGCTATTGCGATGGCCCAGCTCGGCGGCGTCGGCATCATTCACAAGAACCTTACCGCTGCCGAACAGGCCCGCGAAGTCGCCAAAGTAAAGCGCTTCGAATCAGGCGTCGTGCGCGACCCGATCACGGTTCCGCCGCAAATGAAAGTGCGCGACGTGATCGCGCTCACGCGACAGCACGGTATTTCCGGCTTTCCGGTGGTGGAAGGGCCGCAACTGATCGGTATTGTGACGAACCGGGATCTGCGCTTCGAAGAACGTCTCGACGACGAAGTGCGCAAGATCATGACGCCGCGTGAGCGTCTTGTGACCGTCAAGGAAGGCACGCCGCTCGCCGAAGCCAAGGCGCTGATGCACAGTCATCGGCTGGAACGCGTGCTGGTCGTCAACGACGAGTTTGAATTGCGCGGCCTCATGACGGTCAAGGACATCACCAAGCAAACCGAACACCCGGACGCCTGCAAGGACGAACACGGCAAGCTGCGCGCCGGCGCGGCAGTGGGCGTGGGTCCGGAGAACGAAGAGCGCGTCGAGGCACTGTCGGCGGCGGGCGTGGACATCATCGTGGTGGATACGGCGCACGGTCACAGTCAGGGCGTGCTTGAACGCGTGCGCTGGGTGAAGCAGAACTATCCGCACATTGAAGTGATCGGCGGGAATATCGCCACGGCTGCGGCCGCCAAGGCGCTTGTGGAATACGGCGCCGATGGCGTGAAGGTCGGTATCGGCCCGGGTTCAATCTGCACGACGCGGATCGTGGCGGGTGTGGGCGTTCCGCAAATTACGGCAGTGGCTAACGTGTCGGACGCGTTGCGCGGCTCGGGCGTGCCGGTGATCTCGGATGGCGGCGTGCGTTTTTCCGGCGATGTCAGCAAAGCGCTCGCAGCCGGCGCGGACGCGGTGATGATGGGCAGCATGCTGGCCGGCACCGAAGAATCGCCCGGCGACGTGTTCCTGTTCCAGGGCCGCCAGTTCAAGGCGTATCGCGGCATGGGTTCGGTCGGCGCGATGAAAGACGGTGCCGCGGACCGGTATTTCCAGGACAACTCGGCGAATATCGACAAGCTCGTGCCGGAAGGCATTGAAGGGCAGGTCGCCTATAAGGGCTCGGTCAACGCCATCCTGTTCCAGGTGGTCGGCGGCGTCCGGGCGAGCATGGGATATTGCGGCTGCCGCAATATCGCCGAAATGCACGATAAAGCCGAATTCGTCCAGATCACGGGTGCCGGCATGCGCGAGTCGCACGTGCACGACGTGCAGATCACGAAGGAAGCGCCCAATTACCACGTGGACTGACCATGAAACCGCTGCTGCGCGCTGTTCTTGTCATCAATGCACTGATTTTCCTGGCCTTTGGCGTGCTGTTCCTGCTCACGCCATGGACAGCTTTGTGGGCATCGATGCATCTGGTGACCGTGCAGCCGCCGTTTATCGGACAGTTGTTCGGGATCGCGCTGATCGGGATTGCGTGGCTCGCGGTTCATGCTGCTATCGATGGTGCGCTGACCGCGACTGCCGCGAAGGTATCGGGACATGTGGAGTGGTTGTCGGGCCTCGTGATGATGGTTTGGCTTCTGGGACTGCATACGCCCGAGCTGACGGGGTTTGGTCAGGTGGTCGCGGCGCTGGTTGGCGTGGCCATGCTGGTGCTGGGGCTTGGCAGCGTAAGGCTGTCAGGCGCGGTGCGGCGGCGTGAGCGCGCCGCGCTGGCCGGCGCTGCTGCGGCTGAGCGTGCCGAGAAGCGGGCGGCGAAGACCAAGGTGGATGAACGCGTCACGCCGCCGCCGAGGCCTTTGTCGTCGGACCCCGTTGCGCCGGCGAATCCTCGGTGGGATAACGAGCCCGTTGTAGGCGAGGCTATTGCTCGTCCCGTTGAGCCGGCGCCGTCGGCTACCGCGTTTGATCCTGCTACTGGCCACGTGGTCGATCCGGTTACGGGGCGTTCGCTGGATCCCGCCACGGGCCGCGCATTCGATCCCGTCAGCGGTCACAAGATCGATCCTGAAACGGGTCGTCCGATCGACCCGGTCACCGGGCGTACCGTAGACCCGGTGACTGGCCAGTTTATCGACCCGGTTCGCCGCGATCCACGCTGAAAACTTGTGCTGTGTTGGGTGGGTCGAATATTTATCGATGAACGAAGCGTTTCGTTTTATCGATGAACCTGTCTTGCTGCGGTCGGCTTTGAGCGCCGGCCGTTGAACTTTCTGCCTTACGCTTTGACGATGGCGATGCGCGGAACTTCATTCCTGCTGCGTGCTTTATCGTTTTCGCTTTTTGCCAACCTTTTCTGTTCACTCGCCCTCCGGCCGCTGCCATGCACGACAAGATCCTGATTCTCGATTTCGGCTCCCAAGTCACCCAGTTGATCGCACGACGCATCCGCGAATCACATGTGTATTCGGAGATCCATCCGTACGACGTCGACGACGCATTCATCCGCGAGTTCGCGCCGAAGGGCATCATTTTGTCGGGCGGCCCGAATTCGGTCACCGAACTCGGCTCGCCGCGCGCGCCGCACGCCGTGTTTGATCTCGGCGTGCCCGTGCTCGGCATTTGCTACGGCATGCAGACGATGGCCGTACAGCTCGGCGGCAAGGTCGAACTTGGCAATGTCCGTGAATTCGGTTACGCCGAGGTGCGGGCGCATAACCACACAAGCTTCCTGAACGGCATTGAAGACTTCCAGACGTCCGAAGGTCACGGCATGCTGAAAGTGTGGATGAGCCACGGCGATAAGGTCGCGGACATGCCCGTCGGATTCAAGATGATGGCTTCCACGCCGGCTTGCCCGATCGCTGCAATGGCCGATGACGAGCGCCATTTCTACGGCCTTCAGTGGCATCCGGAAGTCACGCATACCGTGCAAGGGCGCGCGATGCTCGATCGATTCGTGCTCGAGTTGTGCGGTGCGCGGCCGGATTGGGAGATGGGGCATTACATCGACGAAGCGGTCGAGAAGATTCGCGCGCAAGTCGGCGATGAGCACGTGATCCTGGGGTTGTCGGGCGGCGTGGATTCGTCGGTGGCGGCGGCGCTTTTGCATCGCGCGATTGGCGCGCAATTGACGTGCGTTTTTGTTGACCATGGATTGCTGCGGTTGAATGAAGCCGAGCAGGTCATGACGACGTTCGCCGATCACCTTGGCGTGAAGGTGATTCATGTCGATGCGAGCGACGTGTTTTTATCGAAGCTTGCCGGGGTGACTGATCCTGAAGCGAAGCGGAAGATTATTGGCGCTGAGTTTGTTGAAGTGTTCCAGACGGAAGCCAACAAGCTGGCGGACGCAAAGTGGCTCGCGCAAGGGACGATTTATCCGGATGTGATCGAGTCGGCGGGCAAGGGCAAGAAGGGCCACACGATCAAGAGCCATCACAACGTGGGTGGGTTGCCCGAGACGCTGAATTTGAAGTTGCTTGAGCCGCTGCGCGAATTGTTCAAGGACGAAGTGCGCGAATTGGGCGTGAAGCTGGGATTGCCGCCGGCGATGGTTTATCGGCATCCGTTCCCGGGACCGGGATTGGGCGTGCGGATTCTGGGCGAGGTGAAGAAGGAGTTCGCTGAGTTGCTGCGTCACGCGGATGCGATTTTTATCGAAACGTTGAGGAATACCTTCGATAAGGAATCGGGTAAGTCGTGGTATGAGCTCACGAGCCAGGCTTTTGCGGTGTTCTTACCGGTGAAAAGCGTGGGCGTCATGGGCGATGGGCGGACTTATGAATATGTGGTCGCGCTGAGGGCCGTGCAGACGCTGGACTTCATGACCGCGCAATGGGCGCATCTGCCGCATGAATTGTTAGGGCAGGTTTCGAACCGGATTATTAACGAGGTTAGAGGGATTAATCGCGTTGTTTATGATATTTCGGGGAAGCCGCCGGCTACGATTGAGTGGGAGTGAAAAGGAAAATATTCTTTCCTTTTTAGCCTGATAAAGTTGTAATATTGACTTTATGGCTAAGAAAACCGCTCCCTTGCTGCCTGCTACCGAGTTGCGTTTGCAGCAATTTGGGCAACGTTTGCGGCTGGCGCGCCTGCGTCGCTGCTTGACCGGCAAGCAGGTGGCCGAGCGTGCGGGCATGACGCCTATTACGTTGCGTAGCCTCGAAAAAGGCAGCTCGGGGGTCACGATGGGTGCTTACCTGGCAGTTATGCAGGCCTTGGGCGCTGAGAAGGATCTTGATCTTCTGCTCACGGACGACACGCTCGGTCGTGAATTGCAGGATGCCGCGCTGGTGCGGCGCTCAAGCCGACCAAAGCGGGCTGCGGCGTTGCCACCAGAGCGTCGAACATCATCTTCTCCTCAGAACCCAACCATGCCGGAGCCGATCGGCCCCAGTGAGTGGGTGGCGGATCACGCATTCGTGAGCGCTGAAAGTCTGGCGTCCTTGCTCAAGTCTCCTCATTCAAAGAAAAAAGGACCGGAGAGATGAAGGAGGGGTTCGTTGGAATTTATGCTGACTGGGACGGGCTTGCCGAGCCGCTGCGCTTGGGCAGGCTCTATTCGCATCGTGCGGCTGCCCGGGAAGTATTCGAGTACGAATTTGACGCTGATGCGCTGGCTCGTCCCGATATAGCGGGTTTTAAACTCGATCCGCGGCTCGGATGGTTCGCAGGCCGACAGTATCCGCTGGCGGGCCAGGAGACGTTTGGTGTTTTCGCCGACGCCAGCCCGGATCGCTGGGGACGAGTGCTGATGCGCCGCCGTCTTGAGCGCGCGCAGCGTGCCGGCCAGGTTGATCCTAAGGCTCGGCTCTACGAATCCGACTATCTCTTAGGCGTGCATGACATGTATCGCGCTGGGGCTCTTCGTTTCCGCCGCAACGATGAGGGCCCGTTTCTAGACGATCAGAACGATATCGCCGCGCCTCCCTTTGTTCAGCTGCGCACACTCGAGGCCGCGAGCCTGGCCCTGGAGCGCGACGAGGACAATACGGCGACCGAAGCGGACGAGTGGCTGCGGATGCTGATCGCGCCCGGCGGCTCCTTGGGTGGTGCCCGTTCCAAAGCCTGTGTGGTCGATCCAAACGGCCATCTGTGGATTGCGAAGTTTCCCAGCGTTCGAGATGAGTTCGATGTCGGCGCATGGGAAATGGTGGTGTACACGCTGGCTAAGGCCTGCGGCCTTGACGTTCCCGACGCACTGGTACGGCGCTTCAATAGCGCCGATCACACCTTCCTGGTTAAACGCTTCGATCGCACGGTAGCCGGACGGCGGCGGCACTTTGCCTCTGCAATGAACCTGACCGGTCATCAGGATGGCGACGATGCTTCGACCGGCGCCAGCTATCTTGAGATAGCCCAAGTGTTGATGACAGACGGTGCACGTACCAATGCCGATCTGCGTGAGCTATGGTCGCGCATCGTTTTTAATCTGTTGGTATCGAACACGGATGACCACCTGCGTAATCACGGGTTCTTGCTCGAGCCGGGCAGGGGGTGGGCGCTGTCTCCGGCATTCGATATGAATCCCGTACAGCATGCGCATGGCTTGAAACTGAACATTAGCGAGTCGGACAACGCGATTGATTTGGAGTTGGCACGGTCGGTTGCACCTTATTTCAGGTTGTCCACGAGCGAGGCTGACGAAATTATCAGTGAGCAACAGCAACTCATTTCGCAATGGCGAACTATCGCAACATCTTTGGGTATTCCCATCGCTCAGCAACGACAATTCACCACCGCCTTTCGATTATCTGAGCAATAGGCGGGGGGGTAAAGCACATGTCGATCACAGCCGATCCTCCAACCACTCGGCATGGTTGAGTGGGAGTAAACTTCCTGCCAAGAAACCTCATTCGCTCGTTGATCGCCTATCCAGGCCCTGTTTTTACAGGGCTTTATATTTTGTTTTGAGCACCATTTTTGGAATTTCCCCATGGAAATCAAAGTCAACTTTCTCGATAAGCTGCGTCTTGAAGCCAAGTTCGATGACTTCACGGTAGTGGCCGACCAGCCTATCCGCTATAAGGGCGATGGCTCGGCGCCGGGTCCCTTCGATTATTTTCTGGCCTCATCGGCTTTGTGCGCAGCTTACTTCGTGAAGTTGTACTGCGTAACGCGCAATATTCCCACCGAAAACATCCGCCTGTCGCAGAACAATATTGTTGATCCGGAAAACCGGTACCAGCAGATTTTCAAGATTCAGGTCGAGTTGCCGGCGGATATCACGGCCAAGGACCGCCAGGGCATCTTGCGCTCCATCGACCGTTGTACCGTGAAGAAAGTGGTGCAAGCCGGGCCCGAGTTTGTCATCGAAGAGGTGGAGAACCTGGACGCCGATGCTCAGTCCTTGCTCATGCTGAAGCCGGCTTCTGACGCCAGCACCTTCATTGCCGGCAAGGATTTGCCGCTGGAGCAAACCATCGCCAATATGTCGGGCGTTTTGGCGGGCTTGGGCATCAAGATTGAAATCGCTTCGTGGCGCAATCTTGTTCCCAATGTGTGGTCGCTGCATATCCGCGATGCACACTCGCCGATGTGTTTTACCAATGGCAAGGGAGCGACCAAGGAAAGCGCGTTGGCATCGGCGTTGGGAGAGTACATCGAGCGGCTGAATTGCAACCATTTCTATGCCGGCACGTTTTGGGGCGAAGACATCGCCAATGCGGCATTCGTACATTACCCGAATGAGCGCTGGTTCAAGCCTGGCCGTAAGAATGCGCTGCCGGCTGACATCCTGGATGCATACTGCCTGGAAATTTATAATCCCGACGGCGAGTTACGCAGCTCGCATCTAGTCGACACCAACTCCGGCAATGTGCAGCGCGGTATCTGTTCGCTGCCGTTCGTGCGGCAGTCGGACGGAGAAGTGGTGTATTTCCCGTCCAACCTCATCGAGAACCTGTTCGTCAGCAACGGCATGAGCGCCGGTAATACGCTGGCCGAAGCGCAGGTGCAATGTCTGTCGGAAATTTTCGAACGGGCGGTAAAGCGTGAAATTCTCGAAGGTGAAATCGCATTGCCTGATGTGCCGCATGAAGTGCTGGCGAAATATCCTGGCATTCTGGCCGGGATTCAGGGGTTGGAAGAGCAGGGCTTTCCGGTGCTGGTAAAGGATGCGTCGCTGGGTGGAACCTACCCGGTGATGTGCGTCACATTGATGAACCCGCGGACCGGCGGTGTCTTCGCCTCGTTCGGCGCGCATCCAAGCCTCGAGGTGGCGCTGGAACGGAGCCTTACCGAGTTGCTACAGGGCCGCAGTTTTGAAGGCCTGAACGAACTGCCTCGGCCCACCTTTGCCAGTGAGGCCGTGACTGAGCCCAATAACTTTGTCGAGCACTTCATTGATTCCAGCGGAATTGTGTCATGGCGCTTTTTCAGCGCCAAAGCGGATTTCGATTTTGTTGAATGGGATTTTTCTGGTCAGGGTGCAAACTCCAATGCCGACGAAGCCGCAACCTTGTTCGGTATTCTCGACGAAATGGGCAAAGAGATATACGTGGCGACGTATGACCAGCTGGGCGCGGTGGCCTGCCGGATTTTGGTGCCCGGGTATTCAGAGGTTTATCCGGTAGAGGATTTAGTCTGGGATAACACGAACAAGGCGCTGTTGTTCCGAGCCGATATCTTGAACTTGCATCGTCTGGACGATGCCGGCCTGACAGCGTTAATTGAGCGGTTGGATAACAACGAACTGGATGAGCACTCCGATATTGCCACTTTGATCGGCATCGAGTTTGACGAGAATACAGACTGGGGGCAGCTCACCGTTCTCGAGTTGAAGCTGCTGATTCATCTTGCTCTGAAGCAATTTGAGGAGGCACAAGAGCTGGTGGGAGCCTTCCTGCAGTACAACGACAACACGGTCGAACGCGGATTGTTTTACCAGGCCTTGAACGTGGTGCTGGAGGTGCTGCTCGATGACGACCTGAACCTGGACGACTACGTCGTCAACTTCCGTCGCATGTTTGGTAATGCTCGGATGGACGCAGCAATGGGGTCGGTGGACGGCAGCGTGCGGTTCTATGGCTTAACGCCGACGAGTATGAAACTGGAGGGTCTCGACAGGCACCACCGCCTGATCGACAGCTACAACAAACTGCATAAGGCGCGGGCCAATGCGGCGGTTACTGCGAGTTAGGGTCACGAGTCATGGCTGGATGTGATGACGCCGTTCATCCTCCAGCACAGACGGTCGTGGTGCGTCGGGTCGCAGAACGATTCCGTCCATCTATATCACCGAGCTGATTAGCCGGCAGATGGAAGATTGATCCCCGCCAATCTGCTGTCTGAGCCGATCTGCCTGGGCGTAAGCGTAAGGAACGAGGCGAATTCACGGCCAGAACTGCACACGGGTGTGCCCGCTGCGAAGCATTGGGCCGAAATCTAAAACTCCGCGAGATTGGCGGTAGCCGCTCCACAGGCTATCGATCCCAAACCCTCAACGCGCCAGATCTCCCAGCAACTCTTCGCTCAACCCTTCTTCCGCAAAAGCCTGCCCATGCTCGCGCATCGACGGCGCGAGCGCGGTATCCCAAAACGCCTCGACGATCGAGCCGGCCAGCCGGTGTTCGGAGCGTGCATGCTTTTCAACCGCCGTCTTATAGTCGGCAGAAGTGAACCGCCATGGTCGAGCACCATATACCCGCATCATGTAGTTCGCGATCGGCACACCTGCCCAATCGAAATCACCGTGATAAAGCAATTGCCCACCCTCGTTGACGATCTGGCCGAGCAAGGCGCGCTGCGCGGCCGCCGGCATGCCGTCCGTGCAGATCAGAGGCGCGCAATGGCGCCCGAGTTGGTCTGCAGCTATCGCGACGAGGTTGGGATTTTCGCAGACGAAGATGTCATGGCCACGCGCCGCCCAGCGAGGTGGAGAGCGCAGCAGCATGCGCAACGAAGCGTAGCCCGGCTCGCCCGCTGGCGAGAGCGGCTGAAACCCGTCAGCCATAGGCAGATTCATGAACAGGACCGGTCGCGCCAGCTCATTGATCAGTACGCCGGCGCGCGCCCAGACATCGCGGATGCGCTCATCGCCTGGAGGGGTATCAAAGGCGTCTTCGGCATCGGGCAGCATGCTGCGCCCTTCATGCTGCCGCCATGCGGCGAGGACGAGCGACGCGGTGGGCTGTCCCTCATCGAGCGCGTGCGCGTCACCGAGCGTCTGTGCAGCCAGTTGCGCGCGGGGTAGGCCAGCCGCAGGAAGCCGTTTCAGCACAGCGTCAGCGCGCTCCCGCAGTCGGACGCCCATGGCTGGATCTTGTCGTGCAAGCCGCTTCAAGAGGCCCATTCCTAATGGCGTGCGCAGACATCCGGCAAGACCTTCGTGCAGGGCGTCGGCCGCGACATCTGCCCAACGCGCCTGAGCCTCGGCGCGAACAGCCGGTGCATGGACGATCGGACCGTCGAGTTGTTCGAGTGCGTTTCGCAGCGATTCGGCGACGCCGGCCCGACGCAAGGCGGTATCGATGAGATCAATCTCGAGCAATATCGAGTTCGAAATGCTCGGCTTTTTACCCATCAGCGACGCCAATATTTCGTGCTCATGCGGCGACAGTCCGGTCATGCGAAACGCAGCGGCGCGCTCGCCCGCTTCCCGGCTTCCAAGCGTGCGACGCAGACGCCTTCGCAACGCCGACAGCATGGGACCGCCAAGCAGCCGTTCGAGCCGGGCATCGACAGGCGCCGTCATGGCGCTGGAAACCGGCGGCCGGGGTCGGCGTCGCGCGCTTTGGTGCGCCCGTCCCAAGTCCAGCGCGAGACGATTACCGCATCGATACCTTCACGCCGTTGCAACTGGCAGATCGCGACCCCTGGCAACGTCGCGTAGCAACCCCATTCGCGCTCGCTCGTGATGACAAAGTCGAGATCGAATTCGCGAATGAGACCCATGCAGTAGGCGCGGGCTGTGTCATCGATACCGGCGAACGCTTCGTCGAGCAGCATCAGGCGTGGCGCCAGCGCAAAGTTGCCGTGGCTGTAGAAGCTGGCGACTGCGGCAAAGAGCGGTACGGTCAGGCCCAGCGCCCGCTCACCGCTCGAGGCGGGACCGGATAGTTTACGCCACTGGCCATCCTGCCAGCGCTCGACCCGGAACCGGTGCCATCGACGATAGTCCAGTGGCGCGTGCCAGCTGATCGAGGAGACTGCCACTGTCGTCTTTGCGGGCGCCCGAATCTGCTCGTTCGCGCTCACATGCCGGAAGAGGTTAGCAGTATCGGCGGTATTGATTGATGCGGGCATCGGCGTCTCGGATCCCGGTTGCATGTCGTCACGGGCGCATCCGCGTTATGCGTGTCCGGAAGCGCTCGCGTTGTGCGAGATTCGTTTGATTCTGGCACTTACTGCGGCTCAATTGATCGAGACCACGTTGGGATGCCTTTCGCGGCCGTGCGAACAGATTCGAGTGAGCGGCACGCGATCTTTACCCCTTCACATTCTACCCACACCGCCGGTGGTGCCTTCGTTGCCGTCGCCCAGCAGGTTCTGTATGGTGGATCAAACAGATGCTGCATCCTCGGCAGCATGACACCACGGATAATGAATGACTTCTGAAGCAGACACTCGCGTCGATGGATTAATGGCGCCATTGCGTACCGACGTACTGATTGTCGGCGCGGGACCCGTGGGCCTCTTTGCGGCATTCGAGGCGGGTGTGATTGGTTTATCGTGTCAAATCGTCGATACGCTCGAACGGATCGGCGGCCAATGCATCGAGTTGTATCCGGATAAACCCATCTACGATATCCCCGCCATTCCTTCGTGCACCGCACGCGAGCTGGTCGACCGGCTCATGGAGCAGTGTCGCCCCTTCGATGTCCCGATTCACTTAGGTCAACGAGTCGAAACCGTTCAGCAACGCGAAGACGGCCGCTGGACAGTCACGACAAACCAGGGCCTCCTATTCGATACCGCCGCGATCATGCTGGCTGCCGGGAATGGCGCGTTCGTACCGCAACGTCTGGCGCTCCCCGAAGCAACACCGCTTGAAGATAGCCACGTTCATTACAGCGTGCGCAATCTCGCCGATTTCGCCGATAAGACCGTGATAGTCGCCGGCGGCGGCGACTCCGCGCTCGACTGGGCGCTGGCGTTGCGCAAGGTCGCGCGCCGAGTCGTGCTGGTGCATCGGCGCAATGGCTTCAGCGCGGTGGCATCGAGTGTCGATGCGATGAGGCGCGCGGTGGACGCGGGAGAAATGGAGTTCATGGTCGGTTCTATCGGTGCGTTGTCAGCGCCTGAGGACAAGCTGGCATCGATAGAGATCCGGCAGATTGGCGGTACGGCGCAGATCAATGCGGATCATCTGGTCGTGTTGTACGGTCTGGTCGCCGACCTCGGACCAATCGCGAACTGGGGTTTGAAAGTCGTCGGCGGCCGAGTCGATGTAGATACGTCGAACTATGAAAGCTCACGACCGGGAATCTTCGCGGTGGGAGATATCGCGAACTATCCGAACAAACAAAAGCTGATTCTTTCGGGCTTTCACGAAGCGTCGCTGGCACTGCGGAAGGCGTACACCTACGCGTATCCTGACAAAAAGCGGGTGCATGTGCATTCCAGTTACGACGCCGGCTTGGCTGAGCGCATTGCCACGGGTTCGGCGCATCAGGAGTGAGCGGCGACTGAGCCGGCTGGCATAAACTACAAGCTCAACCCCGCCACGCATCACCCTTTTTCAGGGAGCGTCGCATGATCACTCTCTTTTCGTACCCTGGACTGTACGGTCTCGAAGACAACAACCCGTATGGTCTGAAGGTATTCGCGTTCCTCAAGCTGTGCGGATTGCGGTTCGAGCATCGGCATATTGTCGATACAAAATCCGCGCCTCGCGGACAGCTTCCCTACGTGACCGATGACGGCGAATCGATTGGCGACAGCGACGCCATCATCGCTTATTTCAAGCGGGAGTACGGCCTCGATATCGATCAGGCGCTGACACCCATGCAGCACGACCTGGACTTCCTGATCAGGAGAGCGCTCGACGATCTGTATTGGGTCATGTCGTATTCACGCTGGAGCGATCCGCGTTTCTGGCCGCTCTTCAAACATGCGTTCCTGTCGGCCTATCCGGATATCACCGCAGACAGTCTCGACGCGGCGCGACAATACAACTTCGAGCGATATCGATATCAAGGCATCGGGCGCTTTGAAACCGAGGCGGTCTACGCGCGGGGTATCGCCGATTTGCAGGTGGTGTCGAACCTGCTTGGCGGCAATGAATTCCTGTTCGGCGCGCAGCCTGCGAGCATCGATGCGTGCGTCTATGGCTTCGTGGCAAACATCTTTTTCTACGACATAGACACGCCGCTCAAGCAGTTCGTTTTGACACGACCGGATCTTGTGCGGCACTGCCGCGCAGTACGTGCGGCGATAGCCACGCCGGCTTGACTACGGCGCATACCGGAGCAATTTGGCAGCGAGCGCTTCGGGCGCGCTGATCATTGCGTCGTGTCCGGTTTTTATTTCGTCCCACGTCCAGTCTTCTTGAGCACGCACGAAGTCGCGGCTGGCTTGCAACGCTTCGTATACCGGATCAATGCACTGGATGTACACCTTCGGGATCGTGCCGCCCACGGGTCCGTTGAGCATCATGGGGTCATTGAAGGTCTTGAGCGGATGCGGCGTACAGTTGCGTTCCAGCAGCGCCACCTGGGCGGCGTCGAACACGCCAAACGCGCTCGCGGGCGGCGCGGGTATGGAGAGGCCGCCGCTCATTTCGTTCGATTGCGCGATACGTCGCGCCACGATCTCAGGCGCGAGCCGGGAGAAAGCCGCTTGTCCGTGTCCGAGCACAACGGCGTCAAGAAAGACAAGCTGCCGGATGCGCTGAGGCACGCGATCGGCCGCACCGGTGATCGGCAGTCCGCCAAAACTGTGGCCGACCAGAACGACGTTGGTCAGGTCTTCGTACTCGAGGACATTGATCACGTCCTGAATAAAGACGCCGAGATCAATCGCCTTCGAAAGCAGATGCGCACGTTCGCCAAGGCCGCTGAGCGTAGGGGTAAAAACCTCATGCCCATGCGCGCGCAGGATTCGCGCGACGGCTTTCCAGCACCATCCGCCGTGCCAGGCACCGTGAACCAGTACGTAGGTCGTGCCCTTGCGGGCAGTGGTTGCATCGATCAGGTTGTCTGGGGTGGCCAAGTGCATCTCCGTCTCTTTCTCTGTTTGATGGGGCGTTACGCAGTGATCGTTTTAGATTTGGCCTTCAAACCGCACCGCGTTCCTCTAGCGAGCGCTGATTTGGTGGCCTCATCGACAACGAGACGATAGCCGCAAACCCGCCGCCCTCGCGCTGCATCAACTGAAGTTCACCGCCATGCAGCTTTGCGATCCTTTCGACAATCGCCAGGCCCAACCCGGTACCGCCCGGATGCGTACCCGTCGATCGCCCTCGTTTGAACGGTGCTCTCAACGCGTCCAGATCGCCGCCGTTCACGCCTTTGCCGCGATCGGCGATCTCCACGTACGCGGTGTGACCGGCAGCGTCGGTCCACGTCCGTGCCGACAACCCCACGCGCCCGTATAGCACCGCATTCTGCATCAGGTTCATCAACACGCGCATGACACTGATCGGGCGGAACGCGAACGGTCGCAAGTCGCCCAGAGTGAGTTCGAACACATGACCAAGACCCGCGAAGTCGGCGGCGAGATTGTTGACCAGCGCGTCGAGGTCGCTTATTTCCGCCGCCTCACGCGCGCCGCTACCGGCGTAGTCCATGAACTGCTGGAGGATAGCGTCGATCTGATCGAGATAATGATCCGTCGATATCGCGAGTTCAGCGTGTTCTTCCGATGGCGATGTCATCGCCACGGCGAGGCGCAGCTTGGTCAATGGCGTGCGGATATCGTGGGAGATACCGGCGAGCATCAGGGATCGGGTTGCATCGGCTTCCTGCAGCGCGTGGACCATCTGGTTGAACGCGACACTGACCTGCGCGATCTCGGTCGGTCCATCCACGCGCAGCGCTTGCGGCGCCTCTCCTGAGCTCAAGCGGTTGGCAGCGTTTGCGAGCTCCTGCAACGGCCGGTTGATGTGGCGCTGGATCAGATACGCGGTGACGATGGCAAGCGCGGCGAGCGCGAACGATAGCGCGACAGCCGAGAGCATGCCGTCGTTGTGTGCGGCTTCAGGAACGGGCAGCGCGATCCAGTAGGGTTCATGACCCAGATGTGCGCGAATCCAAAGGCGTTGTTCACCCGCTGTTTGCCATTGAACCTGCATGTTGGAGGGCAGATGCTGGCGCAAGGTATCGATAAAAACATCGCGCTGATAAGTCCGATAGAAATTGCGCCATGTCACTTTAGGCTCGGAGGCCGCGCCGGCGGGGAATTGCCGGCTGGCTTCGAAACGAACCGCGAGTCCGCTCTGTGCGTCAGGGGTGGCGGTCTCTAACAGGTCATCCAGCGTTTGCACGTAGATCGCAAAAGTTTCGGCGGCGCGTTCTATCCGCGGTCTCTGGACGAAGTGGATTAGTACGCTTAACGAACTAATCTGACTGACAACGACCAGCACCACGAGCAGCGCGATATTGCGTGCGAACAACGAGCGCAGCAGCGTCATTGGACCGGTGCGAGGACTGATAGGAGGGTTCACTGTTCGACTTCCGCGACCAGCATGTAGCCAACGCCCCACACCGTTTTGACGAAGCGCGGCTTCGACGGATCGGCTTCCACGATCTGCCGCAGCCGCAGCACTTGCACATCGATACTCCGGTCAAGTGCATCGTGGTCGCGTCCGCGCGAGCGGGCGATCAGGTTGTCGCGGCTCACGGGCCGGTTCGGTGACGAGCCTAGCGCGTTCAATAGCAGCATCTGGGTCGAATGAATCTCGAACAACTCGCCCGACTTGTACAGGCGTTGTTTGCCGAGATCGAGGCAATAGTCGCCAAAACGCACGGTCTGCGATCTGAGTACGGGTTCGCCCGCAGCGATCTTCTGGCGTCTCAGCAAAGCGCGAACGCGCGCAACGAGTTCACGCGGCAGGAACGGTTTGGCGAGGTAGTCATCAGCACCGGTTTCGAGGCCAATGACCTTGTCGACCGGATCGCCCTTGGCGGTAAGGATGAGAATGGGCAGCGTCTGGCCTTCGGCACGCAAGCGGCGGCAGACCGACAAGCCGTCCTCGTGATCCATCATCAGGTCGAGGATCAGTAAGTCGAACGGCTCGCGCTGCAGATAGCGATCAAGCCGCTTGCTGTCGGCGACTACCCGGACTTCGAATCCGTGACCGCTCAGGAAACGCTGCAGCATGTTGCGCAACTCGGCTTCATCGTCGAGAACGATGATCTTCGGCTGACTCTCCATTCACGCCTCCTTCTAGGTGTCGATATGCAGCACGGTCAGGCATCGTGACGTTCGGCAAGCCGCTAAAGCAGTGCCTGGAACGGCTGGCTTTCAAACCACGGGTTCTGAGGGCCGGCCATCACGCAGTCGGCCAGCGTCAGGAAGAACGCCAGGCTGGCTGCACGAGGAAGGCAAACGAGAAGGCAAAGCGACCCTCCGTTCAAAGACAATAGTTCAATAGTCGAGTAAGCACAGGACAAAAAGCTTCCCCCGCCGTTGCGTCGCCGTCAGTGCGATGTCGCGCGCTGCTGCATGAATTGCTCGATTTGCGGGAGGGTGATGTAGCCGGCCTTTTGCGTGTCGATCTGATCGAAGTTCCGCGCGACCATCGGCATGCCTTGAGCTGCTTGCGCCTGGGTCAGCTTGCCGTCGTGCGTGGTGTTGGCCGCGGCGAAGCGCACCTGCAATTGTTGCATCGCATGCTCCATGCGTTGCGAGCTGACCGCGGGTTGCGGTGCGGTTTGCGCCTGTGCCATGGCGGCCGTGCTGGCGAAGGAAGCGGCAATGGACAGGATAAAGACGGCGATCGCGTTTTTCATGAGGTTCTCCAGTGGATTCCAGTGAATGAGGGGTTTGTTTGCCATTGGTTGCGGGTGTTTGCTGAAGTTCCGTTGGGCCGCTTGAAGCGGTCCCGATCAATGACAGACCGAAGCTTAT
Organism: Caballeronia eucalypticola; assembly: GCF_047608185.1. Taxonomy (NCBI): domain Bacteria; kingdom Pseudomonadati; phylum Pseudomonadota; class Betaproteobacteria; order Burkholderiales; family Burkholderiaceae; genus Caballeronia; species Caballeronia eucalypticola. The sequence continues at coordinate 98,941 of NZ_JBLKRU010000003.1, forward strand.
CGGCCGACGCTGGGAAATGAATGACAAACCGGCTACGAATCATGTCGCCGCGTGTCATGCATCGGACACGAAAAACTAAGCATCTGCTCCCTACAAAAATGCGTGCTCCGGCGTCTGCAGGCCAGTGATCCGTGACATCGAATGAAATATGTTTTGACGTGGTTTTCAGCCACAGTTTGCGTATCTTTCGATGGTCGACGCCACGAGCGCTTCAACGGATTCGCAAGGCTCTCAGTAAGGCTATCAAGCGATGCGAATCATCCGGCGGAACGGCTTCCAAAGCGAAGACGCAACCTGCCGCTCGAATCTAAGGGAATCCAAATGAACATTCGTCTTATCAGTGCATCCGCCGCCACGGCTCTCGGCCTGTTGCTTTCCACGGGCGCCGAAGCGCGAACATTCGTTGTCTACAGCGGACCGGCAGTGGTCTATGTACCGCCGCCACGTCCGGTCTATTACGCCGTTCCGGTTCAGCCCAGATACGTCGCGGTGGTGTCCGCGGCTCCTGTTGTTGCAGTGCCCGTGCCGGCGCCGGCGCCGAAACCAGTGGTCTATGTGCCGGTGCAGCGGAGCTACGCTGCCGTGCCAGTGGCGAACGTAAGGTACGTACAGCCCGTCACCATGGTTCCGGTTGCCGGAATGCAATAAGCGAGTCGACGGTTTTTGCAGCTTGATAGCCGTCATTAGCGGGGCGCTGGCTACCGCGTTTTATTCCTCTGGAGGAGGTGATCCATGTGCGTTCATTCGATGTGTTCTTTGTCACGGCGGCGCGCGCTCTTTGCCGGTGTGGCGTCCGCGACGCTTGCTGCATTTTCGCTGCACGATGCGCGTGCCGATCAACCTTCAACGGGGCCTGGTCCCAACGCGATTGCACCGTCGGACGTGCTCGCCCGCCTGCTGCAAGGCAACGGCCGATATGCTGCTAATATGCCTGCAAACAAGGACTATTCCGCTGGCCGGGCCGCCCGGGTCACGGCCCAATATCCTGTTGCAGCGATTGTCGGTTGCGCGGATTCGCGGGTCTCGCCTGAATTGGCGTTTGATCAAGGTCCGGGCGATTTGTTCGTCGTACGAGTCGCTGGAAATTTCGTCAACGACGATGGACTCGCGAGCCTGGAATACGGGGTGAAGTTTCTGGGTGTACCGTTGATCATGGTGCTCGGACATACACATTGCGGGGCAGTCTCCGCTGCGGTCAAAGCGGTCCGCGAACACGCCGTCCTGCCGGGCCATTTGCCAGAACTGGTCAGGGCGATCCGGCCGGCCGTCGAGATTGCCGGGGCGCACGGGAATGGCGATCTGGTAGCGGACGCCACTATCGAAAATGTGCGGCTGAATGCCAACCGTTTGAGGGTCTCGAAGCCGCTGATCGGAGCGTATGTGAAAGAAGGCAGGGTGCAAGTAGTCGGAGCGATCTACGATCTCGCTTCGGGGAAGGTCCGGATGGTCGATTGAAGCGATGGCATTGGGTGCCGGTCGAGCGGAGGGTCCCGAATGACCGCTTGTGGCATGAGTTATCGGAGCGGTCGCGGCGCGTGAAGGCAATGAACGATCAATGTCCCTGCTCACCAAAGCAAGCGGCTTAACTCACGTTGAAATGCACGCGCACATCCTGATGACTCTCCACAGGATGTCCTCCTTGCATCGCGGGGAAAAACCGCCATTTGTGCAGCGTTTCCAGCAGTATCGCGTTCAGGCGAGGATTCTGTGTCGGCTTTGAAAGTTCTACATCGGTCGTTCCATCTGCGTGGATATCGAAACGCGCGACGGCGGCTGCCTGATAGGCGTCTTCACGAAGATCGTCGGGCAGAGACGGCATTGGCTGACTAACGACACGCGCGGCGGAGCCCGTTGACGGAGCCGCCGGACTGCTTGACGACGTCGGCGCACTCGCAGTAGATGTCGCGGGAGGGCTCGTTTCCGATTGCGCCGGCGGTGCCGGTTGATCCGCTTTCGCAATGGAACGATTCTCGCTCGGACGCTGGATCTCGCGCGGTTTCACCACTCGGATTGGCGTTGAATCCTGTCGCCGTGCGCGCGCTTGCGGGGTGACTGCAGCGGCGGGCGCTGAAGGGGCAGGAGGCGTATTTGCAGGAGGCGCAGCCAATTCGACAAGACGCATTTCCATGGTCGTTTGCACCGGGGCGATAGGGCTCGGCAGAGGCCGCAAGAGCGGGTTCAAGAACTGGGTCAGCAGAATGGCCCAAAGGACAATCGCCATCAGAACGGCCACGCTAAATCTGATTCGCGGCGCATCCATCAAACTGGCCCGTCTCTCCATCCCGCTACTCACGATGTACAGCGATCAGAAAATGTTCCGCGCCTGCACGGCGTGCGGCCAACATGGCTTGAACCACGGCGCCTTGGGACGCGGCATCGTCAGCGGCAATGACCACGTTATGATCCGGCTTCAGCAGCCGCCTGACGCTGGCTTCCACCTGATCGAGACGCATGGGCTGACGATCGAGAAAGATTGCGTTGGAGCGATCGACCGCCAGCGTCAACGGCTGATCTTCCGACATCTGCTGTGCCTGTCCCGACGGCAAATCGACCTTGACGGCATCCAGCCGTTGCATAGCCAGCGACGCCAGCATGAAGGTGGCGAGCAGAAAGAACATCACGTCAATCATCGGAATGATCTCGATGCGCCCACGCTTCGACGCCCGCGAGCGCCGTAACTTCATTGCGCGTCCCCGGTGGCCACTAACGCACTTTCCGCTTTCAGCCGAATCTCGCTGAGACGCTCGTTCGCGTGCACTTCGAGGTCGTCGATAAGACGTTCAAGCCGTCGCGAGAAATAGTTGAACGCGAAAAGCGCGAACAGCGCGACGACCAGTCCAATAGCCGTGGCCACTAGCGATTGCGCCACGCCACCGGTTACGCCGCCCGGATTAACCAGGCCGTTGCCGCCGAAAAGCTGGAACGAATGCATCATCCCGACAATGGTCCCCAGCAGCCCGAGCAAGGGGGCGGCCGTCACGATAGTCTCCAGCACCCAGAAGCCGCGGCTCATGTCCCGTTCAATCCGCGCGGCGACCGATTGCGCACGGGCTTCGACCAGCCATAGCGGTGTTCCTGCGGGAGTGGTTACTGTCACGTCGAGGCGTTTAAACGCGTGCTGTTGCGGCAGCGAAGTGAGGTTTTCTCCCGGCTGGCTTGCAAATCGCACAAACACGTATGCGCGATCGATTATGATAGCCATCGCCAGCACGGCAAGCAGCGTGAGCGGGTACACCACCCAGCCACCGACCTGTGCCGCGGCAGTAATACCTGCCCAATCCTGCATGATCAAAGCCTTTTCGTTAAGTTATCCAATCTATTAAAAATTCTTCGTGATGCCCGCGTAGACGGCAATGTGCGGGCCATACTGCGGCGCGCCCACGCCAATGCCCGAGCCATCGCGCAACTCATAGACGCGGTTGAACGCGTTGATTAGTAACAGGCGTGCGTCGAACTTGCCGATCAGCGGGTCGTTGAAGTTGAAGTGATGGATCACGCCGAGATTGACCTGCGTGTACACAGGCAAGCGGTCCGTGTTGGCGAAGCCGCTGCGCAGGCCGCTACCCACAATGCCATCGAAAGTGAAGGTGGTCTTGCCCAACTGGTAAGCGCCGCCGAACGAAGCGGTCACGCGCTGGTCGTGATCGAGGAACACGTAGTGGTTGCTGATGAAGGCGAGTTCATCGGCGTCGAAATTGAACTGCGCCGAGTCGATGTCCTTGCCCTGCGCGCGGCTGAACGCGACGTTCATGTACGCCGAAATATTGCCCTGCTTATAGTTGCTGGTGAGCTCGACCCCGTAAACGCGGCCGTATTGATAGTTGAAAGGCGTGAAGATCAGTGCAGTGCCGAACTGTCCTTCGTCGAGCAGGTTCGTCGATTTTTTATAATAGGCATCCACGCCTACCGTGAGAGTCGAACTCAATCGCTGAGTGATGCCAAGATCGAAATAGTTGCTGCGTTCCGGTTGTACGGGATCGTTTTGGGCCGATGTCTGAGCGGTCGTGCCGGCAAAGCGCGCAATGTCTTCGCCCGACACAAGCTCGAACGCAGGCGGTGTGAAATAGCGGGAATAGCCGGCGTGAACTGTTGTTGACGGCGTCAACGCATAGACGAGACCCACGCGCGGACTCAGCTGACTTGCGCTGACGTACTCGTCCATCTTGTCGTAGCGCAGGCCGTAGTTGATCGTGAGTTTATCGGTGAGTTTCCACTCGTCCTGAATGTACGCGCTATACAGATAACCCGTCTTGCTGCTCGAATCAGGTACGTTGAACGGCTGGTCGGAGAGCTGGTTGCCGTCGGCATCGGCGGGGAAGACGCTCAGGTTATTGTCAAAGACCGCATGTTCTTGTTGGAACGAAATGCCAGCACGAAGCGTGTGGTTTTCATTGAGCCGATAGGTCGTATCCGCCTGTACTCCGTTGGCGCTGTCGCTGTGAAAATCGTTTGCTGCGACGCCATTGAACAGCAAATCGCCTACAGGATCAGGATTGAATTGGGTGCGCGAGTAGCGCGTGAAGAGTGCGACCTGATAGTCCAGCGCACCACCGTTGGTACCTTGCAGCGCGACGATCGCGAACTCGTTGAGTTCGGATTGTGTCTCGTTGAGCTTGCTCGAATCGAACGTCGTGTTGCCGTTCAAGGTAAAGGCGGTCGGCAGGCCGGGCGTATTGGGAATCTCGAACTGGTTGCTGGTTGTGCCGAACATCAGGCTCACGCGGGTGAGCGGATTGATGATGTAGGACATGAGGCCGAACGCATCGCCCTGACGCGTGTGATCGTGAAGCGGACTCGCGCTTGACGTTGGATTCTCTATGCCGAGATTGTTCTCGCCCAGCGAGCCGCTGAAATAGTAGCTGAACGGTCCCTGGCTACCGAAGACATCGGCGCTGGTCTTGATGGTCTGGTGACTGCCGCCGAAGACGTCGATAGAACCGCCATTGCCCTGGTCGCCGTTCTTCGTATGGATATCGACAATACCCGCCGTGCGGTCGCCGTATTGCGCGGGCAATGCGCCGGTCAAAAGATTGAGCTGGTCGATAATGCGCGTGTCCAGCGACTGGCCGAAACCGCTGATTGGCTCCGGAATGATGATGCCGTTGATACGGTATTGCAGATTCGCGTGATCGCCGCGCACATGTAACTGGCCATACGAATCGCTTGCCACGCCGGGCGCTTGCAGCAGCACCTGGTTAAGCGGCGTGTCCTGGCCGGCGGGGAGGGTGTCAATATCGGCCTGGTTGAAACGATACACGCTACTGCCCGTTTCAGGCAGCAGGCCGTTGCGCGCGCGATCGAGCCGCTTCGCATTGACCTGCACATCGATAGCGTCGCTCTTGCTGAGCGCCACCGACACGGACGCATCCGCGCCCTCGCTGGTTGTCGCAATGCTGCTGCCGCTTGCGTAGCCCGGCGCCGCGACGACGACAACGTAGGTTCCCGGCGCGACATGATGGACTGCGAAGTGTCCGCTGGCGTCCGTGCTCGTGGCGCCGACGGACGCACCGCTGGCATTTTGCAGGACCACGCTGGCGTTGGCGACGGGCTTGCCGGAACTATCCGTGACGGAGCCTGACACGGCGCTGTCAGAACCTGCTGCATAAACAGGTCCGGCGGATATCTGCGCGAACAACAATAGGGCCGCGTGGGCGATGAGCGTACGATTTTTCATCGATTATTCTTCTGAGTGTGTCGTGTTAGATGTGCGCTGCCCGCTGACGTCGCGGGGTCGCCAAGGGTTGATTTAGTTGTTAAAACGTAGTCCTAATCGATCTTTGGCAGGTGCCTCGTGCAGGCATATCAAGTCTCGCGGGCGACATTGCGGGCAGCGTATCGCCGTAAGGAGAAAAAGTTCACTAAGTTGTGAATGCAATGTTATAACATTCGTTACCAATTGTGCGAGAACTTTTTGGACGGAAAGAAATGGACAAGCTGCCGGTAACTGTTTTGTCGGGTTTCCTGGGCGCAGGAAAGACCACGTTGCTCAACCACATCCTTAACAATCGGGAGGGCAGGCGAGTGGCGGTGATCGTCAACGACATGAGCGAGGTCAATATCGACCCGCGCTGATACGCGACGGCGGCGCTGAACTGGCGCGTACGGACGAAAGGCTGGTTGAGATGAGCAACGGCTGCATTTGCTGCACGCTGCGCGAAGACCTTCTCCTCGAGGTGAACCGGCTCGCGAAGGAAGGGCGCTTTGACTATCTCGTGATTGAATCGACCGGCGTTTCGGAGCCGCTGCCGGTGGCTGAGACTTTTACTTTCGCCGACGAGCACGGCCAAAGCCTGTCCGATATCGCGCGTCTGGACACCATGGTGACGGTGGTCGACGCGTTCAACTTCCTCAAGGACTATAGCTCTGCCGACAGCCTGCAAACACGGGGTGAATCGATGGGTGACGAAGACACGCGTACGGTCGTCGACCTGCTGGTCGAGCAGGTCGAGTTCTGCGATGTAATCGTTTTGAACAAGGTGGACCTTGTCAGCGAAGCGGATCGCAGACGCCTGATGACGATCTTGAAAGGGCTGAATCCACGGGCGAGCATCGAAATTGCGGAGTTCGGCAAGCTCGGTCTGGACAAGGTCCTGGATACACGCCTGTTCGATTTCGAGGAAGCGTCCAAGGCGCCCGGCTGGCTGAAGGAATTGCGAGGTGAACACACACCCGAGACGGAGGAATACGGCATCACCCATTTCGTTTATCGCGCGCGGCGGCCGTTTCACCCCGAGCGGTTCTGGCAATTGATCGCGAGTCAATGGCCGGGCGTGGTGCGCTCGAAAGGTTTCTTCTGGCTGGCTAGCCGGCCGACCTATGTAGGATCCTGGTCGCAGGCGGGCGGCGTATGCCGGCACGGCGGGATGGGCTTATGGTGGGCCGCCGTGCCGAAAGCCTGGTGGCCGGAAGATGCTGAATCGCTGAGATCGATTGATGACGATTGGGACCCGCAAGTCGGCGACGCGAGGCAAGAGTTGGTGTTGATCGGCATCGATATGGATGAAGGGGCCTTACGCGCACGCCTGAACGCGTGCTTGCTCAATGACGCGGAAATGGCGCAAGGCCCGCAGGCATGGCAGCGATTCGCTGACCCGTTTCCTGCGTGGGATAACGACGCTCAGAACGCGGAATAAACCGCGCTCCAGGTCAGGGCGTTGGAGCATCAGCCGCCGCACGAGGGCAGTTCGGCCACTTGCAATACTTCCCCCGTCGCTCCGCGCTCGACGAACGCCACCACGCCTTCGTGGCCATCAGCCGATACATAGTCGCCGCTAATTAACGCGCGGCCGTCGACTATCCGGACCGGTCCAATCCATCGACGGACCACGCGGTCGTGATGCAACGTAACGCCGCTGTTTTCGCCGCCTTTCACCGCACTGACGAGCTGGTTTTCATACACGGCGGCGTAAGCTACCGCGTCGTCGGGAAGGTTCTTGCGGGCGGTAAATGCAGCGTCGAATACAACGCGGCCGGGTGCGGAAGCATGGCCGTCGATGTGGATATCAGCGAGCGGGGTTTCGCTATTTAACTGCTGAATACGCGACTCGAAGCTTGCGTCGTTCGACCAACTGCGCAACTCGCGTCCGCCTACGAAAATCTCCGGCGTGTACACCACATGCCCGCCGCCCGTGGAGGTCAGTTGTTGCTGTCGCGTGGTGAATGCGGACTGCGCAAAGCGATCTTTCCACGCCCAGCTATCCCAGTAGTCCACGTGCAGCGCAAGCGGTACGATGGTGCTGGTCTTGCGGGCATGATCGAGTTCGCTCAACCAGTTGTCGGCGGGCGGGCAACTGTTGCAACCCTCGCTCGTATAGAGTTCGACAAGCGCGGCGCGATGCTCCGGGCTTGTTGCGCTGCAAGCGTTCGCGGAGGCGGCGTTGGCAGTGGCGGCGGAGAAGGCAACGAGCAACGCGGCAAGAGACAGGATTAATGAAGCACGCATGACGGACTCCGAAGGAATCAGGAAGAATGGCCGTTGACCGGGAGGCGGTTGGGCATGAAAGCGCTGCAAGTCGGGCTGGCGAACGCCCGATCAAGAAGTCGCGGGCCTGATAGTTATTTCGGTGATTCATAAAGACCGGTTACAGCCAGCGTGAAATTGTCCGGGTTCGCATGTCCGTGTAACCGCATCGAAGGATTAACCGAACTACTAACACTACCTTTGCCGCCAGTCGTTCCGCGCGCGATGATTCAGCCCGCGCAACGAAGCTTGAATCATCCAAAAAGCATCAGGAGAGCGCCATGACCCCGGACATCGCAGCGCCTATTGAAGCCGGGCAGTTGTTGCCGTTCCGCGAGTCGGTACTGGCGATGCTCGGTGTATCGTTTGTTGCGATGCTGGTCGCCCTTGATCAGACGATTGTGGGGACAGCGTTGCCGCGTATCGTCGCCGATCTCAAGGGGTTCGACCTGTATGCGTGGGTGGCCACGTCATACATGCTGACATCGGTTATCACGATCCCGATCTTCGGACGATTAGGCGACTTGTTTGGCCGCAAGCCGTTTTTAATGGCCGCGATAATTCTCTTCACCATCGCGTCGGTCATGTGCGGCATGGCGGCCAACATGCTGTTCCTCGTGATCGCGCGCGGCCTGCAAGGGATTGGCGGCGGCATCCTGGTGGGCACGATGTTCGCCACTGTCGCCGATCTTTTCCCAGACCCAAAGCTTCGCCTGCGATGGCTCGTGTTTGTCAGTTCGGCATTTGCATTGGCGAACATCGTTGGCCCAACGCTAGGCGGCGTGCTGACCCAGTACGGTGGATGGCGGCTCGTGTTTTTCGTCAACCTGCCGGTGGGCATCGTCTCGTTGCTGTTCGTGCGCGCCTTCCTGCCGAATCTCCGGCGGCCACGTTCAGCCGCTCCGGTGAAACTCGATTGGGTCGGGGCGCTGGTACTGGCGTCAACATTTGGCGGGTTGCAACTGTTGATCGAATGGGTCCCCAATGAAGGCATCACGCTTGTGACCTGCGTGTTGGCTTTGCTTACCTTGGGCGGCGCCGTCGTGCTGCTGTTTTGGGAAAAGCGCATGGCTTTTCCGATCGTTCCAATCGACATGCTGATGGACCGGAAGTTGGCGGCGTTGTTCGCCATGTCCGTACTCGGTGGTTTCTCGCTGTTCTCGCTGGTCTTCTACGTGCCTCTGCTTTTTCAAGGCGGTTTTGCGATGTCGCCGCATGACTCCGGCATGCTGATTACGCCATTGCTGCTGGGTACGACCGTGGGCAGCGTGGTGAACAACCGGATCGTCACGCGCATCAAGCAAGCGAACGGCGTGATGTATATCGGTTTCGCGCTGTTCGCTTGCGCCGCGCTTTGTCTTGTCGCGATCACCGGGACTGTGCCTCATCTTGTGTGGATGGCATGCATGGGATTCAGCGGCGTCGGGCTCGGTCTTGTCGCGTCGAATCTCACGCTCTTTTCGCAACAACTCGTTGCTCGCGATCATCTCGGCGCGGCTACTGCGCTGCTTCAATCGCTGCGGATGTTCGGCGGCATGCTTGGCACGGCGATGACAGGCGCGTTGCTTGGCCGCCTCTATACGAGCGGCGTGCACCGGTCGCTGGATACGTATCAGGCGACGCAGTGGTTCAAGTCATTCGCGAGCCCCGAGTTGCTGGTCGATCGTGCGGAGCAGGCGGCGCTGATCGGTCGCCTGATCATGGCGGGTCATGCCGGCGACGCGATGATGCAGTCAGCGCGCGGCGCGTTGATCGAATCGATACACGTGGGGCTTGGAGTGGCCGCTGCCGCGGCGATCGCGGGGCTTTGTCTCGCGTGGTTCGTGCCGCCGGTGCGGGTTGATCGGCTGGATACGGGGAAGCGTAGTCGTTGAAGCTGTGGCATCGGTTTTCGTTTCACCACCGCAGCACCCTTGGTCCAAGCAATGCGCCAAGTATCGTCGGCACCGCCATGCCCAGCACGTACCATACGCCCCAGAACGGCGCGGTCATCTCGACGCAATAGAGCGTATAAACGAGCACCGCTTGCGCCCCGCTTAGCAGGCCGGCTGCCGCGCCCGCGATAACCGGCTGCGTCGGCGCCAACCCTTTCATCGCCCAGAACACGGCGATAAACGTAGGCGCTGACAAGATCACGATGTTCATCGTGCAGACCTGCCAGGTCTTCCCAAGTACAAGCTGAAGCCGCAGCGACGGCGGAGCCGCAACAATCACGACCAGCGCCGTCATCCAGATCAGCACGAGTGGAATGGCAAGCGTCACCCAGGCCATCGCCGTGTTCGCACCAGGACGTGACAGCCGCATCGCGACGAACAGCGACGCGCCTACGACCGCGAGCGGGAACGCAACCTTCAACCAGAAGAGGGGAGTGGTCAGCATTTGCGGCATGTCTCCGCGCACGCCGTAGATGGCGACTACCATGCAGGCGGCGCCGGTCAATCCGAAGAACAGGGCCGTTGCAAAGCGTCGCGCGATGACATGCGGATGGGTCGGGACGATGCCCGTTGCAAGCATCGATACGAACTCGCTGGTTTTCATGACCACTCCGCTGATAAGAAACGACACGCGCTAACGCATGATTTCTATTCGCGTCGAGGAGTGGCCGGGTTACGCCCGCGTCATAATTTATATACTTAACGCGACTTACCAGCGCAATAAACGCGGCCCGAGCGATGCGCCGATCAGCGTCGCAAGCGTCATGCCGAGCAGGTACCAGACGGCCCAGAACGCGACGCTCATCTCTGGGCAGTGGAAGCAATAGGCCATCGTCGCGAGCGTTCCCGCGAGCATGCCGCCTGCGCCGCCAGCGAGCCTTAGCCGGGTTGGCGCAAGCCCCCTGATTGCCCAAAACACGGCGACAAACGCCGGCACCGACAACAACAAAATATTGAATGGGCACGTACGCCACGTGTGGCCCAAGACAAGCGGTATGCGTGCGTCGGGCGAGGTGAGACACAAGAGCGCCACTGCGGCGCTCCACACAACGAGCACGGGCACCGCAGGCATTGCCCAAAATTTGCCGATGGTCGTCCCGGGCCGCGAGAGCCTCAGCGCGAGGAACAATGCCGTTGCGGCAAGCGATGCCGGAAACGCGAACCTGGCCCAGAAAAGCGGCGTGCGCGAAACGACGGCGATGTCAGGCCGAACGCCAAACGTCACCGCCATCAGCACGAGCGCGCCGAGCCCGCCCAATACGACTGCACGTCCGAAGCGCCTTGCGGACACTCGTGGGTCGACTGGCGCTACGCCGGTCGATAGAAGCGAAATCAGGTCCTCGGTTTTCATACGGTGCCTCGAATCTTTGCTGCCAGCGCTTTCAGTCCACGGTGAATGCCCACTTTAACCGCCGACTCCGACATCCCCGTGAGCGCCGCGGTTTCGGTCACGGAGAGCCCTTGCAGTTTCACGTGAACGATCGGCAGCCGATGACGGTCCGGCAATTGTTCAAGCAGCTTGCCGACATCGCGTTTGGCATCAGCGGGTTCTTCATCCGAGGTCGCGAAGATCTCGAGCGCGTCGTCCAGCGGATCGTTCAATGCTTCGCGCCGCGATCTCGCGCGGAAAAAATCCATCAACTTATAACGGGCGATCCCATGTACCCAGGCAGTCAACGGCTCGTCCGGGCGATACGTGTGGCGGCTGTTATGCACGGCGAGCAGGATTTCCTGCACGACATCCTCGATGTCATCCTGCAGGTAATAAATGCGCTTTCTCAGGAAACCGCGCAGGTGTCCCGTCAGGTCGTCGAGGAAGTTTCGATACGCTGCCGCGTCGCCATTCAACCCGCGAACGAACAGGGCTCTCAACCGTTCTTCGACATTAGGCACAGAGCCACTTTGATTTATTCGCTTCATCGCGGAATCGGGTTACAGCGGGCTTCAAATAAATTGCGACGGCCTGGCCGACGAAGGTCGACGTTCCCGTCGGCGGGAATGGAGTCGGAATAGGTTCTGAGGCGGGAGACTACCCGATTTTAATGTCGGGGTCGGTATTAACTGCGCTGCCGTCGCGCGCCGGGCGCGAAAATCTTCGGTCCACGCGAGCTGCTGCTCAGGGCGTGGCCTCAGGATAATTCGACGGAAACATCGCGCGCCGGGTCTCCTCGTCCACCTCGCGCTTGAACGTAAATTCGCGGCCGACCGCTCGCGCGCGGGCAACGGCAGGGCGTGTGCAGATGGCGTCGAAGAAGCGGCTCAGATTAGGGAAGGCGGCAAGCGGCGCATCGGTCGCCAGCACGCGCGACGCACGCTCCAGCCAGCCCCAGGCGGACATATCGACGATTGAATACGCGTCGCCCACTATGTATTCGCGTCCTGCCAAACGCTCGTCAAGCACGCGATAGTGACGCTCGATCTCCCGCCGATACCGGTTGATCGCGTACGGAATCTTCTCGGGCGCGCCGTGCTGGAAGTGCACCGCCTGGCCGGAGAAGGGGCCAACGCCGGAACTGATAAAGAAGAGCCATGACAGCAATTCGGGGCGGTCCGAAGGCTTGCCCGCGAAACGCTGGGTCTTCTCTGCGAGATACAAGAGGATCGCGCTGGAATCAAACACCCGTGCTTCGGTTCCGCCGGGACCGTCCGTATCGATGATGGCGGGCACCTTGCCGTTCGGATTGATGCTCCTGAAGGCCGGCAGATGCTGCTCGCCCTTGCTGGTATCGACGGGAAACACTTTGTACTCGAGGCCTGCCTCTTCGAGAAAGAGCGCAACTTTCGCGGGATTGGGTGTCGGATGGAAGTAGAAACGAATCATGTCGTCCTTGGGGGGTGGAGTGGGCCGCATTGGAAACGCAGGCGCGCGGCCATGAAATGTATTTGTAAGACTTGCCCGCGTAATGCCGTCTTTGCCGCCGGACGCGCGTTGTGATTTATATTTTAGATCGATCGATTTAGAATATCGTATCGAAAATGGAATGGCAATCTCGCCGGGTTCAAGGAAATAAACGGGGTTAAAGGACTGCATGCCAAGGCCAAGGGAGTTCGACGAAGCCGCCGTGCTCGACGCCGCGGTCCTGTGTTTCTGGAACCGTGGCTACGAAGCCACCTCGGTTCGCGAGCTGGCAGACAGCATGGGCATCACGGGCGCGAGCCTTTACAACGCATTTGGCGACAAACACGCGTTGTATGGAAAGGCGCTCGCCCATTACGTGTCGAGAAGCGTGGAAGATCGCATCCGGCGATTCGAAGGGGCGCTGTCGCCGCTTCAATCGATCAAATCCTTCTTCGATGAGATCGTCCACCGCACGCTCAGTGACAAGGACCGCAAAGGCTGCATGCTGGTGAACTCGGCACTGGAAATGGCTCCGCACGATCCCGAGTTCCAGCGAGTCGTGGCTGGCGTGCTCGTCAAGCTCGAAGCTTATTTCGGCCGCTGCGTGGCCGCGGGTCAGCAAACGGGCGAGATTTCATCCGCGCAACCTGCTGAAGATTTCGCGCGTCTTTTGCTGGCAGTCTTGCTGGGCATTCGAGTCCTGGCGCGTAGCCGGCCGGAACCGGCATTGCTGGAAGGACTTTTGCGACCGGTAATCGCGTCGCTCGATGGCGGGCTGTTGTCGAATAACTGAGCGGCCGCCCTGGCGTCGCTCTTCTTTTCATCACCTCGCTGACCTTTTTCAAGGGTCACGCAGTCACTGCTTCTGGTCGATCGCAGTAAAAAAATTAACTCGCTGTAACCGGCCGGCCTTCCTCGACGAACTAACTCACATAAGCGCACGGATTGACAGGTTTCGCGCTCTTAAAAGATTTCGTCGAGCGATGTAACCGGGTTGGTAACCGGAACGAATTAACTAGCAACGAACGACACGTTTTGAGCGTCTCTCGCAGACGAAAAAAGAGCGCATCGCTTTTTAGCGAAAGTCCAATCTGCCGCCAACGAAACAAAGTCATGGACGGAGGCCCAAATGAACGCAACACCAGAAGCCGCGCGCATAAGCGCCTCCTTGCGGACTATTCAGCCTGTCTGGGTACGGATTACGCACTGGCTGAATGCACTGGCAGCGATCCTGATGATGCTGTCGGGATGGCGGATCTACGACGCCTCGCCGGTATTCAAGGGCTTTGTGATCCCGCCGGGCATCACGTTAGGCGGATGGCTCGGCGGCGCGCTGCAATGGCACTTCGCCGCCATGTGGCTGCTGTTCTTCAACGGCCTTTTCTATCTCACGATGAACATTGTCACGGGGCGCATCAAGCGCAAGTTTTTTCCGCTCTCGCCACGCGCAATCTTGCATGACTTGGGTGAAGCGCTTAAGGGCCATTTGTCGCATGCGGACCCGAGCAAGTACAACGCAGTGCAGAAGTTCGCATACCTGTTCGTGATGCTCGATATTGCAGTGCTGATCCTGTCCGGCCTTGCCATCTGGAAGTCGGTGCAGTTTCCGCTGCTGCGCGAGCTGATGGGCGGTTATGATTTTGCGCGCGTCGTGCACTTCTCGGCCATGTCGTTGCTGGCGGCCTTCATTGTCGTGCATCTCGTGATGGTGTCGCTGGTGCCGCGCTCGCTGCTCACCATGATCCGCGGCCGCTAATTCAGCCGCACGCTAACCCGCTAAAGTAACTTAAGGATTCGAGGAATCTCGATCATGAAACCCGTGAAGCCAAACCGCGTGAGCGTAGACCGCGAGTCGCTGATCATTGACGTTCGCCGCGAACTGGACATGCCTTCCCGGCGCCTCTTCGGCAAACGAATTGTGACGCTCGGCGGCCTTGCAATGCTGGCCGGCTGCAGCATCTCGGACGATAAATCCGTCGAGACTTTCCTCAGCCGCGTCTCTCGACTTAACGATACCGTGCAAGGCTGGCTCTTCGATCCGAACCGTCTCGCGCCAACTTACACGGAAGCGCAGATCACGCGGCCGTTCCCATTCAACGCGTTCTACGGGGTAGATGATGCTCCTGTGGTCGATGGCTCCGACTTTCGCCTGAAAGTAAGCGGACTGGTGCAGAACACGAAGACGTGGACCTTGCCCGAGCTTTATGCGTTGCCGAAAGCCGAGCAGATCACGCGGCATATCTGCGTCGAAGGATGGAGTGCGATCGGACGATGGGGCGGCACGCCGTTTTCGGAGTTCCTGAAGCGGGTAGGGGCGGACACATCGGCGAAATACGTTGGTTTCAAGTGTGCGGACGACTATTACGAAAGCATCGACATGCCGACTGCCTTGCATTCGCAGACGCTGCTGACGTTCACCTTCGACGGGCAGCAATTGCCGCCGAAATATGGTTACCCGATGAAACTAAGGATGCCTACGAAATTAGGCTATAAAAATCCGAAGCACATCATGGAGATTTTCGTCACGAATAAATTCCCTGGCGGCTATTGGGTCGACCAGGGCTACAACTGGTTCGGAGGTTCCTGACGTCACGAAAAAATCGAGACATCGCGGCGTCAGGTACTTCGATTTACCCCGGCACGACCGGATACTTTTAATCAAAAAGAGGTTGATATGAAACTGTTCATCACCGCAGCACTCGCAGCAACGTTGGCCCTGAGCGGCTCCATGGCATTCGCCCAGGCAAGCGACGCAATGGCCCACGATTCCATGGCGAAGGACAGCATGTCCAAGGACTCGATGTCGAAAGACACCATGTCGAAAGACTCGATGTCCAAGGACTCGATGAAGAAGGGTGACAAGATGAAAAAGCAAGACGCAATGGGCATGAGCCACGCCGCTTCGGGCGCGATGGCGCAGTAAATTCGCGCGGTAATCCTTACAAGCATCGAAAGTGGTTCTGCGGGTGTGGTCGAACCGCTTTCGATTGCGCTTTCACCTTCCGCTGATGCTTCCGGCGTCGGCTAAGACACTGCCCACTTCAGGGCGACCATCCTCCCAGTCAAGCGTCGCTTGGCGCGCCGCTATTCCCGTCCATACCGTCTTCCAATCCCACCCCCTGATTTTTGGCGGGGTTTAATCCAGAGTCGCGTGATACCGGCACAGGCGCGAATGCGGCATTTGTCCGCCGAGTGCGGCATGTCCGCCACATTCGCCCCCAAACAGGTCATTTTGATAAACAATAATGGCACCGCACGAACTCGTGAGCCTCGAAACCAACGCCGCTGATGCCCGATCACCGTTTGCTAGCCATTACTCCCGAAACCCACCGCGTCGCGATCGACCTGGTCTACGCAACCGATCGCAACCTGACGGGCAAGCCGATCTACAAGACGGCACATTGCTTGCTCCTCGCTCCCGCCGAAGCCGCCCTGAGAAAAGCCGTTGAGCTGGCAGGCAACATTGGCATGACGCTGAAAATATTCGATGCGTATCGTCCGCCGCAAGCCCAGCAGGTGCTCTGGGACTTCCTTCCCGACCCGACCTACATAGCAGACCTTCAGCGTGGCTCGAACCATAGCCGCGGCACGGCGGTCGACTTGACACTGGTCGACGCGCAAGGCCAGGACCTCGATATGGGCACCGGTTTCGACGAGATGTCGATCGCCTCTGAACATTTCCATCCGGGATTGCCGGAGCATGTGCAACGCAACCGCACGTTGCTACTTGGCGTGATGCACGGTGCTGGTTTCACCCATATTCCCAGCGAGTGGTGGCATTACGAATTGCCGGGCTCGCGCGAACTCCCAGTGATCGACAACGCCGAGAGCGGTCCCTTACGCCTCATGTAGCCGAAGCAAACCGTCGCACGCAACATGCAGAACATCTCATCAACACCTCTCACGGAGCGAGTATGAAACGGGTATTGTGCAACGCGCTGGCAGCCATCGCGGCGGCGTCTACTCTGATGCTTGCCGGCACGCGAATCGCTGAAGCGGCCACGCCAAAGGACATGCTGGTCATGGCCACTTTACTCGACGAATTCACCACGCTCGACCCGGGCGAGATCTACGAACTGGTGCCGCAGGAATACGTCGCAAACACTTACGACCGCCTGATCCGCGTCGATCTGAAAGATCCAGCCCGCTTCAATGGCGACGTTGCTCAATCCTGGGCCGTGAGCCAGGACGGGCTCACGTTCACCTTCAAGATTCGCCCGGGCCTCAAGTTCCACTCGGGTAATCCGCTGACCGCCGACGACGTCTCCTGGTCGATCCAGCGCACCGCATTACTCGACAAAGGCGCGGCTGCTGTGCTGGCAGGTATTGGATTGACGAAGGAAAACGCGCTGCAGAACGTGAAGAAAATCGACGACAGTACAGTGTCGATCACCACCGACCAGAAGTACGCGCCCACGTTCGTGCTGAATGTGCTGGGCTCGTGGCCGGCATCGGTACTCGACAGAAAGCTACTTGAATCGCACGCGAAGGGCAACGATTTCGGCAACGAGTGGCTGAAGACAAACGAGGCGGGATCGGGTGCCTACAAACTGGTGAAGTGGACCGCGAATGACAGCATTGTGCTGCAGCGTTTCGATGGTTATCGCGTGCCGCTTGCAATGAAACGGATCGTGCTGCGGCATGTGCCGGAAGCATCGAGCCAGCGCCTGATGATCGAAAACGGCGACATAGATATCGCGCGCGACCTGAGTTCCGATGACCTCGCGACGCTGACGAAGAAGGGCACGATCCGTGTGACGTCCGTGCCGCAAGCCACGCTGATGTACCTTGGCCTGAACAACAAGAACCCGAATCTGGCGAAGCCGGATGTGCAGGAAGCCATGAAATGGCTGATCGACTACAACGGCATTCAGCAGAACATCGTGCGGACTACGTACAAGGTGCACGAGACCTTTCTGCCCGAGGGTTTTCTCGGGGCGTTGAACGTCAATCCGTACCATCAGGACGTAGCGAAGGCGAAAGCGCTGCTGGCAAAAGCGGGCGTGCCGAATGGCTTCTCGGTGAAGATGGATGTGCGCAACGACTCCCCATACGGTGAGATTGCACAGGCGGTGCAGGCGAATCTGGCGCAAGGCGGAATCAAGGTCGAGCTGATTTCAAGCGATAACAAGCAGACCCTCGGCAAGTATCGCGCGCGCCAGCATGATATTTATATTGGCGAGTGGTCGGCGGACTACATCGATCCGCATAGCAACGCGCAGGGCTTCGCGTGGAATCCGGACAACTCCGACAAATCGTCGTTCAAGATGCTCGCGTGGCGCAATGCGTGGGACATTCCGCAATTGACGAAGGAGACTCAGGCAGCACTGGAGGAATCGTCGACGGCAAAACGCGCTCAACGCTATGAGGCGATGCAGAAGGAATTTCTCGCGAACTCGCCGTTCGTGATCATGTTCCAGAAGGTCTCGCAAGTCGCGGCGCGACCGGGCGTGACGGGTCTGGAAGTTGGCCCGATCTTCGACCTCGTGTCGTATCGTGACGTGAAGAAACAGTAAGCGTGGCCGCGCAACTCACCGCGTTCCAGCGGCTGCAACTAGTGCTCACGCGCCACGCCGGCGTGCGCCGGGCTTGGTTGTTAGTACGCTGGCTGCTGATGCTCGCCGTGACCTTCATCGGGCTGCTCGGGGTGACGTTTTTCATCGGCAGGAAGATTCCGATCGATCCGTTGCTTGCGATGCTGGGCGAGCGCGCGTCGGCGCAGGCGTATGCAACGGCGCGCTTGGCGCTGGGGCTCGACAAGCCCTTGATCGTCCAGTTCCTGATCTACGTACGCGATGTTCTGCACGGCGACCTGGGCATGTCGCTGCTGACGTCGAACCCGGTCATAGACGACATCAAGCGCGTCTTCCCCGCCACGCTTGAACTCGCCACGCTCTCCACGTTCATTGGCATCGTGATTGGCGTGCCGCTGGGCGTGGCGGCTGCAGTGAGACATAACCGCTGGATCGATCACGTGGCACGTTTCGTCGGACTGGCAGGTAGCTCATTGCCGGTCTTCTGGCTCGCGCTGATGGGCTTGCTGCTGTTCTACGCCAAATTGCATTGGGTATCCGGCCCGGGCCGCATAGACCCGCTATACGACGGTCTGGTCGATACCCGCACGGGCAGCCTGCTCGTCGATTCCATTTTGGCGGGCGAATGGGACGTGTTCAAGAACGCGCTCTCTCACATTGTGTTGCCCGCGGCCATTCTCGCGTTCTATTCCATTGCTTACCTGAGCCGCATGACGCGCTCGTTCATGCTCGAACAGCTGGGTCAGGAATACATCGTGACCGCGCGAGCGATGGGCCTGAGCGAGCGCCGCGTGATCTGGCGTCATGCGTTCGGCAACATCGCTGTACCGCTACTGACGGTGATTGCACTTGCATACAGCTATCTGCTGGAAGGTTCCGTGTTGACCGAGATCGTATTCGCGTGGCCGGGCATTGGCTCCTATCTCACCGGTGCGTTACTCAACGCCGACATGAATGCGGTTTTGGGCAGTACGCTCGTGATCGGCGCCACGTTCATCACGCTCAACCTGCTGACTGACGCGCTGTATCGCGTGTTTGATCCGCGTGCCCGATGATTGCCAAAGGCTCATGACGTGCTTCCATCCACCGACAATTCCACTCACACAATGAAGCCACGGAGCAAAGAGTGGCGTGCGTGGCTTCTCACCGATACCCCCGCGTCGCGCAAGCAGGCGGCATTGGGTTTGGCGTACCGTCGCTGGCGGCGTTTCGCGAGCAACCCGCTGAGCGTATTCGGGCTGGTGATCCTGATACTGATGATCGTGTTCGCCGCGATCGGCCCGTTATTGCCGCTGCATGATCCGTTGCGGCAAGTGCTCGGCGACCGGCTGTTGCCGCCCGGTTCTCCATCGCACTGGTTCGGCACCGACCAACTCGGCCGCGACATCCTCGCGCGGCTCGTGATCGGCTCGCGTCTCACCTTGAGCATCGCAATCCTGGTCGTGGTGCTGGTCGTGCCAGTGGGTTTGCTGATCGGCACAACAGCGGGTTTCTGCGGCGGTTTCGTCGATACCGTCCTGATGCGCCTGACCGATATCGCACTCGCGTTTCCGAAGATCGTACTGGCGCTCGCGTTCGCGGCGGCGCTCGGGCCGGGCGTGATCAATGCGGTGATTGCGATCTCGATCACCGCATGGCCGCCGTATGCGCGCCTTGCGCGCGCCGAGACACTGCGGCTCGTACAGGCCGATTTCATCCACGTGGCGCGCTTGCAAGGGGCGTCGTCCATGCGGATCTTGCTGCGCTACATCGTGCCGTTGTGTTCGTCGTCGGTGATCGTGCGCGCGACGCTCGACATGGCCGGCATTATCCTGACCGTCGCGGGACTTGGTTTTCTCGGGCTCGGCGCGCAGCCGCCGAGTCCGGAGTGGGGGTTCATGGTGGCGTCCGGGCGCGGCGTGTTGCTTGACGCGTGGTGGGTGGCAACCATTCCCGGCATTGCCATCCTGCTCGTGAGCCTTGCGTTCAACCTGCTCGGCGATGGTCTGCGCGATGTATTCGATCCCCGTCAAGGAGGCTGACATGCAAGCCGATACCCTCTGTGGGATCGATAACCTGCGCATTGCATTCGAAGGCCACGACGGCACGCTGACCGAAGCGGTGCGCGGCATTTCGCTGACGCTCGCGAGGGGAGAGCGGTTGGGTATCGTGGGCGAATCCGGGTCGG
Organism: Caballeronia eucalypticola; assembly: GCF_047608185.1. NCBI lineage: Bacteria > Pseudomonadati > Pseudomonadota > Betaproteobacteria > Burkholderiales > Burkholderiaceae > Caballeronia > Caballeronia eucalypticola. The sequence goes on from NZ_JBLKRU010000003.1 coordinate 119,375, forward strand.
GGAAATCGCTGACCGGACGCGCACTGCTCGGGTTGCTGCCCTCATCGGCACACTGGTCAGCCGACACCATGCGCCTCGATAACCACGACCTGCTCGCGATGCGCCCGAAGGAGCGGCGACGCCTTTGCGGCACGCAGATGAGCATGATCTTGCAGGACCCGAAGTATTCGCTGAACCCGGTGATGACAGTCGCGCAGCAGATGCGCGAGGCGTTCGGGCGACAGTCGCCGAAGTTCAATTCAAAGGCCATGCGCGAACGGATTGTTGCCGCGCTGGAGGCCGTGCATATTCGCGATCCTCAGCGAGTTGCCGATGCTTATCCGCACGAGTTATCGGGCGGCATGGGGCAGCGCGTGATGATTGCCATGATGGTTTCATCGGGCCCGCAGTTGCTGATCGCCGACGAACCGACCAGTGCGCTCGATGTGCTCGTTTCCATGCAGGTGTTGTCGGTGCTCGACGAGATGATCGCGAAGCACAACACCGGGTTGATCTTCATCAGCCACGACTTGCCGCTGGTGATGTCGTTTTGCGACCGCGTGCTGGTGATGGTCGGCGGACGGGTGGTCGAGACATGCGCGGCGCGCGATCTTGCCCACGCGCAGCATCCGTACACGCGTGGTTTGCTGGCGGCGAGTCCGCCACTGCGCAATCCACCAGACGAACTGCCGGTACTGCAACGCGATCCAGCATGGTTCGCCGAGGTCGCGCCATGATCGAAGTAAACGGGGTACAGGTACGCTTCAAAACGAAAACCGGTTTCGCCGATGCAGTTCGCTCAGCGACGTTTCATGTCGATGAGGGCGAGGTATTCGGGCTCGTCGGAGAATCAGGTTCCGGCAAATCCACCGTGCTGCGCGCACTGACCGGGCTCGTACCCATCGCCAATGGGTCGATGCGGATTGGCCGCCATACGCTTGGCAAACATATCGATCGCGCCTTCAGGCGCGAGGTGCAGATGGTGTTCCAGGACCCGTACGGATCACTTTATCCGCGTTTCACCGTGGACCAGACGTTGCGCGAGCCGCTTACCATCAACGGCATGGACCGCCACGATGCGCGCATTCTCGACGCATTGCGCGAAGTCGGCCTCGGCCCCGCGTTCCGGTTTCGCTATGCGCATCAATTGTCGGGCGGACAGCGCCAGCGCGTGGCGATTGCCCGGGCGTTGATCGTGGAGCCGCGCGTGCTGCTGCTCGATGAGCCAACGTCCGCGCTCGATGTATCCGTGCAGGCGGAAATCCTGAACCTGCTGCGGCGCTTGCATCGCGAACGTCATCTCACGATGATCCTCGTCAGTCACAACATGGCGGTGGTCGGATTTTTATGTCAGCGAGTCGCGGTGATGCGCGATGGCGAGATCGTTGAGCAGCTTCCTATTGAAGCCGTCCGCGAGCAGAACGTGGCGCACGAATACACACGAAGCCTGTTGCTCGCGACCGAAGGTTATCGACGCAAGGCCGTGGATCCGGCTTAAGTCCAGTTTTGTAATGTGCTCTGTCCGGCGCGAACCGTTCCCACGGCGGGCCGCCTGATAGAATAGCGACCTGGTAGTAGGCATCCCCGTAGCGCATTGCGCCGGGATCGCTCACGCGGCTTCCCACGCAGCCGGCGGCCCATTGAGTGTGAATGACGCCGCGAAGCGCAACCCTCAAAACGTGACAGTCCGGCTTGATCTCGCTGCTCGATAACGTTCTTCGTCAAACGTTCGACATGCCGGTCGCCGGCACCTAAAACGCCGATGAAACTGCTAGATGCCCTGGTTGAACAGCGAATTTCGGCCGCCGCAGCGCGCGGCGAGTTCGACAACCTGCCCGGTACGGGCGAGCCTCTCGAGTTTGACGACGACGCCCTGGTCCCCGAAGAAGTCCGCGTTGCAAACCGCATTATGAAAAATGCCGGTTTTGTGCCGCCTGCCGTCGAACATTTGCGCGCACTTCGCGATCTGCAAAGCGAAGCCTGCAGCAGCGAAGATCCGGAGACACGCCGCAAACTCCAGGCGAAAATGCTGGCGCTCGACATGGCGCTAGAATCCTTGCGTGGCAGCAGTACTGATGTGCCGCTTGAGTATCGGCGGCGTATTGCCGAGCGGTTGTCCGAGCGTCTCTCGGACAACGACAGGAGCGCCAGGTCCGAGGCGACGGAAAAGTGACTCTGCTCCCCCCAACCGATCTTGCCTTGGCAGCTGCCGCTGAACGCGACCGTCGTTTCATGGCGCTCGCGCAAGCCGCCGCGGAGCAAGCGCGTGCGCTGGGCGAAGTGCCGGTCGGCGCGGTCCTGGTGCGTGGAGAAGAGCTCATTGCAACCGGCTTCAATCATCCGATCGGCGCCCATGATCCGTCCGCGCACGCCGAAATGGCCGCGTTGCGCGCGGGGTCCCTGGCGCTCGAAAATTATCGATTGCCGGGTTGCGAACTCTACGTCACGCTCGAACCCTGCATCATGTGCGCCGGCGCGATCATGCACGCGAGGATTGCACGCGTGGTGTTCGGCGCGCACGATCCGAAGACGGGCGCGTGCGGCAGCGTTGTCGATGCCTTCGCCATCGGCAATCTGAACCACCACACAAGCGTTACCGGCGGCGTGCTCGGCGACGAATGCGCTAACGCGCTGCGCAGTTTTTTTGCCGAACGCCGGCGCGCCGTGCGTGACGCGCGCGATGCTCGCAACGCCGCGCTACCTGATTCCACCGATCCACTTTCCATTCGCTCATGATCCACCCGGCACGCACCATCGATCTCGTTGCACCTTCGGGTTATCCCGACTCTGAAGTCGCTGGGCGCGCGATAGAGCGCCTGCGCGCACAGGGGCATCGGCTGGAGAATGTGTCGGCGGCACACCGTCGTTACGAACGATTTGGCGGCACCGACGGCGAACGTGCCGCAGACCTGAACCGGCTCGCGGATCCAGCGCGGTCGTTGCCTGACATCGTGTTGGCGGTACGCGGGGGTTACGGCGCTACACGCATTCTTCATGGCCTGGATTACGAAAGTTTGCAGCGCCGCTTGCAAGACCGGCCAATCGCAATCGTCGGCCATAGCGACTTCACCGCGATCCAGATGGCGCTGTACGCGCTGGCTGGCGTGAAGACCTTCGGCGGCCCAATGCTCGCGGCTGATTTCGGCGCGGAAGAGCCAAGCGCGTTCATGCTGGAACATTTCTGGAACGCGATCACGCATGCGTCGTTCAAGGTGACGAGCCACGTGCCCCAGGTCCATTCCGTCGATGTCACCGGCATGTTGTGGGGCGGTAATCTGGCGATGATTGCGTCGCTGATCGGCACCCGGTACATGCCGCCAGTGGAGGGGGGAATTCTGTTCATCGAAGACGTGAACGAGCATCCTTATCGCGTTGAACGCATGATTTATCAATTGCATCAGGCGGGGATTCTCGCGCGCCAGCAGGCGCTGGTCCTGGGCGAATTCACGGGCGGGAAGCTCTCTGAGTACGACAACGGTTATACCTTCGAGACGATGCTCGAACACGTCAGGTCAGTGATCCGGATTCCGGTGGTGACGGGATTGCAGTTCGGGCATGTCCCCGACTTGCTGACGTTGCCGTTCGGCGCGACCGCGCACCTTGTGGCAAGGTCGCACGGTTTTGAAATGAAACTTTCCGATTATCCGTACCTTGCGTAGCGGGTTTCATGCGAAGGTTTCACGTGATTCGAACGAACGCCCGCAAGGGCGTTTTTTTCGTTCGGCGCACCGCTTTTGAGCGCGTACGCACGAATACCGTGCATTAGATTGTCAACAAAATGGCTCATCAATTTATTTATAAATGCTTAGAGAGTTCTTTTTAACCCTTATAGAACGGGTTTCTCATGATTTGACAGAGAAGGTGAGCCCATCGCGATGAAATTTTTTTTCCGAAATTGTTGACAGTTTTTATGTCCGTCATAAGATGTATCACATAGAGCGAAGACGATCATGTCCGAAACGAAACTGAAAGATTTGTCGAAGGTGAGCGTCATCGGTACTGCGGCTTCGGTCGCGGCCGCGACGGCGGAATCGATTGCGGCGAATATTCGCGACGCTATTCTCGAACACCGTCTTGCTCCGGGCGCGAAGCTGACAGAAGCACAGTTGTGCGAAGTATTCGATGTAAAGCGCGGGACCGTGCGTCTGGCGCTGGCGCAGCTTGGCGCAGAGCGCCTGGTGAATCTTGAACCGAATCGTGGCGCGTTCGTCGCAAGCCCTTCGGTGCAGGAAGTGCACGAAGTGTTCGAGATGCGGAGGATCATCGAAATGGCGGTGGTCGAGCGGATCTGCACCGGACACGGCACGCGCCGGCTCAAGTCGATCAGCGCGACGATCGGACGTGAACGCAAGGCTTATGAGAATCACGATTTCTCATCCTGGATACGGCTGTCCGGCGAGTTCCACAAGGAGCTTGCGCAGCTTACCGGCAACACTGTGCTGTGCGATTGCTTGTCGGGACTGGTGGCGCGCTCCACGCTGATATCGGCGTTGTATGAGTCGCTTGGCAAGAGCTCGTGCAGCTTTGAAGATCACGAACAGATCCTTCGCGCACTCGATGCCGGCGACGGACCGAGGGCCGCGGAACTCATGGCGCGGCACTTGCAGGAAGTCGAACTGAAGATGCTGGACCGGCCCGCACGCGGCGCGGTCGATCTGCGTGAAGTCTTTTTGAAGCCGAAGGGCAGTGAGCGCGATAAAAGCGCCTGATTATCGGGCTTGATTTATCAGTTTGATCTGCAGCAACTCCGCGCGACCATTCTCCGGGCGCGACGTAATACCCGTATCGCCAACATTATAGACATCTGAAAATCGAACGAATTTGAAGACTCCGCATTCAATTAATGCGCGGACTTTCACCATGCCTTTTCCGTGGACGCACGCGCGTTAGTGCGCGTGCTGAGTGGATGAATTGCGTCCGGTCGCGGGATTACCCGTGGCTGCCGGACGGCTTAGCCCATACCGACAAGAAAGCGCTGCGCGTTGACCACGCGACGGTGCGTATTGCTATACGCAAGCTATACGAAGTCGACTATTCGCGGCTTGATTGCCGAGCTCATTCAAGGAGAAGTCATGGTTCAGTTCAGTGCGACCCCGGGTAGTGCTGCAATACCGTCATACGGTGACGATTCAGGTAGCAATCCTGATCATCCTGCCGGATATAGTGACCGGCTCTATAACGATGACCTCGCGCCGCTCAAACATCAGACCTGGAGCGCGTACAACATCTTTGCGTTCTGGATGTCCGACGTGCATAGCGTGGGCGGTTACGTATTCGCCGGGAGCTTGTTTGCGTTGGGACTGACGAGCTGGCAGGTGCTGGTTTCATTGCTCATCGGGATCGGTATTGTGAACCTGCTGTGCAACCTTATCGCCAAGCCGAGCCAGCAGGCGGGCGTTCCGTATCCCGTTGCGTGCCGCGTGACCTTTGGTGTGTTGGGGGCGAATCTTCCGGCTGTCATCCGTGGCTTGATCGCGGTAGCTTGGTATGGAATCCAGACCTTCTTGGCATCGAGCGCGCTGGTGATCGTGGTGCTCAAATTCATGCCTCAATGGATGCCTTACGCCGATGTCCATAAATACGGTTTCGCCGGGTTGTCGGCAGTGGGCTGGGCCGGGTTCATGTTGTTGTGGGTGTTGCAGGCCGTAGTGTTCTGGCGCGGGATGGAGATGATCAAGAAGTTCATCGACTTCGCGGGTCCGGCGGTCTACGTGGTGATGTTCATCTTGGCGGGTTACATGGTGTGGCGTGCGGGCTGGCGCAACATTGGCCTGAACCTGGGCGGCGTGAAATATCACGGTCTGGAAGTCGTCCCGGTCATGATCACGGCCATCTCCCTGGTGGTCTCGTATTTCTCGGGTCCCATGTTGAATTTCGGTGACTTTTCGCGTTACTGCAAGAGTTTCAAGAGCGTAAAGCGGGGCAACTTCTGGGGCTTGCCGGTCAACTTCCTGGCGTTTTCGCTGGTCACCGTTGTGACGACCGCCGCTACGTTGCCCGTCTTTGGCCAGTTGATCACGGATCCTGTAGAAACCGTGGGGCGTATCGATCAACCGACGGCCGTGATCCTCGGTGCGTTGACGTTCACGATCGCGACCATTGGTATCAACATCGTGGCGAATTTCGTGTCGCCGGCGTTCGATTTTTCCAACGTCGCACCGCGGCTGATCAGCTGGCGGATGGGTGGGATGATGGCCGCGGTTGCATCGATCTTCATCACGCCGTGGAACCTCTTCAACAACCCTGCGGTAATCCACTATACGCTCGACGTACTCGGCAGTTTTATCGGACCGTTGTACGGCGTTCTCATCGTGGATTTCTACTTGCTGAAGCGTGGCAAGTTCAAGGTGGAGGAGTTGTATACGACGTCGGAAACCGGGCACTACTGGTATAGCAATGGTGTGAACTGGCGCGCGGTGGCGGCGTTGCTGCCCGCAGCGGCAATCGCGGTGGCTTGCGTGATGATCCCGTCGCTGGAAGGTGCCGGAAACTTCTCGTGGTTCATAGGAGCAGGGTTGGGCGCGCTGTTCTACAGGATCATCGCGGACAGGAACTCGGTATCGAATTTCGCTTAAGAAGTAATGTACGGAGACAGGCAGGCCATCGCGTCAGGCGTTCCAGGGATGCGATAGTGCCTGCGAGCAGCAATGCAAGTAAGGAATGCACGAATATTCTGTATTCCGAATGAAAATGATGCTTGCAGAAACTGAAAGAGGAATCAAATGCGCATCAAGCTGATTAACCCGAATACAACGGAACGCATGACACTGGCGATGGACCGTTGTGCCCGGGAAATAGCGTCAAAAGGGACGGAGATAATTTCCGTCAGCGCTTCGATGGGACCGCCCTCCATCGAGGGTTACTACGACGAAGCGCTCGCATCGCTAGCCTTGTTGCAGGAGATTGAGAAGGGCGAGAAAGAGGGCATGGACGGTTATGTCATAGCCTGCTTTGGTGACCCCGCGTTATATGCCGCCAGGGAATTGTCCAGAGGTCCGGTCATCGGCATAGCGGAAGCAGCGATGCATGCAGCAAGCGTCATCGCGCCGAGTTTTAGCGTAGTGACAACCTTGAAACGCACTTGCACGATGTCCTGGCACTTGGCGGAGCGATACGGCATGAAGCGTTTCTGCAAGAACGTCCGTGCAACTGACGTAGCGGTCCTGGACCTTGATATCCCCGGTTCAAGAGCGCGCTCGATCATCATCGAAGAGTGCCGAAAGGCCTTGGCGGAAGACGATGCCGAGTCGATCGTCCTGGGCTGCGCAGGCATGGCCGAGTTTTGCCACGAGATTGAAGATGCGATTGGCGCGCCGGTCATCGAAGGCGTGACAACCGCGGTGAAATGGGCGGAAGCATTGATTGCGCTTAAGCTGCGAACATCGAAACGCGGCGACTATGCCCGGCCCTTGGCGAAGCAGTATGACGGCGCGCTAGCGCCTTTTAGTCCAGGGAAACCCCAATAAAACGCCCGGACCATACACCTCGCCTGACCTGCAATATCTGCGTATGAATATGGGCGCGACGATGTGTTTTCGCTAAACTGACCCATCGTCGCGCGGGTCTTTCCTTTCTTTAACCGTGTGCGGCCCCATCGACTTCCACGCACTCATCCAGCTATGTCGAATGAATCGAAATATCCACGCGACCTGATCGGCTACGGCCGGTACCCGGTGCAACCGAATTGGCCCGGCAATGCACGCATTGCCGTGCAATTCGTGCTGAATTATGAGGAAGGCGGGGAAAACTGCGTACTTCATGGCGATCCGGCATCGGAACAGTTCCTGTCGGAGATCGTGGGCGCGGCGGCGTATCCGTCCCGTCACATGAGTATGGAATCCATCTACGAATACGGCTCGCGCGCCGGCGTCTGGCGCATCCTTCGCGAGTTCGAAAAACGGGACTTGCCGCTGACGGTATTTGGCGTCGGCATGGCGATCGAACGTCACCCGGACCTGGGCCGCGCATTCGTCGAATTAGGGCACGAGATTGCGTGTCATGGGTATCGATGGATCCATTATCAGGACATGTCGCCCGAAAAAGAAGCGGAGCATATGCGGCTTGGCATGGAGGCCATTGAACGCGTCACGGGCGTGCGGCCGCTCGGCTGGTACACAGGGCGCGACAGTCCGAACACGCACCGGCTGGTCGCGGAGCATGGCGGCTTTCTGTACGACTCGGATTATTACGGCGACGACCTGCCGTTCTGGATGGACGTGGAGGTCAGCGGTGGTGCGAAGGCGCCGCAACTCATCGTGCCTTACACCCTCGACACCAACGACATGCGTTTTGCGACGCCGCAAGGTTTCAATACGGCGGAGCAGTTTTTCGTCTATTTGCGCGACGCCTTCGACGTGCTCTACGAAGAAGGCAGCGAAGCGCCGAAAATGTTGTCCATCGGCATGCATTGCCGGTTGCTGGGCCGCCCGGGACGCTTCCGTGCGTTGCAGCGTTTCCTGGATCACATTGAACAATTTGATCGTGTGTGGGTCACGCGGCGAGTTGATATTGCGCGGCATTGGCGCGAGCATCATCCGTATGAAGGCACGGTGGGGGCGAGCAAGTCATGAGTGTCGCGCGGATCACTTTGGCTCAACTCAATGGGCTGCCTGCTGGCGCTTTTATCAGCACGCTTTCCGGTATTTTTGAACACTCTTCGTGGGTGCCGGAAGCAGCGCTTTCGAAGCGGCCATTCACGAGCATCGACCAGCTTCACGACGTCATGACGACGATCGTCGACCAGGCGGGCGAAACGCGTCAACTTGCCTTAATTAACGCTCACCCTGAGCTTGCGGGCAAGGCGGCGGTGCGGGGGGAGCTCACGGACGAATCCACGCGTGAGCAAAGCGGCGCCGGTCTCAATCTGTGCACGCAGGAAGAATTCGACAGATTGCAGACGCTTAACGCCGCGTATCGCGAGAAGTTCGGATTTCCTTTTATCTTGGCTGTACGCGGGTTTGACCGCCACGGCATTATCGCGAATTTCGAGGCCCGTTTGCATCACGGTCGCGACATCGAGTTACGCGAAAGTCTTCAACAGATTTACCGGATAGCGCGCTTCAGGCTCGACGATTTGCTTGGTTAATCGATGTTCATCAATCCACGTTGATCAAGCTTGAATATCCTGATTCCTGAACGCAGCGCATCACCTTCAAAATCCTATAAGGAAACATCATGGCCGCTCCTACACTCGATCCCAACGCGCCCGAATTCACTCGCCGTTACGTGAACCTCGCGGACCCGCGGTTGGGCGCGCAGGCGCTCGATGCCAGCGACGAATTTTTCGCACCGAAAGAGCGGATGCTTAATCCAGAGCCGGCTGTGTTTATCGTGGGCAAATACGACGATAACGGCAAGTGGATGGACGGTTGGGAAACACGACGCAAGCGGGTGAGCGGGTCCGACTGGTGTGTGGTCAAGCTGGCGCGTCCGGGTGTGATCAAAGGTTTCGATATCGATACGAGCCACTTCACGGGCAATTTTCCGCCGGCGGCGTCTATCGAGGGCGCGCACGTGGTGAATGGCGCGCCCACTCTAGCGACGCAATGGACGGAAGTCGTGCCGTCCATGACGTTGCAGGGGAACACGCATCACTACGTTGACGTTACTAGCGAACAGCCCTTCACGCATTTGCGCGTGAACATTTACCCGGATGGCGGCATTGCACGCTTGCGTGTGTATGGACAGCCGCAGCTTGACTGGAGCAGCGCTAGCCGCACTGAGCTATTCGATCTCGCCGCCATGGAAAATGGCGCGTATGTTGTTGGCGCGAACAACCAGCATTTCGGGCCGGCGTCGACTTTGCTGATGCCGGGACGCGGCGCAAATATGGGTGATGGCTGGGAGACGCGTCGCCGTCGTGAGCCGGGGAACGACTGGTGCATCGTGGCGCTTGCGCAGCCGGGCGTGATCAAGAAGATCGAAGTGGATACGGCGCATTTCAAGGGCAATTACCCGGACCGGTGCTCATTGCAGGCTGCGTATGTGAAGGGTGGCACGGACAGTTCGCTTGTCACGCAGGCGATGTTCTGGCCGGTGTTGCTGGGCGAGCAGAAGTTGCAGATGGACAAGCAGCATGTGTTCGAGTCGGAGTTGGCCGCGTTGGGTCCCGTCACGCATGTTCGATTCAACATTTATCCGGACGGCGGTGTATCGCGGTTGCGGTTGTTTGGCACGCTTGTTTGATGCGCTCGCATGACATGGGTTTTACGATGAAAAAACTGGCGATTGAACCGTTGACCCGGGCGGCCTTTGAGCCGTTCGGCGATGTCATTGAGCTTGAGGGTGCGAAGCAGATTCCGATCAACCTTGGGACGACGATTCGTTTCCACGATCTTGCCCGAATTGATGTGGAAGATGAGGGCGGCAGGGCACTTGTGAATTTGTTTCGCGGGCAACCGCGGGTGTTGCCGTTTGAGGTTTCGATGCTCGAACGGCATCCGTTGGGGAGTCAGGCGTTTTTGCCGCTTAACGACCGGCCGTATCTGGTTGTTGTGGCGCCGGCGGGGGAGCTTGATGAAGGGGCAATTCGTGGGTTTGTTACTAGCGGATGGCAAGGGGTGAATTATGCCAAGGGCGTCTGGCATCATCCGTTGATCGCACTTGGCGAAGTGAGCGACTTTATTGTTGTGGATCGTGGGGGGGATGGTTGTAATCTTAACGAGCTTCAGCTTCGTGAGTCGGTTTGGTTGATGGGTTGAGTTTTTGCTCGCGCTTGCGGATTGGTTCTGGGTGTTGGTTGGGTGCTGGATTTTTAAGGTTAGTGGTTGGGATCAGTGCCGGGTCGCACCGGTTCTGCGTTAGCGGTCGGGGTCAATGCCAGGTTGCTGCTTTCCAGGTCTTCGCGGGTTCAGTATTAGCTGATTTCTTTTGCGCTATTAGCCACTGCGCGTGGCGGCGCGTCATTTCTTGGTCCTTAGCGACAAAAAAACGAAGCAAAGAAAGCGCTTTCACCTCTCTAAAAATTAAGTGTCCACAGCGTGCAGTTCCAATTCATTGGTACCCCAAAAGCACGGTGCTCGCCAGAGCCACGGATGTGTGAACCCCCCTCTCTCCGAACACGGATACCCCACGCTTCGCCACCAGTGATTGAACCTGCCCAAGGGGCACCCCGCGCTATCCGCCTAGAACCTACCACTGAATTTGGACGTACGTCGAATCACGTCGCCAACCCACCAAGAAACGAATTCACCAAAATGTGTCAGGCCGCGACCAACGAAAATGACCGTCGGTCGCATAGCCAATTCACCAGAAACTGAAACGGTGAATACGCATCCGGCTGTGATCCGCGAATATGCCGCGCGGACCAGGCAATTAGCCCCCGAATACCGAAACAGTAAATGTGCGTGAAGTCGCACACGTCCTCGGCAAATCATGCTTACCCGAGAGCGCGGGCGGTGACGCGACTTCGTATGGGAGCGTGAGCGGAAAAGCGCGTGAGGCCGTGCCGGTTCGTGGGGCAAGGGTGCTTGCCCGAGAGCGTACGGGGCGAAGCGTGTTAATGTCAGGATTCGCGAGAAAGAGGGTTTCACACATCCGTGGCTCTTGCGAGCACCGTGCTTTTGGGGCACCCATGAATAGAAACTGCACGCTGTGGACACTTAGGGTAGAGCGGTGAAAGCGTTTTCTTTGCTTCGTTTCTTTTTCGCTTTGGAAAAAGAAATGACGCGCCGCCACGCGCAGTGGCTAATAGTGATAAAGAGAACACCTAACTGAAGCAGACCAATACCCTAAAAAGCAGCAACCCGGCATAGACCCAAAACCGCTAACCCAGAACCCTGGCATAAACCCACTTGCCAACCATTCGCACCGCCCAAAACCCAACCGCGCCAGCAGACCTCCTCGTCCACTGACGCGAGCGAAAACCTACTTCAAAGCTCCACCCTGAAACCACGCAGCAATCTTCGACCGTTCGCCATCGGTCATCTGCGTGACATTCCCCAGCGGCATCGCCTTCAACACCACGGCCTGCTGATAAACCCGCTGTGCATTTAACGAAATCGACTCCGGCGTATCCAGCAAAACACCCGCCGGCGCAGCTCCCATCATCGTGGGATGAGCTGCATGACACGTCGCGCACCGCTGCGTCAGGATCGGCTCAATATCGGCCACACGAATCGCAGGCGCCCCGGCCACCGGCGCGACCGTCGGCACCCCCTTCGGCATGGTCCACGCAAAAGCACCAAACATCAGCAACACGCCAATCACCGGCAAATACCACAACACCTGCCCACGATGACGCATCACAAAGAATTGTCGAATCAGCGCACCCGCCAACATGATGATCAGCAACACAGCCCAGTTATAAGGATGCGTATAAGTCATCGCGTAGTGATTCGACAACATCACGAACACCACCGGCAACGTGAAATACGTGTTGTGCACTGAACGCTGCTTGCCACGCTTGCCATAAATGGCATTGGGCACCTCGCCTTTGAGCATGGCAGCGACCATCTTGCGTTGACCAGGAATGATCACGAAAAATACGTTCGCCGACATGATCGTCGCCAACGTCGCGCCCGTAATCAAATACGCAGCACGCCCGGCAAACACATGGCATGCAAGCCACGCCGCGATGATCACGTAAGCGCCCACGCAAATCCCGAGCAAACCGTCGCGATTGCCCAGGAATCGGCACAGCGAGTCATACACAATCCAGCCCGCCAGCAGGAAACCCAGCGCCGATGAAACCGCAACGACAGGTCCCATATCGAGCACGTTCTTATCGATAAGATAAGTGCTCGGCGAGAACAGGTACAACACCATGAACAGGCCAAAGCCGGACATCCACGTGGTGTACGAAGGCCACTTCGACCAGTGCAGATCGTCGGGCATGTTCGGCGGCGCAACCGTGTACTTCTGCATGTTGTAAAAACCGCCGCCATGGACGTGCCACAACTCGCCAAACACACCGCGTTTGGTCGCCGCGGGATCCTTCGGCGGCTTCAGGCTGTTGTCGAGCGCCACGAAATAAAACGACTCGCCAATCCACGCAATTGCCACCACCACGTGCAGCCAGCGCAAAGCAAGATTCAGCCAGTCAACAATAAAGCCTTGCATGAAACATCTCCACTACAAATTTTGTTATCGATTCATCTGACCGACGCGAGAGGAACACGCGTCAGCCAACACACTGAGCATCGGATAAAGGATAAAACCTCAGCTACCGCGATACGTGCTGTATGCCCAAGGCGATACAAGCAGCGGCACGTGATAGTGCGATGTCGCGTCGGCAATACCAAAGCGCAACACCACCCGGTCCACGAAGCGCGGCGCAGGAAGGTCCACGCCGCACGCCGCGAAATAATCGCCGGCGTGAAACACGAGTTCGTATTCGCCGGCGACAAACGCGTCGTCTTGCAGCAACGGCGCATCGCAACGGCCATCGGAGTTGGTGTGCGTGGTGAGCAGCGCGCGCCGGGCGTCGCCGGTCAGCACGAAAAGTTCGACCTTGATACCGTCGCCGGGGCGGCCGTGCGCAGTATCAAGTACGTGGGTTGTGAGCTTGCCCATTCGCGTTGTCCTTATAGTGTGCGAGGAGCGGCTGCGCATCGAACCGTCTGAGTTCTCGTCTATGTTTCGACAATCAGCGGCGGATCGAGGCTCCACAAGCGTGGCTACATACCCGTCGGCGTGAGAGGATGCGCGCCGTGTACAGTATTGTAAAAAGTTGCGGTGATCATAACGTGCGCGATAGGCAAGATAAACGCCAGCACATATCGCCTGCCCGCTTATTGCGCTTTCGTAAAGAAAACGTCAGGGTTTCAGCCCGGGTCTCAGTCCTTTTTCACCGCTTCCCGGCGATGCTACCCGAGCCAAAATTCGCGATCATATCGAGTCTGTGAAGACAACTATGGCAGTGTCAGCATTGTCAGAGGCTTTTTGGCTACGGACAGTAGCGTCTTGCACAGCGGCCACGGCGGCCTTACACAGCGCGGGTCGCTGGGCATTCCGAAGACGGCGATCGACGCTGGGTAACCGGGTAACAGGCGCGGATTCAAGCGGTGCTTCTATGCTTTTGCGCCCTCGGTAAAACAGTGAAATAGCGGAGATCGGCATGCAACAAACACCCCGGACATTGCTGGTGAAGAACGCGCGTGTGCTCGTCACCATGGATGAGACGCGACGCGAGATTCTCAACGGCGGTTTGTTTATAGAAGGCAACCGGATCACACAGGTAGGCGCAACCAGCGACTTGCCGCAAGAAGCGGACGAGGTGCTGGACCTGTCAGGCCACTTGGTGATTCCCGGCCTGGTCAACACACATCACCACATGTACCAGAGCCTCACGCGGGCTGTTCCGGCCGCGCAGAACGCGGAGTTGTTCGGCTGGCTGACCAGCCTGTACAAAATCTGGGCGAACCTGACGCCCGAGATGATCGAGGTGTCGACGCTAACGGCCATGGCCGAATTGCTGCTCTCGGGCTGCACGACGTCGAGTGACCATCTCTACATTTATCCGAACGGCGCGCGCCTGGACGACAGCATTGCGTCGGCGCAGCAGGTCGGCATGCGTTTTCATGCGGCGCGCGGCAGCATGAGTGTCGGGCAGAAAGACGGCGGATTGCCGCCCGATTCAGTGGTCGAGAAAGAAGACGCCATCCTGAAGGACACGCAGCGCCTGATCGAAACGTATAACGACGAAGGCCGTTACGCGATGCTGCGTGTCGTCGTGGCGCCGTGCTCGCCGTTCTCGGTCAGCCGTGAACTGATGCGCGATTCAGCGCTGCTGGCGCGGGAATACGGGGTATCGATGCATACGCATCTCGCCGAGAACGTGAACGATGTCACGTACAGCCGCGAGAAGTTCGGCATGTCGCCAGCTGAGTATGCGGAGGATTTAGGCTGGGTCGGACCGGATGTCTGGCACGCGCATTGTGTGCAGCTGGACCGCGCGGGTATCGAGTTATTTGGGCGCACGGGGACAGGCGTCGCGCATTGCCCGTGTTCGAACATGCGGCTGGCGTCGGGCATTGCGCCCATCCGGGCGATGCGCGACGCGGGCGTGACGGTTGGCATTGGTGTAGACGGATCGGCATCGAACGACGGCGCGCAGATGGTGGCGGAAGTGCGGCAAGCGTTGTTGTTGCAGCGCGTGGGTTTCGGTCCCGATGCCATGAGCGCACGCGAAGCGCTCGAAATCGCGACGCTGGGAGGCGCGAAGGTGCTGGGCCGGGACGATATCGGCGCGTTGGCGCCCGGCATGGCGGCAGATTTCGTTTCCTTCGATCTAAGTCAGCACGGTTTTGCCGGCGCGCTGCACGATCCCGTCGCGGCGCTGGTGTTCTGCGCGCCATCGCAGGTATCGACGAGTGTTATCGACGGGAAGGTCGTCGTGCGCCACGGTCAGTTGACGACGGTCGATCTTGGACCGATCGTCGAACGGCACAACCGGCTGGCGGGTCAGTTGATCGCGATGGCCAACTAATTAACCAAGGCTAGGGCGTTTCGATCAGCGAGCGGGTGGCGTCGGCGACGAGGTGGCGGAGCCACCTCACTTCATCGGAGTAATGGCAGCGCTCGTGCCACAACTGGTAGTACTGCATCGGCGGGAAATCGAGCGGGGCCGGCACCACGGTCAGCGGCAAGAATTTGGCGTAGTGATCGGCGAACAAACGGGTCGTGGTGAACACGAGATCCGACTTGATCAGCACGTACGGCGCGAGATTGAAGTAGGGCAGCGTAACGACGACATGTCGCTTGAGGCGTTCGCGCGCCAGATGCACATCGATCGCGCCGCGCTGGCCCACGGAATAGGGCGTAGGCGCGAGGTGCGGCGCGTTGAGATATTGATCGAGCGTAAGCGCGCCGCGGCGGGCAAACGGGTGATTCGAACTGACGAGACAAACAATCTTGTCGACAAAAAGATTCGAGAGATGCAGTTGTTCAGGCGGCTCGGGCCAGTTGCCCACCACGATATCGAGCTTGCCTTCTTCCAGCGCGAGTTCGTAATCGAAAGCGGGGCCGAGCGAATGGAATTCGAGCGTGGCATTGGGCGCGGCTATCCGAAAGCGCTCCACCACGGTCGGCACGAACAGCACGTTCAGATAATCCGGGCAGCCAATGCGATAACACCGCACGGACGTCGAGGGCTCGAAGTTGTGCTGCTGAACCTTGATGCGTTCGATTTCGCGCAGCGCGTTTTGCGTGGGTTCGAGCAGGCGGAGGCCGTATTCGGTCGGCACCATGCCTGCTTTGCCGCGCACGAGCAGCGGATCGCCGGTGATGTCGCGCAGGCGCCTGAGCGCTGCGCTGATTGCAGGTTGTGACTGATTGAGCTTGACGGCCGCGCGCGTGACGCTGCGCTCCATCAAGAGGGTATGAAGGACGCGTAACAGGTAAGTGTCGATCGCTTCGCGTTGCTGACTCATCTTCTCTCCAATATACGGTCAGGCTGATCGACCAAGGTGCAGAACATATTGTTTTTAATATGACACATTGTTTCCGTCAAGCTGGGCATACCCGCAAGCACATTCGTTGCACGCTGTGCAACACCGTGCTGTTGCTAATTGCGCGCACTATTTTGAGCAATCGACGGCTCGCACTGTTTTGGGTATCTTTTACTCGCAGATTGCATGTTTCCGTTGCTGCCATGCCGGGCATCCCGGTTTTGCGCAATTTCCGCACTTTCTGAGTCCATATGGGCGACGCCATTTCCTCATCCATTCAGCCGGGCGGTGCGCGACCATCGCGCCTCGCGCTTCACGGCATCAGCAAGCAATATCCCGCCGTCAAGGCCAATGACGACGTGACGCTTATCGTCGAACCGGGTGAAATCCACGCGGTGCTCGGCGAGAACGGCGCGGGCAAGTCGACGCTGATGAAGATCATCTACGGCGCGGTGCGTCCGGACGAAGGCGAGATCCAGTGGAACGGCGAGACGGTCGAGATTGGCAGTCCGGCAGCGGCGCGAAAGCTGGGTATCGGCATGGTGTTCCAGCACTTTTCGCTCTTCGATACGCTGACGGTAGGCGAGAACATCGCGCTCGCTCTCGACGATAAATTCGACCTGAAGACGCTCGGCAAGCGGATCCGCGAGGTCTCGGCGGATTACGGTCTCGATGTCGATCCGCAACGCCACGTACACAGTCTCGCGGTGGGCGAACGCCAGCGCGTGGAGATCGTGCGATGCCTGCTGCAGAACCCGCGCCTGCTGATCATGGACGAACCTACGTCCGTGCTTACGCCGCAAGCGGTCAAGAAGCTCTTTACGGTGCTGCGACGGCTGGCGTCGGAGGGATGCAGCATTCTCTATATCAGCCACAAGCTCGACGAAATCCAGGCGCTGTGTCAAACCGCAACCGTCATGCGCGGCGGCAAGGTGACAGGGCGCGTCGATCCGCGCAAGGAGACACACGCATCGCTCGCACAACTGATGGTCGGTCATTCGCTGCCCGACTACACCCGTCGCGAACATACGCCGGGCGACGTGAAGCTCGCGGTGAAGAACTTATCCGTTGTCAGCCCGGATCCGTTCGGTACGTCGCTGCAGGACGTGTCGTTCTCCGTGCATGCGGGAGAAATCTTCGGCATTGCGGGGGTATCGGGGAATGGGCAGGCCGAATTACTGGCCGCGCTCTCAGGCGAGATCCGCGATAAACACGTGGCCCCCGATGCCATCACGATCATCGGCCAGTCCGCCGCGCGCTATAGCGCGGGCGGACGGCGCGCGCTCGGCTTCGCCTTCGTGCCCGAGGAACGGCTCGGGCGCGGCGCGGTGCCGGCCATGTCGCTGGCGGAAAACGC
Organism: Caballeronia eucalypticola; assembly: GCF_047608185.1. Classification (NCBI taxonomy): domain Bacteria; kingdom Pseudomonadati; phylum Pseudomonadota; class Betaproteobacteria; order Burkholderiales; family Burkholderiaceae; genus Caballeronia; species Caballeronia eucalypticola. The sequence goes on from NZ_JBLKRU010000003.1 coordinate 137,099, forward strand.
CCTGCTGACGGGGCATCGCGAACACATGGTGCACGGCGGCTGGATCAGCACGAAAGCCATGCGCGCGTTCGCCGACCGCTGCATCAGCGCGTTCGATGTCCGCTGCGGCGGCAACGGCGCGCTCGCGCAAAGTTTGTCGGGCGGCAACTTGCAGAAGTTCATCGTGGGACGGGAGATCTTGCAGGAGCCGAAGGTGCTCGTGGTCGCGCAACCGACCTGGGGCGTCGATGTCGGTGCGGCGGGTTTCATCCGGCAACAACTTTTGGATCTCGCTGCGCGGGGCGTGGCGATCCTCGTGATATCGGAGGAACTGGAAGAACTCTTCGATATCTGCGACCGCATTGCCGTTCTCGCTCGCGGCAAGCTTTCGCCGGTCCGGGAGACTGGTTTGACCAACGCAGAAGAAATCGGCCTCTTCATGGCCGGTCTCTTCGATGGCAATCGTGCCGACCCCGTCGCCCTCGACACCACGGCCCCGACACAATGAATTTTCCTTATCGACTCGAAGCGCGGCCTGCGCCGTCTCGCACCATGCAGCTTGCCGTGCCGCTGATCGCCGCGGTGCTGACGTTGATTATCGGCTTCCTGATTTTTACGCTCGTGGGCCAGGACCCGGTGCGCGCGATGCACGGGTTTTTCATCGAGCCATTGTCGAACGTGAATGGCTGGTCCGAACTTGTTCTGAAGGCGTCGCCGCTGTGCCTGATCGCATTGGGGCTGGCGGTGGGATATCGGGCGAACGTTTGGAATATCGGTGCTGAAGGGCAGATGTTATTAGGCGGGATCGTGGCGGGTGGCATAGCGATTCATGTCGGCGATGCCACCGGCTGGTGGATCCTCCCGCTGATGATGATTGGCGGCGTGATAGGCGGCATGGCGTGGGCGGCAATTCCTGCGTTGCTCAAGAGCCGCTTCAACACCAACGAGATCCTGACGAGCCTGATGCTCACGTACGTCGCGACGCAGTTGCTGATCTACCTGGTCAGCGGTCCGTGGCGCGACCCCGAAGGCATGAACTTCCCGATCTCGGCGATGTTCGGCGATTCAGCGCAATTCCCGCGTCTTTACGCCGATTGGGGCTGGGCCTGGTTGAAGGGCACGCGCATCAACGCGTCCGTGTTCCTGACGGTCATCGCAATTCCGCTTGTATGGCTCTTCATGCGCAAGAGCTTCGCGGGGTATCGGATGAACGTGGGTGGCCTGGCGCCATTAGCCGCCCGCTACGCCGGCTTCTCCGATAAAAAGGCCATCTGGACCTCACTGCTCCTGAGCGGCGGTCTGGCCGGGCTGGCAGGCATGGGCGAAGTCGCCGGGCCTATCGGGCAATTGCAGGCGAGCTGGTCGCCGGGGTACGGCTTCACGGCGATCATCGTGGTGTTTGTCGGACGCTTGCATCCGGTTGGCATCGTGCTCGCCAGTCTTTTGATGGCGTTGCTGTATCTCGGCGGCGAAGCGGTGCAGACGTCGCTGCAATTGCCGCAGGCGCTCGCCGGTGTATTCCAGGGATTGCTGCTGTTTTGCCTGTTGGGGGCAGACCTGTTCGTCAACTATCGCGTGCGGCGCCGGGTATCCGCGCACGCGCATTCGTAGATAAAAACATGGACATCAATCAGGCCAGTTCGCTTGCTTCAAGCGCCGTTGTAGCCGCCATTCCGCTGATGTTCGCCGGCGCCGGGGAGCTTGTCGCCGAGAAATCGGGGGTGTTGAACCTCGGCGTGGAAGGCATGATGCTGATGGGCGCCGTCACCGGTTACGCCGTGACCGCGATCACCGGCAATCCGTGGCTGGGCATCGTGGGCGCGATTGTCGCGGGCGTGCTCATGTCGCTTGTGTTCGCGTTCCTCACGATCACCATGCTCGCGAATCAGGTTGCCACGGGGTTATCGCTGACCATATTTGGCATTGGGTTTTCGGCGTATATCGGCAAGCCTTATACGTCGGCGGCGGTGCGCGCGACCATCGATGTGCTGCCCATTCCCGGCCTTACATCCATTCCCGTGATCGGACCCGCGTTTTTCACGCTGACGCCGCTCGGTTATCTCGCGTTCATCATGTTTGGCGTGATCAGCTGGTTTTTATATCGAACGCGCGCGGGACTGGTGTTGCGCTCGGTTGGCGAGTCGCCATCGGTGGCTCACTCCGTGGGTTTTCCGGTGATCGGTGTGCGTTATGGCGCGACGCTTTTCGGCGGCGGCATGGCGGGGATTGCGGGCGGTTATTACTCGATTGTTTATCTGCATTTGTGGCAGGAACAGTTGACGTCGGGGCGCGGCTGGATCGCTCTGGCGCTGGTCGTGTTCGCGACGTGGCGCCCGGGGCGGCTGCTGATCGGCGCGTTGCTGTTCGGCGCGGTGATGGCGCTGCAGTTCTACGCGCAGGCCATTGGCGTGCCCATCCCGACGCAGTTCCTCGCGATGCTGCCGTACGTCGCGACGATCGTCGTACTGGTGCTCATCTCGCGCAATCCGAACACGATCAAGCTGAATGCGCCAGCGTCGCTCGGCAAGCCGTTTTTTGCTGCTAGCTGACAACGAACCACGGCTCGATTTTGCGATTTTGGCCAATGAAACTGCGGCACCATTTTTACAAACATTATCGAACCATCGACAGGAGAAGCACGATGAAGAAAAGCTGGCTGAACACCTTGGGCGCGGCCGGAGCCGTGGGCACGATGCTCGCGCTATCCGCCGCGATGGTCGCCGGTCCCGCCCGGGCCGCTGATGCGCCGGGCGTTGCGTTCGTGTATCTCGGCAATCCCGGCGATGCGGGCTGGACCTTTGCCCACGATGCCGGCACGAAGGTGATGGAGGCCAAGTACGGCAGCAAGATCAAGATCACGCGGGTGGAGAACGTGCCGGAGTCGGCGGACTCGGAGCGCGTGTTCCGCGATCTGGCTGCCAAGGGCAACAAGGTCATCGTGGGCACCAGTTTTGGTTACCAGGACTTCCAGTTGAAGGTGGCGCGCGACTATCCGGACATTACGTTCCTGTCCGCGACGGGTTACAAGAAGGCGAAAAACTTCGGCGTCTACGATAACCGCATGTACCAGGGCGCCTATCTCGCTGGCGTCGCTGCCGGTTACGTCACGAAGACGAACACGCTGGGCTTTGTGGCATCGGTGCCGATTCCCGAAGTGATCCGCAACATCAACGCTTACACGATGGGCGCGCGTTCGGTGAATCCGAAAATCCACACAAAAGTGATCTGGATTAATAGCTGGTTCGATCCGGGCAAGGAAAAGCAGGCGGCGGAAACGCTGATCGGGCAGGGCGCGGATGTGTTGCTGCAGAACACCGATTCGAATGCGACGCTGGCGACGGCTGCCGAGAAGAAGGTGTACGCATTTGGATGGGATTCGAACATGAAGAAGTTCGGACCGAGCGCGCACCTGGGTTCGGTGGTGCAGCATTGGGAGGTGTATTACGACTCGATGGGCCAGCAGCTTCTGGATGGCAAGGTCAAGACCGATCCGGTCTGGCTGGGTATGCCGCAAAAGGCGGTGAATCTTGAGGACGTGAATACGGCGGTGGTGCCGGCCAAGGCGATTCAGGCAGTGGACGCCAAGCGTGAAGAGCTGCAGAGCGGCAAGTGGGACGTGTTCATGGGTCCGATCAAGGACCAGTCGGGCGCGGTCAAGATTGCGGCTGGCCAGAACCTGTCGGATCCGGAATTGCAACGTATCAACTGGTATGTGGAAGGCGTTGACGGGTCGTTGCCGAAGTAACTTGGCGCGGGGCAGTTTGCGAAGTCGCTGGCAGGGCATGCGATTTCGCAAAACTTACCTGCGGTTTGTCATCGTTTCCGTCATAGGAAAAAGAAAAGGCCGCGCTTCGATGAAGTGCGGCCTTTGTTGTCTGCGTCGCGATTAATCTTAATCGTCGATTCGCAGTCCAACTTTAAGCGTGACCTGCCAGTGCGCGACCTTGCCGTCCTCGACTTGCCCGCGGGTGCCGATGACTTCAAACCAGTGCAGGTTGCGGAGGGTTTTTGAGGCTTTTTCGAGCGCGACACGAATGGCATCGTCGCTTGATTGGGTCGATGACCCGGTGAGTTCGATTTGCTTGTAGACGTGATTGGTCATTGTGGCTCCTTTGATTTTCTGCCTGGCGGCATTGCACAGTTATGTGGCGTTCGTAGGACTTAGCAAATCATGCGCCTAGGGTGGGGTGTTCGTGGGGCGTGGTGGGTTGCCTTGTTCTGGCGTCAGTGGTCTTAGTTTATGCCGGGTTGCTGCTTTCAGTGTTCGGGGTTTACTTGGGTTAGCCATTCTCTTTATCACTATTAGCCACTGTGCGTGGCGGCACGTCATTTCTTTGTCCAAAGCGACAAAGAAACGAAGCAAAGAAAGCGCTTTTAACAGCTCTACCCTAAGTGTCCACAGCGTGCAGTTTTGATTCATGGGTGCCCCAAAAGCACGGTGCTCGCAAGAGCTTAGGATGTTTGAACCCCTCCTTCTCGCGAATCCTGACAGTAAAACGCTTCGCCCCGTACGCTCTCGGGCAAGCACCCTTGCCGTAGAACCTATACGGCCTCACGCGTACGCATGGGCGCGCGCTCCTATACGAGTATGCGTCGCCGCCCGCGCTCTCGGGTAAGCATGATTTACCAAGGACGTGCGCGACTTCACGCACATTTAGTATTTAGGTATTCGTGGGCTAACTGCCTAGTCCGCGCGGCATATTCGTGGATCACAGCCTGATGCGTATTCACGGTTTCGGTTTCTAGTGAATTGGCTACGCAATCCAGAGTAATTTTCGTCGGTCACGGCCTGACACAGTTTGGTGAGTTCGTTTCTTGGTGGGTTGGCGACGTGGTTCGACGTGCGTACAAATTCGGTGGGTGGTTTACGCGGATAGCGCGGGGTGCTCCTCGGGCAGGTTCAGTCACTGGTGGCGAAGCGTGGGGTATCTGTGTTCGGAGAAAGAGGGGTTCACACATCCGTGGCTCTGGCGAGCACCGTGCTTTTGGGGCACCCATGAAATGGAACTGCACGCTGTGGACACTTAGGGTAGAGCGGTGAAAGCGTTTTCTTTGCTTCGTTTCTTTGTCGCTTTGGACAAAGAAATGACGCGCTGCCACGCGCAGTGGCTAATAGTGATAAAGAGAAAATCCGAGTCAGGCAGACCAAAAACCTGGAAAGCCCCAACCCGGCAATAACTCAGACCGCTAACGCAAGAACCTGGCATAACCCAGAACAGCAACCCCAAGACCCACCAAAACCCCGTCCACCGGTGCGAACAAACTACCTACCGTAGTGGCCTTGAAGCCGCATCCCCCGCATCCTGCCGCCGCGCGCCGCGCCTGCTCCTCGCACTCGCCGATGCTCCAAACTCGCTCAAAATCTGCGTCCGGACCCGGCTGGCAAACACCAGAAACCCGAACCCGTTGGCTTCATACCAATACCCGCCATTCTCAAGCCCATCGAGCGGCTGCTCCAGCGCGTTCGTAATACATTCGATACACCGCCGATGCAACTCCTCCACCGCTGGATACGGCGGTTGCGCGCCACGAACGCTGCAAAGAAGAACATCGAGACCGGGCAGGACATGCGCATACAACACCGGCTCATCCTGTGCGCGGGCGCGTGCAATCTTGGTATCGAGTTGGCCGAACGGCTTGAAATGCCTAAGCACGGCGAGGAAAGACTCGTCACCGTCGACCTTTGCGCGTCTACGCTTTTTCGGGAAGGACATAAAAATTCGCCTGAAAAAGAATTGCAAAAAACGCAGCGTCCTCATGCGGCCACTCCCGTCTGGCGGGCCGCTCGTTTGTCTGGACACATCGATCTTTTATAGCACATCGAAGTGGTGGCTTCACGGCGATTCAGTTTAGGACACCGCCAAGCCGGTCATGCTCAACCGGCCCTCTCGGTGGCGCACAAATCATGCCGATAATCCTGCTGCGGCTCGCATGTTTCTGTCTCAATAATAGACCTACGAAACCCCGCTGCGATGAAAATTCGCCAGAAAATTCAAACGCGTGTCATGAATGCCACCAACTCCCCGATTGCATCCAAAAAACGAAAAAACCCGCGACGACGCCGTCACGGGCTTTCCTGGAACACTGCCTGTCTTGAAGACTCAAGGCAGACGCTTGCCTCACACACACCTAGGTCAAACCCGCGGTGACGTCTTCAGCGAATCACGGATCTCACGAAGCAACAGCACGTCTTCCGGCGTCGCAGCAGGCGGCGGCGCGGGTTCTTCGGCCCGGCGCAGCTTGTTAATGAACTTGACCATCAGGAAAATGATGAACGCCAAGATGAGGAAGTTGATCAGCACGGTAATGAACGAGCCATAACCGAACACGGCGACACCCGCCGTCTGCAAGTCTTTGTACGAATCGGGATTGCCCTTGAAAGTGGGCGGAATGTCGCCGAGCTTGATGAACATGTTGGAAAAATCAAGTCCGCCCGTGACCAGCCCCACGACTGGCATGATCAGATCCTTGACGATCGAATTGACGATGGTCGAAAACGCGCCGCCGATAATCACACCGACCGCCAGATCCATCACGTTGCCCTTGAGGGCGAAGCTCTTGAACTCCTGAATCATGCTCATGCGTTGCTTTCTCCATTAAAGATCATAAGAATCGGCAGCAAAGGATGTGCCATTCGACGACGTCTGCGTTTCCTCTCGCAGGTTGCATTTCAGCCGCCGTCCCGGCATTGCGTAACTGTTCAGGCTTTCACCGTTTTTTAAACGAATGACGACAATGATAGCGAATCGGTCGCATTTGCGTCCCGGGTTTTTCGACTCATCGGCGGATTGGACAGGGTTTGGCGGATGGATGCTGCTCGCTCGTCTCCTCATTTCCCCATCGCACTGCTACGCTTTCTCTGGTGGCGCCGCTATCACCCGGCCCTGCGCAATTGCCGCGACGAACGAGGCGTGGTCGACGACCGTCTGCGCGCCGTACCCTTCCGCCCATCGTGCATAAGCTGCATCCAGACGGTCTGAGTTACCGCAATAACCGGCGATCAGGGCGGCGTCGCCGGTGCGCGCATGAGCGCGTGCGAGCAGCAAGCCGAGACACCACGCGTAGAAGTCGAAGGTCGCGCCATGCAGCCAGTCGACTGGAATCGAGCCACGCATATTCTTCATCTGCCGCACGTAAAAATCGCGGCCTGAAATAGTCGTCCAGCCGAGCAACGGGTCAGAGGAGCTTTGCAGCAAGCGCTGGCCGTGTACCACGCGCCGACCCTGGTGGCTGAACGGCTCAGAGAGCGCGGGCACGAAGGGCGCGGCGGCCGGCACGATGCCTTCCTTGACCTGCATGAAGAGCGGATCGGCATGAGCCCGCCCGAGCAGCAACAGCAAATACGCGCGTGTCCCGACACTGCCTACACCCACCACGCGATGCGCGACATCGACGACGTCGTAGCGCTCGAGCATCGTGCGCCACTCGCCTGCGATGGTCTGCAAATACCCGCGCAGCCCTTCGGTCACGTGGTTTTTCTCTGCGGCATCGAGACGGGTCAGGATTGGCGGCTCGTCGCGAAAACGCCAGCTTTTGCCGTCCGGCTCTGCGACGCGGGCCAGCATGGTCGCGTGACTTCGCTTGGTCGCGCGCTCGACAGCCTTCGCAATGGTCGCCTTCTCGGGCGAATCGAGCGTAACCGGCGCTTCGATATGCAACACGCTCGCGTACGAGCGCATCTGCCACAACTCGTACGCGGGAACTTGTGCCAGCGTGGACATCGTGGTGCGGTAGGCAGCGCAGGCGGTGCGTACAGCGCGCTCGCGGCCGGCTGCGTCGACGCTGTTTTCGCGCGCCGCCACATTAATGCTGGCGGTGAGCCGCTTCAAATCCCATTCCCACGGGGCGACCAGCGTTTCATCGAAGTCGTTCAGATCGAAAACAACGTCTTGCCGGGGCGTGCGGAACAGGCCGAAATTGTTCAGATGGGCATCGCCATCAATCATCACGTGATGCCCGATGGACGGCGTGTGCGCGAGATCCCACGCCATCACGGTTGCGGCGCCGCGCAGGAACGCAAACGGCGACGCAGCCATGCGCGACATGCGCAGAGGGATCAGCCGCTCCTGCCGGCCCGCGTTGTTGGCGAGCACGCGTGCCACGGGGTCCGGGCGGCCACGTTCCGGCTGCCAGTTTGCGTGCGCGTCGAAGGGGATCGAGTCGCGCAGCGAGCGGCCAAGAGCACGGCTTTCCTCAGCGTTGCCAGTGGCCGTGCCGGATAAGCTGACGGGTGGACTTGCGGTTTTCGTAGGCTGAGTGGGCAAGACGGGTTTCCTCGGATTGATCGATATCGTAGGGTGCGCGCGATTCTAATGACGGGGTGATGACTGCGGCGCTTCGCCCGACACGATGGCCAGAAACAAAGATCCACGAGCACAATGCGCGCCCATAGCGTTTCCGTACAGACCCGTGCGCCCAAAACGAAGGCTGGCGGTTTCTTTTTCCGCTTCGAAACGAGCAAAGCCATTCCGCGCGCAATATCAAACCTGCAGACCCACTACCAATAGCTGTCCGAAAAGGACCCTCTGCAATAGGCACGAAACCTGCTGTTCTTTCCTGCCTCTGGGCTCGGGATGACGTTGCAAGACGCACGCGGTAATCCATCCCCATCCCGGCGAAAACACGCTAATCACACACGGTGCGGCGGGTTGAACCGCTACCAGCAGCACCGATTGAAGCACCGATCACATATCGACTGAAGCATCCAACACCTGGACACACGCATACATGGCACACGATATCCGCATTGCCGAAGGCTCGCCGTTTCCCCTGGGCGCAACCTGGGACGGCGAGGGCGTCAACTTCGCCTTGTTCACCGCGCACGCCACGAAAGTCGAACTGTGCCTCTTCGACGAAACCGGCGAGAAAGAACTCGAACGCATCGAATTGCCTGAATATACCGATGAAGTTTTCCACGTCTATCTATTCGGTTTGAAACCGGGCGCGGTCTATGGGTATCGCGTGCATGGTCCTTATGAGCCCGAGAACGGGCATCGTTTCAATCCGAACAAGCTGTTGCTCGACCCGTACGCGAAGGCGCACGTGGGCGAGTTGACGTGGGACCCGGCGGTGTTCGGCTACACGCTGAATGCAGACGGCGATGACCTCACGTTCGATGAACGCGACAGCGCGCCGTTCGTGCAAAAGTGCCAGGTGGTCGACCAGAGCTTTTCGTGGGTCCACCCGACGCGCGTTCGCGTGCCTTGGGAACAGACCATCTTCTACGAAACCCATGTGCGCGGTTACACGAAACGTCACCCCGCCGTGCCCGAGAATTTGCGCGGCACATTCGAGGGATTGGGCACGAAGGAAGTGATCGAACACATCAAGAGCCTGGGGGTGACATCGGTTGAACTGCTGCCCATCCAGGCGTTCGTGAACGACAGTCATCTCACCGACAAAGGCCTCACCAACTACTGGGGCTACAACACGATTGGCTTTTTCGCCGCCGATCCGCGCTTCTTCGCGCAAGGCCCGGGGGCTGTTGCGGAACTCAAGCAGATGATCGACCGCTTCCACGAAGCGGGTCTCGAGATCATTCTCGACGTGGTGTACAACCACACCGCCGAAGGCAACGAACGGGGCCCGACGCTGTCGTTCAAGGGTATCGACAATGCTTCGTACTATCGGCTGCCTGAAGACAAGCGTTATTACATCAACGATACCGGCACGGGCAACACGCTTAACCTGTCGCATCCGCGCGTGCTGCAGATGGTCACCGACAGCTTGCGCTACTGGGTCACCGAGATGAATGTGGACGGTTTCCGTTTCGATCTCGCGACCATCCTCGGCCGCGAGACCTACGGTTTCGACGAAGGCGGCGGATTCCTCGACAGTTGCCGCCAGGACCCGATTCTCTCCAGCGTGAAGCTGATCGCCGAGCCTTGGGATTGCGGCCCGGGCGGTTATCAAGTGGGTGGTTTCCCGCCGGGCTGGGCGGAATGGAACGACAAATACCGCGATACGGTGCGTGAGTTCTGGAAGGGCGAAGAGGGCGTGGCGGCAGAGTTGGCCACGCGCATCACAGGTTCCGGCGATAAATTCAATCATCGCGGCCGCCGTCCTTGGGCGAGCGTGAACTTCATCACCGCGCACGACGGTTTCACGCTGAATGACCTCGTCTCGTATAACGAGAAGCACAACGAGGCAAACGGCGAGGACAACAACGACGGCAGCTCGGACAATCGCTCATGGAATTGCGGCGCGGAAGGCCCGACAGACGACCCTGAAATCCGCGCGCTGCGTGAACGCCAGAAACGCAACATGCTGGCAACGCTGCTGTTCTCGCAAGGCACGCCGATGATCCTTGCCGGCGACGAATTCGGCCGCACGCAACAGGGCAACAACAATGCGTATTGCCAGGACGACGACATCAGCTGGGTCAACTGGGACATCGACGACGACGGCCGCGCATTGAACGACTTCGTGCGCAAGCTGACGACCTTGCGGCACACGTTGCCGGTGCTGCGTCGTGGACGTTTCCTGACGGGCGAATTCCATGAAGACCTGCAACTTTCCGATGTCAAATGGCTGAGCCCTTCGGGCGAGGAACTGACGCCGGAACAGTGGGACGATCCGTCGATGCGCTGCTTCGCGCTTGTTATCGATGGACGCGCTCAGGCAACGGGCATTCGCCGTCCTGCATCGGATGCCACGCTGCTGCTCGTGATCAACGCGCACCATGACGTGGTGGACCTGACGCTGCCCGAGATTCCAGGCAGCGACCAGTGGAGTTGCCTGATCGATACCAATGCGCCGATCCGCGAAGAACTCGAAGACTTCGATTCGGGCGCGATCTATCAGGTGACCGGACGGTCGCTGCTCTTGTTCGCGTTGCATGCGCGCGGCGCGACGAAGCGGATTTTCAAGCGCCTGGAAGAAGCGCTCACCGATGAAGTCGATCCGGAGGCGGGTAACGCAACGTAAGACGGCGTTATCGACGACCGCGGGTTCGTAACGGCTATCATGCGGGTCATGAACCTTGACCCGCTGTTTTGCTTACCTTGCCGCCCGTGGTTTCCGTCCGCATCGCCGTCTTCCGTGCAGTGCACCCAGTCGATATGATCCTCGACGCAATCATGCGTGTCGCGAACTGGGATCAACTCGAGCGCATCTGGGAATTTATCGTGGGATTCTTCAAATTCCTCTGGGCGTTGCTGCGCTTTCTCGGGGGCGGATGAAGTCTCGCCTCGTGTCAAATTCACGCGCCAAATAAAAAAGCTCCGGATGAATCCATCAGATTCGTCCGGAGCTTTTTAACATTCAGCCGACGCTCGAAACTCGACGCTCAGCTCAGGAGTTGTCCCAGTTGCCGGAATCATTGCTGCCCAGGTCGACGCCGCCACCGTTGTCGCTCCAGTCGTTCGAGCCGTTGCCGAAGTCGAGGCCGCCGCCGTTGTTGCCGTCGTTACCGCGGCGACGGCGCAATTCGTCGTCATCAACCGGCACTTCGCGTTCGATCACACGCTCGCGATTGCCGCCGGACATTGCCTCACCCAGCAGCACGCCCGTCAGCAATCCACCCATGCCGCCACCAAAACCGCCGCCTTGCTGCACGATGACCGGCGGCTGCTGTTGCGGATAAGGCGAATAGGGCGGCTGACCTTGTTGCGGGTTGCGGCCGAATCGCTCAGCTTCCTGCGCATAAACCGACTGTCCATCTGCGCTTGCTGGTGCAGCGGTTGCGCGCGGATCGGGCCGGCCTTCTGAACGCGCCCGCACGCTGTCGATCTGGTTCGACAGATCCTCGATCGCGTACGGCGGCACGGGGTTTTTCGAATTCGACAACGCTTCGACCATCTGGCGCAATTGCGTTTCGATACCTTCGACTTCCTGAAGCATCGCTTCATGCCCCGGTTGCGTCGATAAACGCACGTCGAGCTTCAGCGAGCGGATGTCGTTGAGCAATTCGGTCGCGCGCTTGAGTTGCGTGCGGCGATCGGCATCGGCCTGGCCGTCATCGTTCGAACGCGCGCGTTTCAGGCCCCAGCGCAACACGAGTGCAATTCCGACGAACAGGACCGCAAGCAACACCCACATGCCCATTGAAGGCCCATGTTTTTCGGGAGCTGCGACGGCGCCTTGATTGAACGGATTGCGCGTGACCGCGGTGGAGGTCGAGTTAGACGAGTTGGACGTAGTAGCCGACGAATTCACCCGGTTCGCGTCCGAACGGATACGCGCTTCCATCGCGTTAAAGCGCGACGGATCGGTGAATTTGATGGCTGGGTCGAGCGCGCGCGCTTGTTGAACCTGGGCGAGCGCGTCGGAAGAGCGACCTTCGCGATCCAGCACTTGCGCGTACAAATAATGCGCCTTGGCGTTGTTCGGATGCGCCTGCAGCACTTCTTGCAACTGAGCGTCGGCCTGACTCCAGTTGCCTTGCGTCATCGACTGTTCGATCTGACCGGCGGTCGGCACGGCGGCGAAGGCCGTTGCCGAAACCAGCATCAGCGATGCAATTACGGCCATCACATATTTTTTCATTAGCGGACCGGGGCGTTTCGCACCCGTCTCCATTCCATGCGACATTTCGATGCAATTCCCCAATGCTGCCCGCAGCGAACCGCGCTACCGCGCCGTTCGCTGCGCCTTTGACCGCGCACAGACTTGAGGTTGCCCTCATTAGTGCTTCACGCGGTCAGGCGTTCGCCCCAAAAAGGGCGCAAGCCTTGGTCCTGCTCTATTCTCAAGATGGCAAAAAGCCTTAGTGCCAGCCCGAGGGCCGGCACTTTACTGCGCCGGCGTGTTTATTTGCTTCTTGAGCGCTTCCAGGCGATCTTCGACAGACGGGCCGCGCGTGAGCGCAGCGAGTTTGTCTTCGAGCGCCTTGCCGCTCTTCTGATCGGCCGAGTTCAACCGGGCATCCGAGCGTGCGTTCGATAGCTGCACCTTGTCTTCCAGCTTTTGAAAGTCTTCCGACAGGTTCTTGCCGCCAATACCGCCCAGCGCCGTTGCCGCGACATCCTTGGCCGTTGCAATCTGCTGCTTCGCTTGAAGAATGTTCGAGCGCGAATTGAGCTCGTTGCGCCGCTGGCGCATGTCGTTGATCTGCTGCTTCAGGTGATCAACCGACGGCACCAGCGTCACCAGCTCAGCAGCCAGCGCGTCGCGTTCTGTTTCGGCGTTCGCCTGTGCACCCAGAGCTTCGCGTGCAAGCGCTTCGTCGCCGCTTTGCAGTGCGCGCTTGGCGCCGTCTTCGTACTTCTTCGCCTTCTCGGCGGCAACGTCACGCTTGCTTTGTTGCGTGGCGACCTGCGCCTCGATTTCGATCAGCGAATTTTCGGCCTTCGCGATACTGTCGTCGAGTTCGCGCACAATCTGGCGAGCGTCCCGCGACGGGTCCTGCACGGTGTCGGCGGCGTCGTTCAACAGGCCCTTGACGGTGCGCGAGATGGAATCCAAAAGCGACATGAGTTTCCTCCTGGAAATGAAGTCGGCTGCCAGACAGCAACGTTCGATGAAACTTCCATGAACGTTTGCTGCTGTTTGATTAAGCGCGGCGCCCGAGGCGTCACGCGTCGGATAAATCGGGCCGGGCGCACGGATTGCAAGCTCGCCAATGCACATTTGTTGCGAAGCTGGAATCCGCGCAGTGCCGGCTGGTTCAGCCGACTGGCCCTGATCGTAGGCCAATGTGACAACCCGGGCGCGGCATCTGATTTTTGCCGGGCTATTAAACCACGCGACGGCTTAAACCGGGCTTAATCGCATTCTCTTAACGGTACACCATGCGCTTGATTTAGCGAGTACCGACGCGGAAATTGAAGCTTTTCAACGAAATAAGAACGGATTCTTCATGTCAAAAATGATCGTCGTTGCATTCGCCGTCACAGCGGTGGTTTTCCTGGTTCTCGATGCGATCTGGCTTGGCGTGATTTCGCGAAGTTTGTATCAACGGGAGATTGGCGGATTGTTATTGGCAAAGCCCAATTTCGTCGCGGCGGCGGTTTTTTACGTCATTTACATCGCGGGAATGGTGTATTTTTGTGTCGTGCCGGGCGTAGTCGAGCAGAGCGCCCTGCGAGGATTGATGAACGGGGCAATATTCGGCATCGTCGCGTATGCCACGTACGACCTCACCAACCTCGCCACGCTGAAAGGCTGGAGCACGACCCTCGTTTTCGTCGACGTGGCATGGGGCGCCGTGGCGAGCGCAGCCGCATCGGCAGTTGCGGTCGCGATCACACCGCGCGTGGTCCCGCTCGACTGAGCCGGCTGGCTTGCCGGGCAACTTTTCAAGAACGTTCGGGAAACGATGCGTCTTCGTCCGATTCATCCGGCGTACGGAAGTTTTCCCCGGAATCGCAGGTCTGCGGAAGGACGTCGTCCGTGTCCGGTTCAAGCGCGGGTAATGGCTTCGGCCCTTCGGCGGCCAACGTGCGTTTGCTGGCTACCCTGGCAACCTGTGCCGCTTCCCGCGCCTCGCGGGCGGCTGCCCGTTCGGCGACTTGCCGCAGCGCGACGTTCAACGGGTCGGGGGTTTTCGGCGCACGCAGTCGGTCTACGAGACTGGCGGCTTTCACCTGTTCGCTGGTCGCATTGAAGCTCAATACGGCGCGCCGCATGAGTTCGCTGACGCTGACGCCAAGGACGTCCGCAGTGCTGGTGATCGCAAGTTTCTGCGCGGGAGTAACAAAAACAACGATGCGTTCGCTGGGTTTGGTAGTCATGAGCGCCTCGCTAAGCAGGGCTGGCAAGTCAGAACGGCTAAAAATCCAACACGGGCAACGCCATTTGATGCGCTTTCGGCGTACGCGGCGGTACGGCAAACCACGCAACCAACGTGTCCATCATATCGTTTTGCCAACCTCTCGTCGCGCGGGCGCACATCGCCGAGCCACGCTTCGGACGCGGCCCGCATCATCCACTTGCAATATTGAGATGGCGGTGTTAACACCGCCTCCGCGATAGCTTGAAGAGCATCGGTTTTGACGGGCAAACTTGCCACGACGGCCCGTTACACGGGATTTACTTACAAAAAAATCGTGCCACTGCCGGTGCTGGGCGCTCGAATTCTTTAAAATGCGCTGTTATTCTCCGCGGGGCCGTGAGTGTTGCAGTTTTTCTTACAATCCGATAACGGCTAAACGCGGCGGCCAAACGCGGGAACGCGCAGCCAGTCCGGGGGCAACGGCACGCGACGCAGCAGTCTGGACAGATTTTCATGGAGGCGCCTGCTCGGTTTGAGTTGAGTGCTTCCAGGTATCGATCAGGCTGCAGCGCTACACATCGGCTACACGGCGAAGCTGGCCACGGCTTTTCCTCACCCCAATATTTATCGTTACGCGGTTTCATGGCGTTGCGCACCGGGCGCCTTAAGGGCGCACCGTTCAATCCAAGTCATGCCAATCATCAAACGACCGAATTCCTCGAACGCTCCACGCGATGACCGGGATCAAGATGGTCCCAATCGTTACCGTCAACCCACCACCAAGTCTTCAGCCGGACCCTCGATCGCGGTGCGCATCGTATTGTGGTTCGTCGGGCTTATTGCCGTCGCGGCGATAGTCGGCGCGCTGATCATTGGCTATGCGCTGGTCGTGATGGGGCCGAACCTACCGTCGCTTGAAGCGCTGACCGACTATCAGCCGAAAGTGCCGCTGCGCGTCTATACCGCGGATCACGTGCTGATCGGCGAGTTCGGCGAAGAGCGGCGGCGGATCGCGCGCTTCGACGAGATTCCCGACCAGATGAAAAAGGCCGTCCTCGCGATCGAGGATTATCGTTTCTATGAGCACGGCGGCGTGGATTTCATCGGCATTGCGCGAGCGGGCTTGAGCGATATCACGCATGGCGGCGCGTCCCAGGGCGCCAGCACGATCACCATGCAGGTCGCGCGTAACTTCTTCCTCTCGAGCGAGAAGACCTACACGCGCAAGGTCTACGAAATGCTGCTCGCGTACAAGATCGAGCGCGCGCTGACAAAGGACCAGATTCTCGAGCTGTACATGAACCAGATTTATCTGGGCGAGCGGGCGTACGGGTTTGCATCGGCGGCGCGGGTGTATTTCGGCAAGGACCTCAAAGACCTGACGCTTGCCGAATGCGCGATGCTCGCAGGTTTGCCGAAGGCGCCGTCGGCGTATAACCCGGTCGTCAATCCGAAGCGCGCGAAGGTGCGTCAGCAATACATCCTGAAGCGCATGCTCGACTTGAAGTACATCACGCAAGCGCAATTCGACCAGGCCAGCGCCGAGGAAATTCACGCGCGCGTGTCCGGGACGGAGTACAGCGTGCATGCGGAATATGTTGCGGAAATGGTGCGGCAGATGATGTACGCGCAGTATCGCGACGATACCTACACGCGTGGCTTTTCGGTGACCACGACCATCGATTCCGCCGATCAGGAAGCGGCGTATAACGCCGTGCGCAAGGGCGTGATGGATTACGAGCGGCGCCATGGGTATCGCGGGCCGGAAGGGTTCGTCAATCTGCCGACGAACCAGGACGACCGCGACGAAGCCATCGATGACGCGCTCGCCGATCACCCCGATAACGGGGACCTGATCGCGGGCGTGGCGACGTCGGTGAATGCGAAGCAGGTGGTCGTGACGTTCGTCAACGCTGACCCGGCGACCATCACCGGCGACGGTTTGCGTTTCGCGGCTGCCGGCTTGCGCAGCAATGCGTCGGCGGCGGTGCGGATCAAGCCGGGTTCCATCGTGCGCGTGGTGCAGGACGCGAAGGGCAACTGGAGCATCACGCAGTTGCCGCAGGTCGAGGGCGCGCTGGTCTCGCTCGTGCCCCAGGACGGGGCGATTCGCGCGCTGGTCGGCGGCTTCGACTACAACAAGAACAAGTTCAATCACGTCACGCAGGCGTGGCGCCAGCCGGGCTCGAGCTTCAAGCCGTTTATCTATTCGGCATCGCTGGAAAAGGGTCTTGGACCGGCAACCATCATCAATGACGCGCCGTTGTATTTCCCGCCAACCTCGCCAGGTGGTGACGCATGGGAGCCGAAGGACGACGACCAGCCTGATGGTCCCATGTCCATGCGCACGGCGTTGATGAAGTCGAAGAACCTGGTGTCGATCCGCATCCTTTCTTACATCGGCACGAAGTACGCGCAGGATTACGTCACGCAGAAGTTCGGTTTCGATGTCGACAAAACTCCGCCGTATCTGCCGCTCGCACTTGGCGCCGGTCTTGTCACGCCGCTGCAACTGGCCGGTGGATATTCGGTGTTCGCCAACGGCGGTTCGCGGATCAATCCGTACCTGATTGGCGAAGTAGCTGATGCACGCGGCACGGTAATTTCGCGCGCCAATCCGCTGATTGCCGGCAGCAACGCGCCGCAAACGCTCGAACCGCGCAACGCATACGTCATGAACAGCTTGCTGCATTCGGTTGCGACCGGCGGCACGGGCGCTGGCACCAACGTGCTCAAGCGCAACGATCTGCAGGGCAAGACGGGTACGACCAATGACGCGAAGGACGGCTGGTTCGCGGGTTACCAGCATCAACTCGTGGCGATCGCGTGGATGGGTTACGACCAGCCGAAGTCGCTCGGCGGCCGCGAGTTCGGTGCACAGTTGGCGTTGCCAATCTGGGTGGAGTTCATGCAACGGGCGCTTGCCAATGTTCCGCAACAGCAAATGGCGATGCCTGAAGGCCTGACGACCGTCGACGGCGAGTTGTTCTTCGCCGATAAAACCCCGGGCAATGGTTTTGTTGCGAGCATCGGTGTGGATTCAGCGAATCCGGTCGAAGCGGCAAGCGATGCAGTGGGCGGTGTCGGCCCTGCCGGACTGACGCCTCCGAGCGTACCGCCGCCCAGCGTGAATCCGACCGAGCGGAAAGAGATCATGGATCTCTTCAAGGGGCATTGACAGAGGGTTGTTTCAGCATAAAAAAGCGCGCTGCAATTTGATTGCAGCGCGCTTTTTTTGTCGCGGCTCGAGTGACAGGTTGCGCCGTTATTTACCCAGCGTAGACGCCGGCTTGACCACGCAGGTTGTATCGATGCTCGACTGATCCGCAAACGTCAGCTTCAACGGAACCGATGATCCGACCTTCACCGGCTTGGGCGCGTCTTCCAGCATCAGGTGATAACCGCTGGGCGCAAACGCGAGCGTGCCGTGCGCGGGCACCTCGGCGGACTCCACCATCGACATGGTTGATGTGCTGCCGTTACTCGTCGATTTATGCAGCATCGCCATGCCGTACGCAGGCGTTTCAGCGGCGGTGAGGGTCGCGGGTTTATC
The DNA here is from genome assembly GCF_047608185.1 of Caballeronia eucalypticola. Classification (NCBI taxonomy): domain Bacteria; kingdom Pseudomonadati; phylum Pseudomonadota; class Betaproteobacteria; order Burkholderiales; family Burkholderiaceae; genus Caballeronia; species Caballeronia eucalypticola. Next base: position 155,284 of record NZ_JBLKRU010000003.1, read on the forward strand.
GCCGTTATTCGATACCACGAAGTAGCCCGACGATGGTAATTTAGCCGGCATCGAACGGATCCAGCAATCGTGGACATCGAGCGTGGCGGCTTGCGCGCCGGACGCCGCGAAGGCGCATAGAGAAAGCAAGCCGGCGTGCATCAGTGTGTTGGTTTTCATAGTCAGCTCACTTTACGTTGAACAGGTAATGGCCTTGCGTGCGATGGCCGTCGTCGGCCACGGCCGTCCATTCCACTTGATACGTGCCCGGCTTCAGATCACCGAGCGCGACGCTCATATGTTTCTTGTTTTTTGTATCGACGGCCGATTTCGCGCTGTTGACCTGCTTGCCCGCTGTATCGACCACGGTCAGCGTGCTGAATGCCGGCTCAAGACCTTCCGTGAAATCGATGGCTACTTCATGCGGCGCTTCGACCGTCGCGTCCGGTGCAGGCGTTTGCTGCGTGGGATGCGCATGGGCAAAAGCGAGCTGTGCGGTGGCGAGAAGCAAGGCGGCCAAGCCACCCCGCTTGATCATGATTGCGAGAGACGTGTTCATGCTGATCCTGTTTGATCTCGTTCGATCCGAGCGACGCGAATGATGAGTACCGGCCATTCAGCCGGCGGCAGTGCGAGGAAGAATCAGATGAAGACCGGCGGTGCACGAGGCTGTGCTGCAAAGACCTTCGCATATGGCGGGAAGGGTTGGGCAGCGGTGTTATCGGGTAGAGATCCCGGCGTGATACGCGCTTGATAAACACTTGCGCAAGGCGCGACCCCAGGTGAATGCGCCGCGAGGTTGCAGTAACCGCATGCTTGCCAATGACCGGCGGCAGAGTGCGGCGAACGAATGGATTTGCCAGTATTGGACAGTGGCGTCCGCGGCGTTTGGGCTCCTGCCGAGCAAAACGCACTCAGGATTGTCACGGATTGCGTGCGGGAGGCCAGCGCTTGCGATACGGCCGGAGCGAGCGCGGTCATCAGGATCGCAAGCAATCCGATGAGGCTTCCGAACTTGCGTACAAGGCGACGGCGCATGAGGCTGACGATGGCTTCCAAAAGCGGGTTTAGCCTTTGATTATGCCACGCGTGGATGCGCGAGTTTGTGCGGGTCAGGGCGACCGTTCAGCGCAGCATAGGACCATGAGCACTTGGTATTCGCGCTATGCAACCCCGTAGAGAGACCCCAACAACTCCAATGGCCCCAGCATCCAACCAATGCCGCTGAAATGAAAAAAGCCCGGAGAACCGGGCTTTTGACTTTTAATCCTTGGTTGCGGGGATAGGATTTGAACCTATGACCTTCGGGTTATGAGCCCGACGAGCTGCCAGACTGCTCCACCCCGCGAAAAAGATTATAGGGCAACGGTGTTTGCAGTGCAACATGTTTCACTGCTTTGATAACTTGGTCTGAAACAGCAGTGGCTGATGAGGAACGTCGAGTGCTGTTCGTGCTCAAGTTCTTCAAGACGCGACCGGTTAAGCGCAAGCCACTGCTTCACATGTGAAGGCGCATATGAAAACACGGACGCAAACCTCACTGAAGAGGTCTGCGGCCATGTTTGCTAACTTTGCATCCAAGCGGTTGAAACGTTGCTTAGAAGCCAAACGCGAAACCTGCGCCTCCGGTGCTTTCTTCGCCGGTCGTCGAACCGCCGACCGTGATGACCATGTTGGTGCCAAAGCGCTTTTGGAAGCCGATCGCAATAGCGGCCTTGTTGCGATACACACCCGTGCCCGCTGCGAAGCGGTTGTCCTTGTCGGCCACCGCTGCCGCGCTGCCTGCCATCATCGCCATCGCGCTGCTCATTGCACCGACGCTGTTGATGTGGTTGTTGGCAAGCGACAGGCCGCTGTCCATGTCGGAGCGAAGGGCGTCGGTGTAACCCTTCGCCGACTTCACGCCCGTGTTCACCGACTGTTGCATCTGGTTCACGTTGACGGCGTCCGTACCGTCTGTGCCCGCGGCGACGTTCGTGACCTGACGCTGACCGCCGGCCGCTGTGGTTCCCACCGATACCGCGTTGGCACGATCCGCAACTGAGCCTGAGCCGAGTGCAACCGCGTTGTTCGCCGTAGCCGATGCATTCGCACCGACGGCAACCGCATTGTTCGCCGTAGCCGATGTATTCGAGCCGACCGCGATCGAATTGGTGCCGCTAGCCACTGACGTCGCGCCAGACGCTACCGAGTTCGCGCCTGATGCCATGGCATTCGCGCCCGATGCCACCGAGTGCGTGCCGCTCGACGTAGCGATTTCCGTGTCGCGATTGCCATCGGCGGTGAAGAGCGGGTTGTATGCGCCATTCGCGAGGTTGGTGACCTGGCCCATCATGTCGTTCAACTGACCCAGGTTGACCGCGTCCATGTTGCCGGTGCCTGCAGCGACGTTATGCAGCGCCGTGCCCGTGGCGTTGCCGAGCGTTGCATTGGCATAGTCCGGCGTGCCGTCGGCGTTGGTGTCGTACTTGATCGCGCTGGCGCCAAGTGACGTCACGCTATTCGATACAGCGTTGAGTTGCCCGACGTTGACCGCGTCGGTGGACGCCGTACCGGCCGCCACGTTGGTGACCTGGCGCTCGCTACCTGCTGCGCCGACCGACACCGTATTGTCCCGATCAGCAACGGAGTTCGACCCGAGCGCGACGGAATTCTTGCCCGACGACACAGCCGCGCCGCCGATCGCCACCGAATCCGCGCCAGTTGCCGACGAATCGGCAAGCGTGGAGTTGGAGTGGAAATACTTGATGCCGCCGCCGTTGTTGACGTTGTTCGTAAAGTCCTGAAGCGCTGCCACGTTCTGATTGGTTGCGTACAGTTGCGACCCGTTCACGGCGTCGGTGCTGTCATCCGTCAATTTGCCGCTGGCGACATTCGTCAGCAACGTGGGCTTCGTGGCACCCGCACCGCCCAGCGTGATCTGCTCGTAGTTCGGCGTGCCGTCCGTGTTCGTGTCGTACTTGACCGCAAGGCTGCCAAGCGTGTCGACGTTATTCGATACGGCGGTCAGCTGGCCGACATTGACCGCGTCGGTGGACGCCGTGCCTGCCTCGACGTTGGTGATCTGGCGTTCCTTGCCGGCTGCACCGACGGACACCGAGTTGACACGATCAGCAACCGAGTTCGATCCAAGCGCAACTGAGTTGTTCGGCGATGCTACCGCTGCGCCGCCGATTGCCACCGAATCCGCGCCAGTCGCCGATGAATCGGCAAGCGTTGAATTCGTGTGGAAGTACTTGATGCCGCCGCCATTGTTGATGTTGCCTTCGAACGTTTCGAGCGATCCGACGCGCTGATTGGTCGAGTACAACTGCGAGCCGTTGATGGCATCAGTACTGGTCGAGGACAGGTCGCCAATTTGCAGGTTGGAAATCGTGACAAGCTTCGACGTACCGGCGCCTCCCAGCGTGATATGCGCCTGGTCGGCGGCATCGTAGGCGACCTTGTTGCTCAGCTCGGTATCGACCTTGGTGATCGCATCGCCAACGGTGCCAAACGATGCGCCGGCAACGGTGTATGCGGGCGCCTGAATCGTGCCGTCGGCGTTGACCTTCGCTCCGCCGCCGAGCAAGGTCGTTACGTTCTGAAGCTGGGTCACGTTGACGCCGTCATAGGCTTGCGTGCCGGCAGCTACGTTCACGATCTGGCGTTTGGTCGTGGCGTTGCCGACCGAGACGGTGCCTTGGCGGTCGGCAACGGAGAGCGTACCGAGGGCAACGGTGTCCAAAGCGGATGCGGTTGCGCCCGGGCCGAGAGCAGTCGCTTTCGTGCTCGCGCGTGAGTCAGAGCCAATGGCGAGGGCTGCGTTCGAACCACCGGTGCTGTCCGCGACGGCGTTTCCACCAATCGCAATGCTGCCGATGCCGATGGCCGACGCGCCGTTGCTATTGGTGGCAGCGTCGTTTGCTGACAGGTACTTGCTGCCGGCACCCGCTGCCTCCAAGGCGTCATTGACGTTATTGAATGATTTGCCTGCGACCGTGAAGGTCGGGCCAGAGATCGAACCATCCTCGTTAAGGGCAGCACCGCCGCCAAGTGCGCTGACGAGAGGCGTGATCTGCCCCACGTTGACTGCGTCAGTCGCTTGCGTGCCGCGTGCGACTTGCACGAGCTGTCGTTGCGTCGTAGAGCTACCGATAGAAACTGTATTGGTGCGATCAGCAACGGCGCCACTACCCAATGCTACTGACGAAGCGGCCACTGCCGACGCTGATGCGCCGATCGACACAGCCTGTTGACCGTTCGACACCGCGGCATATCCGAGCGCAACTGCGTTAGTTACAGCAAGGCTGGTCGCGTCTCCAATAGCGGAGTTTTGACCGATGGCAATGCTTCCAGGACCTACCGACCGAGCGTTGTAGCCAACGGCAATGGTTCCAGAAATAACGCCGGGAGGGGGCGTACTGCCGATTACGCCGTCAGTGTAGGAGTTCATCCCGATTGCGATCGTGCCCGTGTCTTGTGATTGCGCATTAGGTCCGACCGCGACTCCTGTCGCGCTTTCCACAGTTCCGCCGTCCGTCGCTCCCGCGACGGCAGTCCCTGCTGCACCAAGTGTTACGACAGATGCAACAACCGCTTTTGTTAATCGCCCGTTGCGCTTACCACGCGCCGCAGCAGTTTCCGACACCGCGACCCATGCGCCGATGGATTCATTCCAGACTGACTTATAAACCTTGTTCATTTTGCATTCCTGCGTAGAGTTGACTCGGATCCACGACGCGAGCACGCAGCGGGACAGGTGTCATCCGCGTGTCGAGTCCGCGCCGATATCGAATCCGAAGGGACTCGTCGATGGCTGCGTGGACAAGGCTCGAACTCTACTGACCGAGGCAAAATGCCTTAATGAGAAAGCTCCTAATTAATCGGTCAGTGCAATATAAACAACGTATTGGCTGCCCGAATCGATTGGATTTATCGAGTGAGTTGAGTCGGAATAAGAATTGTTAGGGCGAAGGCTTATGAGTAAGCCGATCGTCCCAAAACAGGCGAGTCGCCACAGAGCACTTAAATGACGCGCGCGCGCAAACCCTGCTTCCCCTGTCATGTCACAATTTGTGCAATCGCCTTGTGTGCGGACCAACTTATGTTCGGGCCGCTCTGCTCTTGTCACTCGTCAGGAAATCATCGCTTATGAACATTGCCAAAGACCTTCAGACCATCGTCCACCAGGAACAGACGCTCGTCTTTCCGCAATTTGATTCGGACCGTGCATGGCAGCTCGGCTCGCAACTGCGTGAGATGGCCGTGGCGCGCGGTGCGGCGGTCGCCATGGAAGTCCGGACTTTCGGCCAGCCGTTGTTCTTCGCCGCGCTCGATGGCACCACGCCCGACAACGTCCGCTGGGTGCAACGCAAGGCGCGAACGGTCGAGCACTTTCGTGTGAGTTCTTATGCCATCGGCCTGGGGCTGCAGCAGGCAGGCGCCACCCTTGCCGACAAATACAGTCTCCCCGCCGCCGAGTTCGCCTCGCACGGCGGCGCGTTCCCGCTGACGGTCAAGGGCGCGGGCGTGATTGGCGTGGTGACGGTGTCGGGCCTGCCGCAACGCCGGGACCACGAGTTCGTAGTCGAAGCGCTGTGCGCGGTCCTCGGCCACGACGCAAGCGCGCTTGCGTTTGCATCGGACAAGGCATAACCCATGCGCTCATCCGCTTATATGCTGCTCGCAGTCGCTATCGTTGCTGAAGTCGTGGCGACATCGGCTTTGCGGGCATCGGAAGGATTCTCGCGGCTGGTGCCGTCCGTCATTGTGGTGATCGGCTATGGCATCTCGTTCTATCTGCTCTCGCTGACGCTGAAGTCGCTGCCGGTAGGCATTGTCTATGCCGTGTGGTCCGGTGCCGGCATCGTGCTGATCACGATCGCGGCGGCATTATTATTCAAGCAGATCCCCGACCTGCCCGCCGTACTTGGGATGGGCCTGATCGTAGCGGGCGTAGTCGTGCTGAACGTGTTTTCGAAGGTCAGCCCGCATTAACACCGGCCGCGCCACGCGCAGCCGGTGGCATGTCAGTTACACCGTACGACCATCGAGCGGTTTTTAACATTCGCCGATACCACGTTCGTGATGCTGCCGCCCGACGGTCCGCCTTCCTCATTGTCCTTCGATACGATCGTGTAGCCCGTCGCGCCGCATTTATCCCCGGCCATGACATAGCAGCTCGCCCATGTCGTGCTCGCATCGGCACCGCTGCAGTTGATGGCATAACCGCTCTGGCCGTCGGGAAGATGAATCAGCGATGCATCGGTTGACGATGCACATCCGCCAAGGCTTAAGACACCCGCGACTGCCACGGTGAGACCGGCGGCTTGTAAAACCCGCGCCATGCGAAGCGGGGAGGGAAGCGGCAAGCGCTGGGCAAATTTATTCATTGTGTTCCTCGGTGGCAGACACCGGATAACGTCGTAGAAGATCGAGCAGAACGCACGGACCTCGCTCTCGAACCCGCCTCTCCAACCTACGTCTCCAACGTGTTTCCAAATATGTTTGTGCACGTATTTTCCCACACGCCGGTGAGCGCGCGAAAAAGTCGGCTTTTTGATCCAGATCAACCCACCGCGATAAATGCTCCGCAGCCCGGCCTCTGGCGCGCGGCTTGCACTACATTTTCAAGCGAACCGCTTTGGGACCGGCCGCGCCGCCCAAGCCCGGGAAGAAATGCAACAGGTTGCAACCGCTGAGAACTAATTGCCGGCGTTCAACCCTTACAGAAGCGTGGGCAACACACGAACACTTATAAAACATTTGAGAGGAAGACATGGCAGAACGCGTTAGCGGCCCGTATCGCGGGTATTACATCAGCGCGGCAGCGCGCCTTACCCAAGCTCCGGATCAGGCTGATGGAGCGTCGAACGCACCCATCTACGTGGGTACCGTGAGTGTTGCGGAGGGCAGTCCGGACAACGTCCGCCGCTTTGAGGCATTGGTCGATGTCGGCGCTCAACAGCGCTTTTCGACCGAGGACGACGCGCTCGTCAATGTGGAGCAGGCGGCGCGCGCCTATATCGACAGATTGTTGCAAAATAGCTGATGCGCACGCTCAACATCCGCCACCCGGCAATGCGTTGCGTAGCGGAGGCGCTGCTCGATTTGTTCCCAAGCGGCGCGGATATCAGCGAGATTGGCACGGATCTGAAACCGTGCCTGTTCGTGAGTTGGCGCACGAGCGGCATGGCGAGTCATCCGGGCAATATTGCGTGGGGCGTGCACTACCGGTTCGAGGCGGAAGCGTTGAGTCTTTTCGATGTGGTCACCGAGCCGGCGCAGCAGCAATTTTGCGAACGGGTAAGGGACATGAGCCGGCATCTGAAGTTCGATTACGCCGATCCTGACGCGGTGTCGCTGCTGATTGTCGACGTGTCCGCTGCGCTGGTTCGGCTCAGCATGGAAGAAGCCGGGTAGACCGGAACGAGGCGTCGCGAGTAGGATCGTGCGTTACCCCTATTTCCTTGCCATTCGAGGCCGCCATGAACATTCTTTTTCCCGCCGATGCGCCGGCGTATCGCGACGCGAATCTCACGGTCGTATTCGCTGCGCTGGTCGATGGCGAGCGCGTTCCGTGCGCGATCTCGGTTGAAGCCCTGGAGGATCACTTTGGCGCGCAGAGTTGCGACAGCATCGGGTGGATACGTGCATTCGATGCTGCACGCCCGAGGATTGAAGCGGTTGCGAGGGAGCATCTGCATATCAATAACGGTGAGCCCGTGCTTTTGAAGAGCGGCCATTTTCCACCGGGAATGGCGAACTGATAGCGGGTATTTGAAGAGGCGGCTGCCTTCATCGCTACTCAGTTTTACATTGACTTGGCCGGTGTCATCCGGAAAATGCGCGGGATGGCAGGCTCAAAACAACATCTTTCAAATCAGCCCTTACTGCGCATCCAAATCCTCGATGCGGCGCGCGTGATAGTCGTGCGTGACGGTTTCGACGCGTTGTCGATGCGCAAGATCGCAGGGGTCGTCGGATATTCGCCCGCTTCGCTTTACCTGCATTTCGCAAGCCGCGATGCCATCGCTCACGCGCTTTGCGCCGAGGCCCACGCGCAGTTGCTCGAGTCCCTGCACGCGCTTGATGGCGTGATCGAACCGGTGGAGCGCCTGAAGGCCATGGCGCATGCGTACGTCACGTTCGGGCTGACACATCCTGAAGTGTATCGGCTGATTTTCATGCAGAATCCCGCTTATACCGGTGCCGCGTTTAACGATGTGACATCGGCCGGCGAAACGGTGCTTTCCCTGCTGACCGGGACGTTGGCGTTGGTTGATAAGCCTGCGGCTCGCGCCGAGACATTGTGGGCCGCGTTGCACGGTATCGTGTCGTTGAGCATGATGGCCTCGACAGTTTTCACTGTGCCGACGGATACGCTTATCGATGAAATGCTGGATGTATATTTGCCTGGCAAGAACAAGAAGCCTGCTCGTCGACGGCCGTCAGCAAGTGCTGGTTGACGGGCTTTCCCGATGGGCTTTCTGGTTCCATTTTCAGCTTCATTTTCACTCACACGAATAGAAACTCGCATTGCATATGACTGAATCCATCGATGAAATTCGTATCGAACGCGCGCAGGGTATAGGCTTCATCGCGCTGAACCGTCCGAAGGCGTTGAACGCGTTGTCCACGCCCATGCTGCACGCCATTCATCGCGCGCTGAACGCCTGGCGTGACGACGCTTCGGTGCACGCGGTGGTCGTCTATAGCCCGCATCCGCGTGCGTTCTGCGCGGGCGGCGATATCCGGTTTTTATATCAATCGGCGAAGGCGGGCGAGCACGCGGTCATCGAAGAATTTTTCACCGATGAATACCGCTTGAATCACGCGATTTTCACGTATCCGAAGCCGTATATCGCATTGCTGAACGGCGTGGTGATGGGCGGTGGAATGGGGATTTCGCAGGGCGCGCGGCATACGGGCGGTGTGCGCGTGGTCACCGGTTCGACGAAGATGGCGATGCCCGAAACGCGTATCGGTTTGTTTCCGGATGTGGGCGTGAGCTGGTTCCTCGCGCGCACGCCGGGCGCGATCGGGCGTTATCTCGCGGCGACGGGCGCGACTATCGATGCCGCCGATGCACTTTACACCGGCCTCGCCGATGCTTATATGAACGACGAAGCGCTGCCGGCTCTTATCAATACGCTGAAGGAGAAACCGTTCGCGAGCGGCGCGGAGGTGGTGCGGTTTATCGAAGCGCAGGCGCGTTCCGATGCAGGGAAGCCGAGCGAGCTTGCAAAGGAGCGTGGTTTTATCGACAAGCATTTTGCGTCGGGCAACGGCGCGGCCTGTCTGAAGTCATTGGAAAGCGTGACGAGCGGGGACGTCGAGGAAAGCGATTGGGCTACGCGCACGGCGGCTGAGTTGCGTGAGCGTTCGCCGTTATCCGTCGATGTATCGCTGGAATTGATCGACCGCGCCACGACGTCGAGCATGGCCGAGACGTTGAGGCGCGACCTCGGGCTCACGCGCGCGACGTTCGATCATGGCGATGTGATGGAAGGCATCCGGGCGCGCATTGTCGATAAGGACAATCAGCCGGTGTGGAAGGTGTCGCGCATGGAAGACGTGACGCGTGATGCGGTCTTGCGGATGTACGACAGTCCGTGGTCTGAGCGCGACCATCCGCTGGCCGCGCTGACGGATTAGTCGGCGTCGTTGCCGGCCATGAAGGCGCGCATGAAGACGAGCGCGCCCCAGCCCCACATTGCATTCGATGCAAATCCCAGTGCCAGCCGCGGCAGCATGTTGCCGCTCGGCCAGATGCCGCGCAGCGGATCGACCACGAACACGCTCGCGGCGGTCAGCACGATGCCGCCGAACACCAGCGCGCCGATCCACGGCGCGGTGCGGTCGGGTGCGACGCGCAGCAGCCACGCCATCAAGATGCCGAAGAATGCGCTCCATAGCGCATTGACGATGAATTCGGGAATGCCTAGCGGCAGGAATGGAGCGGTGGAATAGCCGGCTGGATCGACCACGCCGGCCGCATGCAACATCGCGATGGTCGCTTCACGGAAAAACAGTGCGGCGAGAAAGCCCGCGACGAACGGAAGAATGACTTTTTGCATTAAAAACCACCGCTTGAGACGCGAGCCGTGGCTGCGCCTGTATTTTAAGGTGGCGTCATTATAGGGTCGGGCATGTCGCGTTTTGGTGCAATCGGACGCGGCTTTGCGGTCGATGCAACGGGTTCTGGCGAATGCGCTAATCAGGTTGCAGTTTCGCAGCGATATTGCTTTGGATCGGGTTCGCGGCAGTTGATGAGTCGCCTGAGCGGAGCCATGGCGCGCTTGGCGTGTGGATGCGGAAGTTTTTCGCTTTTGGTTGGATCGAATCAGCGGCCAGTTGCTCGATGCATTCGGGAGCCGCGGCCGAATATTGCCGGCGATGCCGCCCTGCGGCCGCTTGATTCGCTGCGGTCGTCATCGTTTTCATGCGGCCAATGCGATCCTCGGCCGTCCTATTTCGCGATTGCGTCGCTGGCCGGGTTGTTGTGCAGCATGCGATCGCTGTTGGGAGGCAGGGCGGGGCGCTTCGTCGGCATGTTGTCCGGGTTATCCGCACGCGGGCCGGCCGCGTTTGGGGCGCTGGGTGTGACCGGCGGTTTAACCATCGACGCAGTGTCGTCGGCGTTCGCGGTCTGGGCCTGCACGCTCGTTTCCATTCCGATGCCCAGCGCGGCGATCACGACGGCAAAGGCGGCGACGATACAAGAAGGCGTTTTATTCGGACGGGATTTCATGAGTTTCTCCGGATCGTCGGCGCTTTTCGAATAAATCCGGCAAAGCGCTGGCATTTGATTTTTGAGACACCGGAGCGTGCGGAAGATTCGTTTTTTCGATGACTGCGGCGCCGTGGCCGGGGAGCATACGATTTTCATGCCGACCGATCTTGGCCGCGACGCAAAAAATACCGTACAGCAATCGATTCTCCGCGCAGGCTGTTGATTTCACGGTAAATCTGATTGTTAACGTCGAGTTCGTGGCGTTTCGAGCGTTACGGTAAAATCACGGATTCAGCGCCGGAAAGGCGCCCAACGCCTACAATCAGCAGTTCCCATGTCAACAGCTTTAAAACCGAGCCCGCGCCGCGTCAGCGTTGCCCCGATGATGGATTGGACTGACCGCCATTGCCGGTCGTTCCACCGCATCCTGACGAAGCACACGTGGCTCTATACAGAGATGGTCACGACCGGCGCGCTGCTGCACGGCGACGTCGCGCGGCATCTCGCGTTCACGCCAGGCGAAGCGCCCGTTGCGCTGCAGCTCGGCGGCAGCGAGCCAGCGGATCTAGCCCGCAGTGCGAAGCTCGGCGAGCAATGGGGTTACGACGAAATCAACCTGAATTGCGGCTGCCCGTCCGAGCGCGTGCAACGCGGCGCATTCGGCGCGTGCCTGATGAACGAGCCGCAACTGGTCGCGGATTGCGTGAAAGCCATGCGCGACGTGGTGTCCATTCCGGTCACGGTCAAGCATCGGATAGGTGTGGACGCGGTTGAGGACTATGCCTACGTGCGCGACTTCGTCGGCACCGTCGCCGATGCCGGCTGCGAAGTGTTTATCGTCCACGCGCGGAATGCTATCCTGAAGGGTTTGAGCCCGAAGGAGAATCGCGAGATTCCGCCTCTGAAGTATGAATATGCGTATCAGTTGAAGCGCGATTTTCCGCATCTGGAAATATCGATCAACGGTGGCATCAAGACGCTCGATGAAGTGGAAGAGCATCTGAAGCATGTCGATGGCGTGATGCTCGGCCGCGAGGCCTATCACAACCCCTACGTGCTCGCGGGCGTCGATTCACGTTTTTACGGCGCGGATACGCCCTTGTTGTCGCGCGAGGAGGCTGAGGCGAGCTTGATCGACTATGCGCGTCAGGAAGTGGCGCGCGGGGCGTTCCTCGGCGGCATTACGCGGCATGCGCTGGGTTTGTATCGAGGCGTGGCGGGTGCGCGTGGCTGGCGCCGCGTTCTCTCGGATAGCCGCCGTCTCGCCACCGGCGATATGACTATTTTCGATGAAGCGCGCACTCATCTGCGTGAACCTGTCGAATTGATCGAATAAGGGACTAGGCAAAGCGAATCTTTGTTCGTATAATCTTGTTTCTCGATTCAGCAAGCCTGTTCTTGGCGAGCTAAAGAGGCAGCAAGAAGTAAGACAGTGGTGGCTGTAGCTCAGTTGGTAGAGTCCAGGATTGTGATTCCTGTTGTCGTGGGTTCGAGCCCCATCAGCCACCCCAAAAGATTCAAGTAAAAAGCCCGACTTTCGCGAGTTGGGCTTTTTGCTTTCTGGAATCCATGTGACTCTTGATTAAGCCGAATTGGACAAGATCAACCGATATACAAACGGCTAGATCGCAGGCTTTACTCAAAGCTGGGTGTTGAAGAGCGTGAGCAGAGCATTAATAAAGTACGGGGATCGATCACGCCAATTCACTGATAGGGTCTCCCGAACAGCGCCCACCGTGGCTCCGCCCGACACGTTAGGCCGTTAAAAATCGAGAGGCTTAATTCTCATGCGTTTGGCATTGCGGGCCAGGACGCCATCGAGTGTTGCCATGGTCTTTACTTTGGCATCCATCGCAGCAGCAAGGTGCAACGCGTCGCCAGCGCGCAGTCCGGTTGTGGCGTCCAAAGTCAGCACGGCCGCGCGGTGAAACGTAGACGGCTCGACCGGCAGCAACTGCAAATCGCTTGCGCAAAGGCGCTCGAACGCCTGCCATGCGGACGCACCTTGCACGGCGGATATTTGCGCTGTCCGTTGCTTGATTCCGAGGGCGCTTGCAAACTCAGTGACGCACCATGCAGCGGAGGTCAATTCGTCGGTACACGCTGCATACCATCGTGCAACAACAGCGCTCATGGGTTCATTTACGCACAGCGCCACCAGCACGGACGTGTCTACATAAGTCGACATCAATAGCGCGCTCCGCGCCGTAGCTCGTCTATGACGGGCTCAGATATTGGCATCGTCTCACGGGTTGTTTCAAGCTCCCGGGCGAACGCGCTGCGGTCCCATTTAGAGGCGCGAATACTAAGACCGCCGTCGATGGTCAAGTCAACCTGCACGTGGTCGCCTTCCTTCACGCCAATGCGGCGCACGTACTCGGCGGGAATTCGAAGCGCGAGGCTATTGCCCCATTTTGCAATTTGCAGATTCATCTTATACGGTTCCAATTGATATACGAATACGTATATACATCATAGCACCGTCTTGACTGCACGCAAACGGCTCGACCTGCCTCACCCCTTCCTCCCGTGCCCGCTAACCTGCGCGCCCGCATCGCGATGCAAGCTAAACAGGTCCGCTACTCCCACCAATCCCACCGCCCCCACGATCAAGAACGCGATGCTGAAATCGGCTGGCACGACGGTCTGCGCATCGTGACCATGCAGCCATTCGGCCAGCCTCAAAGCGATCGCCCCGAGCGCGACGCCAATCCCCATCGTCAACTGGAACAGCGTGCTCGACAAAGCCGACGCGCCGCTCATCTGCGCCTTCGGGACATCGGCGAAACTGAGTGTGTTCAGCGCCGTGAACTGCAGCGAGCGCGACAGTCCGCTCGCAAACAACACCGCGACGATGATCCAGGTCGGTGTAGCAGGCGATATCAAGCTCATCAACGCCAGCGACGCAGCCGCCACGATCCCGTTCACGATCAGCACCGGACGGAAGCCGAAGCGCCGCATGACCGGCGTGGTGACGAGTTTCATCGATAAATTGCCGGCGAAGACCGACAACGTCAGCAACCCGGATGCAAACGCGTTCAGCCCGAAGCCGACCTGAAACATCAGCGGCAGCAGGAACGGCGCCGCGCTGATGGCAACGCGAAACAACGAGCCGCCGCCCATCGCCACCCTGAAAGTCTTGATCTGCAGCGCGTTGAGATCCAGCACCGGTTCGCTCGCGCGCCGCACATGCCACCACGCGAGCACGCCCGCGAGTACGCCGACGGCGGTCAGCGCGCTGGCGAATGCCCAGGGCGTGTCGTTGCGGCCGATGAGTTCCATCGCGTAGAGCAGGGTCGTGCAGGCAAGGCCGCACAGCACGAAACCCAGGAAATCAAAGCGGCGGCTGGCGTGCTCGCGGGTGTTATCGAGGTAACGAAGCGCCACGACCAGGCCAATCAAACCGAGCGGCAGGTTCAGGTAAAAGATCCAGCGCCACGACGAATACGTGGTGATGAACCCGCCCAGCGGCGGCCCGATCACGGGCGCGACAAGGCCGGGCCAGGTGATGATCGAGATAGCGCGCATCAAGCCTTCCTTGGGCGTCGCGCGCAATACCGCGAGCCGCCCGACCGGCACCATCATCGCACCGCCGATACCCTGAAGCACCCGTGCTGCCGTGAACGTGGGCAGCGTCGACGTCATGCCGCACAGCACGGACGCCACCGTGAACAACGCGATCGCGCTGCCGAACACGGTGCGCAGGCCGAAGCGGTCCGCCGCCCAGCCGCTGATAGGGATGAAGACGGCGAGCGTCAACAGATACGACGTAATGCCGAGGCTCAGGTCGACGGGGTGAAGACCAAACGAGCGCGCCATTTGCGGCAATGCCGTGGCGATGATCGTGCCGTCGAGGTTCTCCATGAAGAAGGTCGCCGCGACCAGCATCACGATGACGGATGAACCGCGCGGGTTCGCCGCGCCGGACGTGGTGCGGGTGAGGTCGGGGGCCTGCATCTAAGAGTCTCTCTTGTTCTGATCCGAATGAACGCAGCACGCTTGAAAAGCTAATGAAAGCCAATCACGCCGCATGCCGTTAGCTTACCGGGCGCGGAGCGCGCCGTGGCGATGGGCACCCCTGCAGCAAGGCCCGCGCTATGGTAGCGTCGACACTCGGCTAGCGCCTTTGAAACCTGAAAACGAACATGGGGAAGCACGCGATGGAGTACCGGAAACTCGGTGGAACGGATGTCAATGTCAGCCTGATCGGACTGGGCACCATGACCTGGGGCGAGCAGAACACGGAAGCCGATGCGCACGCGCAACTCAATGCCGCGCTCGATGCCGGCATCAACCTGATCGACGCCGCCGAGATGTATCCGGTGCCCCCGCGTCCCGAGACGCAAGGGCGCACGGAGGCATATATCGGCACGTGGCTGGCAGCGAACCCGGGTGCACGCAAGAAAATCGTGCTCGCGACCAAGATCGCGGGGCCGGCGCGCCAGCCGCACAATCCGCGGCATATTCGCGGCGAGGCGAATCAATTCGACCGCAAGAACCTGACCGAAGCCGTCAATACCAGCCTCGCGCGGCTGCAGACGGATTACATCGATTTGTACCAATTGCACTGGCCCGACCGCAGCACGATGACCTTCGGCCGTGCGAATTATCCGTGGATCAAGGACGAATACACGGTGCCTATCGAAGAGACGCTGACGGTGCTCGGCGATCTCGTGAAGGCAGGGAAGATCCGTTACGTCGGGGTATCGAATGAGACGCCCTGGGGTGTCGCCCAATTCCTCCAGGCCGCCGACAAACTCGGCTTGCCGCGAATCGTAAGCATCCAGAATCCGTACAGCCTGGTGAATCGGACATTCGAAGCCGGCCTCTCCGAGTTCACGCACAAAGAAGATGTCGGCCTGCTGGCGTATTCGCCGCTGGCATTCGGCTGGTTGTCCGGCAAGTACGAGGGCGGTGCGCGTCCGGAAGGTGCCCGCATTACGCTGTTCGAGCGGTTTGCACGCTACAGTAAGCCGCATACGATCAAGGCCATCAGCGGCTACGTGGAGCTCGCACGGCGTCACGGCCTGAGCCCGGCGCAACTCGCGCTCGCGTTCGTGAACAGCCAGCCGTTCACGACCAGCACGCTCATCGGCGCGACGTCGCTCGAGCAATTGCACGAGGACATCGGCAGCGTGGACGTTAAATTGTCCGACGAGATCCTCGCTGAAATCGATGCGCTTCACGAAGCGCAGCCGAATCCGGCGCCGTGAGCTGGCGCAATGAGTTGGCTCCGTGAGTTGACTCCATGAGCCGACTCGCTGATCGTTTGCTGAAAATGTCACGCGCCAACGTTACGATGATCAAAACGACCACGATTTTTTACCCATTACGTTCGTTTTTTGCATTGTTTCAAGCGTAAAGTTGTTGTCTCGTTGATGTCGTAATCGTCTGTCATAAGCCGCGCCAAGCCGTTCGTGGCGCGCGCTTCGTTGTTCTTTGGTGACGCGCCAGTTGTCATGGCACTACACTTGCTCGAAGGTCCCGGTTGCCCGCTGTGGCGCCTCTCGTGCCTCAGCGCGCCCTACGCAAAGGAGTCGTCGCTCATGCCGCAAACCCCCTCGAAGTCCTCTTCCGATCTCGACACCCTCGCCATCAACACCATCCGCACGCTGTCTATGGACGCGGTGCAAAAAGCCAATTCCGGCCACCCGGGTACGCCGATGGCGCTCGCGCCCGTCGGTTTTCATCTGTGGCAGAACCACTTGCGCTACGATCCAGCCGAGCCGCTGTGGCCAAACCGCGACCGCTTCGTGCTGTCGGTCGGTCACGCGTCCATGCTGCTGTATTCGTTGCTGCACCTGACCGGCGTGAAAGCCGTCGATCACGCCGGCAAGCCAACGGATGGTCCGGCCGTGTCGCTGGATGACATCAAGCATTTTCGGCAGCTGGATAGCAAGACGCCGGGCCATCCCGAATACCGCATGACAACGGGCGTTGAAACCACCACCGGTCCGCTCGGGCAAGGGCTAGGCAACAGCGTCGGCATGGCCATGGCCGGGCGCTGGTACGAGTCGCATTTCAACAAGCCGGATGCGAAGATTTTCGACTATCACGTGTACGCGTTGTGCGGTGACGGCGACATGATGGAAGGCATCTCGCACGAAGCCGCTTCCATGGCGGGTCACCTGAAGTTGTCGAATCTGACCTGGATCTACGACAGCAACCGCGTGACCATTGAAGGCCACACGGATCTCGCGTACAGCGACGACGTGGAAACGCGTTTCAAGGGCTATCACTGGAACACCATCCACGTTGACGACGCCAACGACGCCGGCGCGCTCGAAGCCGCGCTGAACCAGGCGAAGGCCTACACGGACGGACCTACGCTGATCGTGGTGAAGAGCATTATCGGCTGGGGTGCGCCGCATAAGCAGGACACTTCCGCCGCGCACGGCGAGCCGCTGGGCGTGGACGAAATCAAGCTCGCGAAGAAGTTTTACGGCTGGCCGGAAGATTCGAGTTTCCTCGTGCCGGACGGCGTGTATGAGCACTTCAACGAGGGCATCGGTGCGCGCGGCAAGGCGGCGCGCGTTGCGTGGCAAAAGAGTTTCGATGACTACGCGAAGAAGTATCCGGACTTGGCGAAAGAGTTTGCGCAGATCGAAGCGCACGAGTTGCCGGCAGGCTGGGACGCGGATATTCCTACGTTCGATGCCGATCCGAAGGGCATGGCGTCGCGGGAATCGTCGGGCAAGGTGTTGAACGCTATTGCCAAGCGTTTCCCGTGGATGATCGGCGGTTCGGCGGATTTGTCGCCATCGACGAAAACCGATATGAAGTTCGAAGGCGCGGGCAGTTTCGAGTTCGATAACTACGCGGGCCGCAACCTGCACTTCGGTATTCGCGAGCACGTGATGGGCGCAATTTGCAACGGGCTCGCGCTGTCGAACCTGCGGCCCTACGGTTCCACGTTCCTGATTTTCAGCGACTACATGAAGCCGCCCATCCGGCTTTCGGCCATCATGGAGGTGCCGGTCATCTACGTGTTCACGCACGATTCCATCGGCGTGGGCGAAGACGGTCCGACGCACCAGCCGATCGAACAACTGGCGTCGTTGCGCGGTGTGCCGGGGCTCAGTACGTATCGTCCGGGCGATGCAAACGAGGTGTCCGAATCGTGGCGCGCCGCGCTTGCTGAGCCGCAACGTCCGGCGTGCATCGTGGTGTCGCGCCAGCCAATGCCGACTTTCGACCGGTCGAAATATGCATCGGCGAAGGGCGTCCACAAGGGCGCGTATGTTCTCGCCGACGCTGAAGACGGCAAGAAGCCGGAAGTCATCCTGATGGCGACAGGTACCGAAGTATCGGTTTGCGTCGATACGTATGAAAAGCTCAAGAGTGAAGGCATCGCGGCGCGCGTCGTGTCCATGCCGTCATGGGATCTGTTCGAACGCCAGGACAATGCCTACAAGGATTCCGTGATTCCGCCGGACGTCGACGCGCGTGTTTGCGTTGAGCAGGCGGGCACGCTCGGCTGGGATCGCTATGTCGGCCGCCTCGGTTCGCAGATCGTGATGCATACATTCGGGGCATCGGCTCCGCTTTCCGACCTGAAGAAGAAATTCGGCTTCACGCCGGAACACGTCTACGACGAAGCCAAAAAGCAGATTGAACGCGTCAAAACCAGCCATAAGGAGTAAGCCATCATGCAGATTGGTATCGTGGGATTAGGGCGTATGGGCGCGAACATCGCACGCCGGTTGATGCGCGGCGAGCAGACATGCGTGGTGTACGACCATGCGCCCGAAGCGACGCAGGCAGTCGTGGCCGACGGCGCGACCGGCGCGAGCGACCTGGGCGATCTCGTGAAGAAGCTTGCCGCGCCGCGCTCGGTCTGGCTGATGTTGCCGGCGGGCAAGATCACTGAAGACACGCTGAACGATCTCTACGAGATCCTGGAAGCGGGCGATACGGTTATCGATGGCGGCAACAGCTTTTACAAGGACGACATCACCCACGCGGCGAAGCTGAAGGAGAAGGGCATTAATTTCGTCGATGTCGGCACGTCGGGCGGCGTGTGGGGACTGGAGCGCGGCTATTGCATGATGATCGGCGGCGACAAGGACGTCGTGCAGCGGCACGATCCGATTCTGTCGGTACTTGCCCCCGGACGTGGCGATATTCCCGCCACGCCGAATCGCGAGGGTCGCGATGCGCGCGTCGAAAATGGCTATATGCACGTGGGGCCGGTCGGAGCGGGTCACTTCGTGAAGATGGTGCATAACGGGATCGAGTACGGGTTGATGCAGGCGTACGCGGAAGGGTTCGACATCCTCAAGCACAAGTCATCGACGGAGTTGCCCGAGGCGCAGCGCTACGATCTGGATATAGCAGACGTTGCTGAGGTGTGGCGCCGGGGCAGCGTGGTGTCGTCGTGGCTACTCGACCTGACTGCGGGCGCGTTGGCCGGCAACAGTACGCTCGACAAATACTCGGCAGAAGTGGCCGATAGCGGCGAAGGGCGCTGGACGATTGAGGCTGCACTCGAAGAGGCGGTGCCGGCGCAGGTGTTATCGGCTGCGCTGTATGCGCGGTTCCGGTCGCGCGAGGATAATTCGTTCGCCGACCGGATGTTGTCAGCAATGCGCTTCGGGTTTGGCGGGCACAAGGAGTTCAGCCCGGGATTGAAGTAAGTTGAGTTTTCTGCTGAGTTGTCTGCAGCGGCAAGCGGATTGAAGCATGTAAAAATCCCGTTTCAACTTACGTTGGAACGGGATTTTTCTTATTTGAAGTAGCTAAGAGCGGTTCGTGATTTCAATCGATTCGTTCAACGCATCATCCGTCTACGAAACAGCACCGCGCAGATAAAAAACGGCACGATGGCGTATGCCGCGAGCACAGCCAGATGCAGCACGACGTGCTCTGCCGGCCGGTCGAGCATCGCGGGACGAATCAGTGCGACCGCGTGCGACAACGGCAGCAACAGTGAGACGTTTTGCGCGACCGCCGGCAATTGTGTAAGTGGGAAAAACACGCCGGAGAGCAGCAACATGGGCGTGAGCGCGAGTGTCTGGTAGAACATGAAGAAGTCGTAGCTCGGCGCCACGGCGGTCACGATCATCGCCGTGCTGGAGAATGCCAAACCAGTCAGCACGATCACGGGCAACGCATACAGCATGGTCGGGAAACTTGCATAGCCGAGCACACCGGCCACCAGCATGATCGCAACGCCGGACAGCACCGATTTACTTGCGGCCCACACAATTTCGGCGAGCACGATGTCGCCCAGCGTGAGCGGCGTATGCATGATTGCTTCCCACGTTCGCTGCACATGCATGCGTGAGAAGCCGGAGTACATGGCCTCGAAACTCGCCGACATCATCACGCTCGACGCCACCGTACCCGCCGCGAGAAACGCGATGTACGAGACGCCGTCCACATGGCCGACCATCAGGCCGAGTCCGAGACCCAGGCCGAACAGATAGATCATCGGGTCGGCGAGGTTGCCGAACATCGACGCGATCGCCAGTTTTTTCCAGACGAGATAATTTCGCCGCCAGACCGACATCCAGTTCGATGCGTTCGCAGGCATTGCGCTCAGGAACGGCTCACGATGAGGCTTGCGTTGCGACGTCCCGGCCGCGCGGGGGATACGCGCAGTGGGAGACGCAGTGGATTCGGCAGTGTTCACATTCGGTTCGCTCGACATCGATCAGTCCACCATCTCGCGCCCGGTCAGGCGCAAAAACACATCTTCAAGATTCGCCGGCCGGTGTAGATAACGCACGCCAGGCCGTCCCTTGACGCGTTGATGCACGGGCGCGGGGTCATCGACATAACAAAACAGCGTTTCACCGCTGATCTCCATGCGGCTGACGAACGGCAGGAGTTCGTCGCGAAGCGCTTGCGGATCGGAACCGTAGATCTCGATCACATCGCAGCCTATAACCCTCTGGATCAGATCGTCGGGTTTGCCTTCGGCCACTTTGCGGCCTTCCTCGATCACGCACAGCCGGTCGCAAAGCCGTTCGGCTTCCTCCATGAAATGCGTGGTGAGAAGGATCGTCTTGCCGCGTGCGAGCAGCGAACGTAGCCGCTCCCAGATCAGATGCCGCGCTTGGGGATCGAGTCCAGTGGTCGGTTCGTCCATGATCAGCACGTCGGGATCGTTGACCAGTGCGCGCGCCAGTGTCAGCCGCCGCTTCATTCCGCCCGATAACTCCCCGACCCGCGCATTCGCCTTGCTTTCCAGCCGCGCAAATTCGAGCAGCGAAGGCACCACGGCTTCAATTTCGTTGCCACTCATGCCGAAATAGCGGCCGAACACGAGCAGGTTTTCGCGAACGGTGAAGTCCGGATCGAGGTTATCGAATTGCGGCACGACGCCCACGCGGCGACGGGCGTAACGAGCACGCGAGGGGATGGGTTCATCGACTAGATGGATCGTGCCCGCATCCGGCGCGGTCAGGCCGAGCAGCATCTTGAGCGTGGTCGTCTTGCCCGCGCCGTTAGGACCCAGCAGGCCGAAGCACTCGCCAGGCTGGACGTGAAAAGACAGGCCATTGACGACGGTCTTGTCACCGTAATGCTTTTCGACGTCGACAAACTCGATCGCCGGGCCGGCCGGCTTTGCCGGCGGCCGGGTGGTGTCGCTGGGAAAGTCTTTAGGAAACACTGCTGCATCTGACATGCGCAAACTCAGGTGTTGGGTCTGATTTAGGTCCGAAGACAAGCTAACTAGTTTAATCGATTGCACCAACGAGGCGCGTCCCTCTGTCTGACCTGCACAGCAAGGGCGCACGGAGGTTGTTTTTCGGCTGCAGAGCCCTTTCGCGACGCTCCAATTAATTGCCGGGAAGCCCACCCAGCAAGGGATTCGCGGACCTGGCACGCTGTCCGCTTGGCGTTTCGCGGACGACTGGACCGCATTAGCGTTTTCCATCGTTGCCACCGTTTCAACGACGCACCATGATGAAGGCAACGCGGCCCGGGCTTTTGTCGCCCGCCCGGTCCACGGGGCAGAACTTGCAACACTTGACGACCGTCTTTTCGATGCCCTTTGCTGCCCTCGTTGCAGCGCGGAGAACCACCATGGCGAGCTACCGAAAAATCCTGCTGTGTTACGACGGCTCCCGCGAAGGGCGTAAGGCGTTACGTGACGGCGCGAATCTGGCGCTCGACCTGAAAGCCGAAACGCACGTGCTTGCCGTTGTCGACATGCGTTCCAGCATCGCCCAAAGCGCAGGCCTTCTCACCGATATGGCGTGCGGCCGTTTTGAGGACGCCGCCCGGGACATCCTGCGCGAAGGCGTGGAATGGCTGACCGAGCGGGGCGTGCCGGCGCAGGGCCACTTTGCGTTTGGGCATCCTATCGATGAAATTGCCGGGCTCGCTCAGAGCTTGCAGGTGGATTTGGTCGTGGTGGGGCATCGGTGCCGCACGGGCCTTGCGCGCTGGTGGATGGGCTCGGGCAACACGCCGCTGATGGATCGGGTGTCTTGCAGCATTTTAGTGGCGGTGTCGCCGACGGGTACATCCGCCGAACAGGAGGACGCTGCGCACGCGGCGAAGCCCGTGAAGGCCGAGGTGAGTGCCTGATAAGTAGATGGCTAAGCGGGTCCCGCTGGCCGCCCGCAGCAACCGGATAGCGTTCGGTTGCTGCGGTGAATCTGCTGGCTCGCCTAACTGTCGTTCAGTTCCACGGCGACCAGTTTCCAAGAGAACAACCCGTATCGCCGAAGAATGGCTGAATAGCGTGCTTCGCCGGTGCCATGCTGGTAATTCACCGCGAAAGTATTAAAACTTCGATACCCCGCCGTGGTTTGAGGCGGCGGTTTCGGTGCGGATGGCGCAGCGGCGGCAGGCGCCGGTTGAGCGGGCGCGAGCGGCGGCGCTTGCGCGGCTTCCGGAGACGCAACTACAGCGCCATTGGCCTCCGCCGGAACCGGCGGTTTCTCGCCAGGATCACCTCTTGGCGGTATGCCATTGAGAATAGCCGCCACGCCGTCGGGCGTTGCATACGAATCGACCAGTGGGCCGACTAGCGCCGCGCCAATCATGGCGCCGATTATCGCTAACGGATTGCCGCTTTTCTGTATATCGATTCTTCGGGTCAGCAGCTGCCCGACCTGGTCCTTCAGGCTTTCACGTAGCAACGGAAAGTCGACGTACTGATTCACGGTCTGAACGTCACGGGCGTCGGCGGCACGTTTTAGCCGATCGAGGGCAATATAGGGCGACGCATAAATCACACCGAGAACCGCCACAACAATAACAACCAACAACGCAATAACAACGGACTTGCTGGTACGGGACAAAGGCATACGCGTGGGGACCTTTTGGCTGATGAGGTAGACGCGGCTCGAAATGCAAGAGTTGTGGCCAAACGAAAGGCCTAACGAGAGACCTTGGACGACTCAACCATTGAATGGACCGCACCGGCGCCAGAACTATCCCCGCGAATTCACCGCGCCTTAAATATCAGGCGAACAATCCATCTTCAACGCCTGCGCGTTCCTCGTCGATGCAGCGGTCGATCATGCGCGATACCGCTTCGATATTGCCCACCATGATGACCCGCGACTCACCGCGATAAACCCGCACGGGTGCACGTTGCTCGGACTGCGTATGCACCGATGTACTCAACGATACCCGGGCGAACGCCGGTTGCCGCGATGGCAAGACTGGCAATTCGATGAAGAGATCAGGCGTGTCAGCAGGTTTTTGTGTCTTGCAGGAAATCAGCGAGCGCAGATGCCGCAAACGGCCAAATTCCCGGAATTGGCGAAACGAAAGGGGTGCGCGTGCTGCCGGCGCAAACGATGCGGATAAAAAAGAAGCAGAAAACAACCGGGCGAATCGTTCCATGATGTTTCTCCGATAACCGATGACAACCGATGAGAATAGGGCGCGCGCCGGTTCCTCGCGAATGCGATGTCCGTCACGCTTTATGGGGCTGGAATTCAAGCGCAGCGCGGCTGGGGAGAAGATCCACCGCCGCCCTGCAAATCAGAAATCAACAATCAGAAATCAAAGCTCGCCGGAGCGGATCAACCCGACCGCAATACCTTCCAGCGCAAAGTCGTCACTGCCTGATGCAACGAAGATATTCTCGTAATCAGGATTTTCAGCGATCAGTTCAACGCCATCTGGACGACGTTTCCAGCGTTTCACCGTGACGTCGTCGCCGAGTCGTGCCACGACGATCTGCCCGTCCTTCGCCTCGTTTTTCTTCTGTACGGCGAGCAGATCACCGTCGAAGATGCCTGCGTCGCGCATGGAAAGACCGCGTACCTTCAACAGATAGTCCGGCTTGCTGGAGAACAGTGCCGGGTCACAGGCGTAATGCTGGGAGATATGTTCCTGCGCAAGGATCGGGCTACCGGCCGCCACGCGCCCGACCAGCGGCAACGACAATTGCATGATGCTGGCGTGCGGCAACGTGAACTGGTGAGGGCCGTCGTCAAGACTGCCATTAGTCAGCAAACGAATGCCGCGCGATGAACCCGCAGCCAGCTCGATCACCCCTTTACGCGCCAGCGCCCGAAGATGCTCTTCGGCGGAGTTAGCCGAGCTAAAACCGAGTTCAGCCGCGATCTCGGCGCGCGTGGGCGGAAACCCCGTACGTTCGATAGCGCGCTGGATCAGTTCGAAAACCTCTTGCTGTCGCGCAGTCAGTTTGCTCATTTTGGTCACGTGCATTTGCCCCTTTATGGCCGGTCGTCCACTGTATGGATGAACAGATGCCTGTAGTTTTATACAGTATTCGGCGCTTTTCAAGCTTTACTTTAAGTTCGACGTCGTCAGAACCACACAGAGGCCCCAAACACGGTGCTCCAGCGGCTCTTTGATGGCCGCAACGCCGCTTCCAGTCTTCATTAGCACTTTTTGATCTAAAAGAATGAATAACAATTATTTTTAATAATGAAAGCCCGTCGATAGACTCGGCTGCTCAAACACATAAGACGGGGAGCGGGGCAATGCTGAGTCGGAATTCGGGGTGGGGCGCACGGGCAAGGAAGCTGGTTGCCACGACGGTGATCGGGGCCGCGTCGGCGACCGGGATGATCGTGGGAACGATCTCGCTGGCGCACGCCGACACGTCGTTCCTTAACGTGTCGTATGACCCGACGCGTGAGCTGTACCAGGACTTCAATCAGGCTTTCGGCAAGAAATGGAAGGCTGAAACCGGAGAAACCGTCACGTTCAAGCAGTCGCACGGCGGCTCAGGCGGTCAGGCGCGCTCGGTTCTCGACGGTTTGCAGGCCGATGTAGTGACTCTGGCGCTGGCCTATGACATCGATGCGCTCGCGGGCAAGGGGCTCGTGGCGCAAGACTGGCAGAAGCGCTTGCCGGACAACGCGTCGCCGTACACATCGACAATCGTGTTTCTCGTGCGCAAGAGCAACCCGAAGCAGATCAAGGACTGGCCGGACTTGCTCAAGCCGGGCGTGTCTATCGTGACGCCGAATCCGAAGACATCCGGTGGCGCGCGCTGGAACTATCTCGCGGCATGGGCGTACGCAGAACATCTGCCGGGTGGCAACGCGACGACCGCCAAGGAATTCGTGACCAAGCTTTATAAGAATGCCGGCGTGCTGGATTCGGGCGCGCGGGGTGCGACCACCAGTTTCGTGCAGCGCGGGCAGGGCGACGTGCTGATCGCGTGGGAAAACGAGGCGTTCTTGTCGCTGAAGGAATTTGGCTCGGACAAGTTCGAGATCGTGGTGCCGTCGGTGAGCATCCTGGCTGAACCGCCGGTCGCCGTAGTCGACAAGGTCGTGGATCGTCACGGCACGCGCAAGCTGGCCGAGGCGTACCTGAAGTATTTGTACAGCGAGGAAGGTCAGGAGATCGCGGCACGCAACTTTTATCGGCCGCGTTCCACTGCCGTTCCTGCTGCGCTGACGAAGCAGTTCCCGAAGATCAAGCTCTACACGATCGATGATTCCTTCGGTGGCTGGACCAACGCGCAAAAGACGCATTTCGCCGATGGCGGCGTGTTCGATTCCATCTATCAACCGCAGTAAGCGTAATGGTTTGAAAGGCAGCATCGCCGGCGCTCATGCGCCCGCGATGCTGTAGTCGTAAAGAAGTTTGAAACAACACTACGGCCGCATAGACGGCCTGTAATTAACCCGAAGCTCGACCCCGAAGCGCCGTCCCCGCGGCGCGGCGGAACTGGATGATTCACGCATGACGACCTTCACTTTCCGCAAGCCCAGCGCGCTGCCGGGCTTCGGCCTGACGCTTGGCATCACGGTGGCGTATCTGAGCCTCGTAGTGCTGATTCCGCTCGCCGCGACCTTCGCCAAGACCGCTACGCTCGACTGGGCGACGTTCGTGCGCGCCGTTACGTCGCCGCGCGTGCTGGCGTCGTATCGGCTGACGTTTTCGGCGGCTCTCGGCGGCGCGCTAATCAACGCCGTGTTCGGCTTTCTCGTGGCGTGGGTGCTCGTGCGCTACACGTTCCCGTTCAAACGCGTGGTCGATGCCGTCGTCGATCTGCCGTTTGCGTTGCCGACTTCCGTGGCCGGTATCGCGCTCGCGGCCGTGTATGCGCCGAATGGCTGGATCGGCCAGTTTCTCGCGCCGCTCGGAATCAAGGTGGCGTTCACGCCATTCGGCGTGCTCGTGGCGCTGACGTTTATCGGCTTGCCGTTCGTCGTGCGTACCGTGCAACCGGTGTTGGAAGATTTCGAGCGCGAGCAGGAAGAAGCGGCCGCGTGCCTTGGCGCGACGCGCTGGCTGACGTTTCGCCGCGTGGTGCTGCCGTCGCTGTTTCCAGCCATCCTGACAGGCTTCGCGCTCGCGTTCGCGCGTGCACTGGGCGAATACGGGTCGGTGATTTTCATCGCGGGCAATGTGCCGATGAAGTCCGAAATCACGTCGCTGCTGATCATCACGAAGCTCGAACAATACGACTACGCAGGCGCGACTGCGATTGCCGTCGTGATGTTGTGCGTATCGTTCCTGATGCTGCTGCTGATCAACACGCTGCAATGGTTCCTGCAACGGCGTACGAGCCGCAGCGGCGCAGGACCGGCGCCCGCTTCGGCTGGTGCATTGCATATCGACGGGGCGAAAGCATGAGCACCGTCAACCAGAAAGCAGTGGACGCAGCCGCGCCCCGCGTGACGGAACACAAGCTTGATCCGGTAACTGAACCGCGCGCCGTGCGCTGGGTCCTGACCGCCATCGCGCTGATTTTCCTGGCGCTGTTTCTCGTCGTGCCGCTCGTTGCCGTGTTTGCGCAAGCCTTCGCGAAGGGTGTGGACTATTACTTCAATTCGCTGAAAGACCCCGACGCGTGGTCCGCGATCAAGCTCACGCTGATCGTCGCTGCTATTGCCGTTCCGCTGAACGTGGTGTTCGGGTTGACGGCGTCATGGTCTATCGCCAAGTTCGAATTCCGCGGCAAAGCCTTCCTCACGACGCTGATCGATTTGCCGTTTTCGGTGTCGCCGGTCGTCTCGGGCCTGATCTACGTACTGATGTTCGGCGCGCAGGGCTGGTTCGGCCCATGGCTCATCGATCACAACGTGCAGATCATTTTCGCCGTGCCCGGCATTGTGCTCGCCACTATCTTCGTCACGTTCCCGTTTGTTGCGCGCGAGCTGATCCCGCTGATGCAGGCGCAAGGCAACGACGAGGAAGAAGCCGCGCATGTGCTTGGCGCGTCGGGCTGGCAGATCTTCCGCCGCGTGACGCTGCCGAACGTGAAATGGGGCTTGTTATACGGCGTGATTCTCTGCAATGCACGGGCGATGGGTGAGTTCGGCGCGGTATCGGTGGTATCGGGCCATATTCGCGGACAAACCGACACCATGCCGCTGCACGTCGAGATTCTCTACAACGAATACAACTTCTCGGCGGCGTTTGCCGTGGCGTCGCTGCTTGCGCTGCTCGCGCTCGTCACACTCGGCCTGAAGCTGCTCGCCGAGCGCCGCATGTCGCAATCGATTGAAGCAGTGCAGGCGCGGCCCGCTGATGTGCCGGTTGCGTCACTCCAGAACTAGAAGGCGAAAATCATCATGAGCATCATCGTTCGGAATTTGCAGAAACGCTTCGGCGATTTCGTCGCGCTGGATAGCGTCTCGCTCGATTTTCCATCGGGCGAGCTGGTCGCGTTGCTCGGGCCGTCGGGCTGTGGCAAGACCACGCTGCTGCGCGTGATCGCGGGGCTTGAATACGCGGACGCCGGTTCGGTCGTGCTGAACGGCGAGGACGTGGCGGCCGTGGGCGCGCGGGAACGGCAGGTCGGTTTCGTGTTCCAGCACTACGCGCTGTTCCGGCACATGACCGTGTTCGAGAACGTGGCATTCGGCCTGCGCGTGAAGCCGCGCAGGGAGCGGCCGACCGAAGCCGTGATCCGCGAGAAAGTGCATGAATTGCTGAAGCTCGTGCAGCTTGACTGGCTGGCGCAGCGGTTTCCATCGGAGCTTTCGGGTGGGCAGCGGCAGCGGATTGCGCTGGCTCGCGCGCTGGCAGTCGAACCAAAGGTGCTGCTGCTCGACGAGCCGTTCGGCGCGCTCGATGCCAAGGTCCGCAAAGAGTTGCGTAGCTGGCTGCGGCGTCTGCATGACGACCTGCATATCTCGACTATTTTCGTCACGCACGACCAGGAAGAGGCGCTTGAAGTCGCGGACCGGATCGTTGTGCTGAATCGTGGGCATGTGGAGCAGGTCGGCAGTCCGCAAGACGTCTATGATCATCCGCAGACATCGTTCGTCTATGAATTCCTGGGTGCGGCAAACCGGCTCAAGGGCAGCGTGGATGCGAACGGTTTTGTGGCGCAAGGCGCCGCGCAGCCGATCAGGACCGAAGCGAATTTCGCGGGTCCCGCGTTCGCTTATGTACGGCCGCACGACCTGACGCTGTTCCCGACGGCTTCGGGTCATCGCGATGGCATCGTGGTCGATGTCCGGCGCGTCGTGACGCTTGGCGGCTCAGTGCGCGTGGATCTGGAAGGCGCCGAAGGCAACGTGCTGGAAGCGGAACTGGATCGTGAAACCTGGCGTGGATTGAATCTGAATATCGGCGATGGTGTGACCGCCGTGCCGCGTGTTCTGCGCGTATTTCCGGCGCATTGAGCTTACTAAAAAAGAGAGGCTGACATGAACTTCCAGCAATTGCGTTTTGTACGCGAAGCCGTACGGCAGAACATGAATCTGACCGAGGTCGCGAACGTGCTTTATACATCGCAGTCGGGTGTATCGAAGCAGATCAAGGATCTTGAAGACGAACTTGGCGTCGATATCTTTATTCGACGCGGCAAGCGTCTCACCGGCCTGACCGAGCCAGGAAAGGAAGTGCATCAGGTGATTGAACGCATGCTGCTCGATGCCGAGAACCTGCGTCGTGTCGCGCGCCAGTTCGCCGATCAGGACAACGGCCATCTGGTGGTCGCGACCACGCACACGCAGGCGCGTTACGCGCTGCCCAAAGTGATCCGACAGTTTACCGAAGTATTCCCGAAGGTTCATCTCGCGTTGCGTCAGGGCAGTCCGCAACAGATCGCTCAGATGATCATCAACGGCGAGGCGGACATCGGCATCTCGACGGAAGCGCTTGACCGGTATCCTGATATCGTCACGTTCCCGTGCTACACGTGGCATCACACGGTGGTCGTGCCGAAGGGACATCCGCTGGTCGGCCGCGAGAACATCACGCTCGACGAGATCGCTGAATATCCGATCGTCACCTATGACCACGATTTCACCGGCCGCTCGCATGTCGACCAGGCGTTTGCGAAAGCAGGTGCGCTGCCGGACGTGGTGCTGACCGCAATCGATGCCGATGTGATCAAGACCTATGTGGAACTGGGCCTCGGCATCGGCATTGTGGCGGCGATGGCCTTCGACGAAAAGCGCGATACCGAACTCGTCGCGCTCGACACGCAGCATCTGTTCGAAGCCAGTACCACGCGCGTGGGTCTGAGGAAGGGTGCTTTTCTGCGGGCGTACGCGTACAGGCTGATCGAGATGTTCGCGCCGCAACTCGATGAAGCGCAGATCGCGGCGCAATTGCGGGAAGCTGTCTAGCTGTTAGAAGGATTGCAGCGTACAAGAATCAGCCAGCCGCCGCTCCGCTACAATTACGGCTATGAACTCCTCACACACTTCATTGCCGCGGATCGTGGTGCTGGCTACCGGCGGAACCATCGCGGGCGAGGCCGGCGATGCCGCGAAAACCTCGGGTTACAAGGCCGGCGTAGTCGGCGTCGACAAACTGCTCGGCGCCGTGCCTTCGCTCTCGCAAGTCGCGCGGATTCATGCCGAGCAAGTCGCGAGTATCGACAGTAAGGACATGACCCCGGCGCTATGGGCCACGCTCGTCGCGCGAGTGAATGCGTTGCTGGCGCAGGACGATGTTGACGGCATTGTCATCACGCACGGCACCGATACGCTCGAGGAAACCGCCTACCTGCTGCATCTCACCGTTAAGAGCGAGAAGCCGGTTGTGCTGACGGCGGCCATGCGGCCGGCAACGGCTTTATCCGCTGATGGCCCGCTGAATCTTCTCAACGCCGTGACGGTGGCGGCGAACCGGGCATCGTGGAAGCAGGGCGTGCTGGTCGCGTTCAACAACCAGATTCATTGCGCCCGCGATGTGACCAAGACGAGCACTTATGCCGTCGATGCCTTCCGTTCACCCGAAGGCGGTGCGCTCGGCTGGGTGCAGGACGGGCAGGTGGAATTCCAGCGTTTGGTAGTAAGGCCGCATACGGTGCGTAGTCCGTTCCAGATGTCGGCTGATCTGCCCGCGGTCGAGATCGTGACGAGTTATGCGGGGGCGTCGCGAGTGGCTGTCGATGCATTTGTTGCCTCGGGTGTCCAAGGGCTTGTAATCGCAGGGACA
The DNA here is from genome assembly GCF_047608185.1 of Caballeronia eucalypticola. Lineage (NCBI taxonomy): Bacteria > Pseudomonadati > Pseudomonadota > Betaproteobacteria > Burkholderiales > Burkholderiaceae > Caballeronia > Caballeronia eucalypticola. Next base: position 185,783 of record NZ_JBLKRU010000003.1, read on the forward strand.
GGCAACGGTTCGATTCATTCGACCCTGCAACAAGCCGCGGCCGATGCCATCAAACAAGGCGTTGCAGTGGTTCGTTCGTCGCGGGTAGGCGCGGGTCACGTGATGCGCAATGGCGCGGCGCCTGACGATGCACTTGGCTCGATCACCGCAGGCGGTTTAAACCCGTACAAGGCGCGCGTGCTGCTGATGTTGGCATTGGCCGCGGGCACCGCACCGGCAGACTTGCAACGCGCATTCGATACGTACTGAGCGCGGCGTAACGCAGAAGCTCAGCCCAGCAATTTCCGATACTGCACGAACCCGGACCGATCTGCGATGCGGTCATATAACTGCATCGCGTCGGTATTGGTTTCATGCGTCAGCCACCAGACACGCGAACATTCAGCTTCTGCGGCCTTGGCATAGACATGCTCGATGAGCTTGCGTCCGATTCCGGCTCCGCGAATATCCGGCTCCACGTACAGGTCCTGCAGATAACAATAATCGCCTGCAGTCCAGCACGACCGATGCATGATCCAGTGCACTATCCCGACTACGCGGCCATCCATTACCGCTACTGCGGCGAACACCGGCTCTGCTGGATCGAGCATGCGAACCCATGTGCACTGGGTCGTGTCCATGGGGATATCGGTCTTGTAGAACGCCTGATATCCGCGCCATAGCGTCAACCAGGCATCGAAGTCAGCCGCAGTCACGGGTCGGATTTCAATAGGGCTTGTCGATGTCATGGGCGTGATCTTCTTGGCGTGTGGGTGGTGAGGAGGATCATAGAACGCGTCCACGCAGCCCAAAAGAGCCAGCGCAGCTCGTTTGCACGGAGCCACGCGTCGATTGTCAATCAATCAGAACACGCAGGATACTGATGCGCTCGCTACCGTATGCGTGGTGCGAACAGAACAGAGTCAGCCTTCCTTTGCGCAGTCGCTCAAACGCTCGACATCACCCGACACAATATGTTCGAGCTGCCGCGTGATCGATTCTATGGGCCAATCCCACCAGGCGAGCGCTTGGAGTTTTGCCGCGACATCAGGCGCGAACCGTTCCTTGAGCGGTTTAGCAGGGTTGCCTCCCACGATAGTAAAGGCGGGAACATCGTTGGCGACGACCGACCGCGACGACACGATCGCGCCGTTGCCAATCTTGACGCCCGGCATGATGAGCGCGTCGTAGCCGATCCATACGTCGTTGCCGATAACGGTGTCGCCCTTGTAGGGCAGCTCGGTCACTGCGGGCATGACCTTCTCCCAGCCGTTGCCGAATATTTGAAACGGATAAGTGGATACCCCCGAGAGCTTGTGATTCGCCCCGTTCATGATGAACTGAACACCTTTGGCAATCGCACAGAATTTTCCGATCACGAGTTTGTCGCCGATGAACGGGAAGTGATAAAGGACATTCCGTTCGAAATTCTCAGAGTCTTCGGGGTCGTCATAATAGGTGTAGTCACCAATCACAATGTTCGGGTTGCGCACCGTGTTCTTGATGAAACAGACCTGTGGGAACCCTTCCATGGGATGTTTGGTATTTGGATCAGGACCGTTCATGTGGCCTCCTGGGAATATTGATCGTTGGACGCGAGAAGCCGCTCGGCCCCGCGCGCGGCTGGCCGCTCAGTGTATTGGGAAACCTGTCCGTCGGTCGATCCTGCCGTACGTAGCTGAGCCTTGCGAACCTCGCACATGAAAAAACGCGACCCTCGGGTCGCGTTTTTATTGAAGCATTCAACCGTGCTTGATACTGATCAAGCCAGCGCGGGAATCCGCAGGACCTGTCCCGGATAAATCTTGTCCGGGCTCTTGAGCATCGGTTTGTTGGCTTCGAAGATTACGTCGTTCTTCGCGCCGTTGCCGTAGTACTTGTCGGCGATCTTCCAGAGATTGTCGCCGGAAACCACCGTATGGAATTGCGAAACGGGCGTGGGATTCAGTACGGTTAGTTGATCGTCGACCTTGTCCACGTGCTGCACGTTACCTGCTGCCACGAGGATCTTTTCCTTGGTTGCCTGATCGGCGGCCTGGCCGCTGACCGTGACCGTATGTGATGCGCCGTTGAAGCTGACTTGCAGGTTGTCGGCGTTCAAGCCTTGAGCGCGGATGTAGGTGGCGATTGCGTCGCCAGCCGTCTTATTGAGCGCGGCGACATCCGGTGCCGGTGCTGCTCCTGCGGGGGCCGCAGTTGCCGAAGTTGATACAGCGCCGAACAACTTCTCGCCGGCGTCCTTGATGAAACTGAAAATGCCCATGTTGCAACTCCTGTAATGACCGCGTGAATCGGCACGATAAAGCCGAGCCCTTTAGTCGCGAGAACTAACCGATAGTTCTCGGTTTCACCGATGGAGTTGTAATACTGTGTGGACGGACATTTTGCAAAACGTGTTTGAGCACGTCAACAAAAAAAGATCCGGCAAGGCGAACACCCGGCAATGACGTCTGACCGACCAAGGCTTCCACGGCATCACCGGGTGCCGCTTGACGGACCCCGCTTTATTGCACTTTCTGCAACCGGCTATACGTATAGAAATACGCACGCGTCAGCCGGTTTTCAAGCAGTTCATTCGGTAACCTGATGATTCGACATCAGTTCCAGCGCCTTCACCATTCCAGAGTGATCCCACTCGCGTCCACCATTTGCCACGCACACGCTGAACAATTGCTGTGCGCTCGCCGTATGCGGCAAAGCAAGACCGAGTTTCTTCGCACTTTCCAGCGCGAGGTTCAAATCCTTCTGATGCAATTCGATTCTGAAGCCCGGATTGAACGTGCGTTTTGTCATGCGTTCGCCGTGAACTTCCAGAATCCGCGATGCCGCAAAACCGCCCATCAAAGCACGCCTGACACGTTCAGGGTCTGCGCCGGATTTAGACGCGAACAACAACGCTTCAGCCACCGCTTCAATATTAAGCGCGACGATAATCTGGTTCGCGACCTTGCACGTTTGTCCCGCACCGTTATCGCCGATGAGCGTGATGTTCTTGCCCATGACATCGAAGAGCGGCTTTGCGCGTTCGAACGCCGCTTCCGGGCCGCCGACCATGATCGTCAACGAAGCTTCACGCGCACCCACTTCACCGCCCGACACCGGCGCATCTAGATAGTCGCAACCCAGCGCGTTGATTTTCTTCGCGAACGCTTGCGTTTCGAGCGGCGAGATGGAGCTCATGTCGATCACGAGCTGACCTTTCTCCAGTCCTTTCGCAACGCCGTCGTCCGCGAATAAAACGTTAGCGACGTCGGGTGTATCGGGCACCATGATGATGACGATTTCGCTGGCCCGCGCCACGCCCGTCGAACTGTCGACTACTTTGCCCAGTGAACGCAGATCGTCCGGCACGGGGTACGCGCCGTTCAACACCAGCGCATGGCCGGCTTTCTTCAAATTGCGCGCCATGTGCGCGCCCATGATGCCAAGGCCGATAAATCCGATTGTTGCCATTACGTGTGTCTCCTCCAGTTATGCCACTGCTCGCGCAGTCTTCCATCCAGCGATTTCCTGCAGCCAGACAAGGCCGGCTACAGTCGTGCTGCGCGGTTTGTACTCGCAACCGACCCAGCCGTCGTAGCCGAGCGAATCCAGCAGCGAGAACAGGAATGGATAGTTGATCTCGCCCGTGCCGGGCTCGTTGCGGCCGGGGTTATCGGCCAGTTGAATATGCGCAATCGATGGCAGGTTGCGCTTGATCGTCGCAGCCAGTTCGCCTTCCATACGCTGCATGTGATAGATGTCGTATTGCAGGAACAGGTTGTCCGAGCCCACGTCGTGAAGCACGTCCAGTCCTTCCTGCGACCGGTTGAGCGCGAAGCCGGGGATATCGAAGTGATTGCACGGCTCGACCAGCAGCTTGATGCCTTCTTTCTTCAACGCGGCGGCCGCAAACTTCAAGTTTTCGACGATGGTCGCCCGCGCTTCCGCGCGGCTTACCGAAGCCGGCGGAATGCCAACGAGACAATTGAGCTGGGGCACGTTCAACGCTTTCGCGTACTCGATGGCCCGCGTTACGCCTTCACGAAATTCCTCTTTGCGATCGGGCAGACATGCGATGCCTCGCTCGCCGCCTTCCCAATTCCCAGCCGGCAGGTTATGCAGCACGAGCTGGAGATTATTGGCGTCGAGCCGTTGACGCAGGTCGGCCGCCGGGTACTGATACGGGAACAAGAATTCAACCGCTTCGAAGCCCGCATCGGCGGCCGCCGCGAAGCGATCGAGAAACGGCAACTCGTTAAACAGCATGGTCAGGTTTGCAGCAAATTTCGGCATGATCTTGGTTCTCTCTCAGGCGCTATGCGCAATGGCCGTCGGTGCGTCCTGCTCGCTTTCGGCGAGTGGTTCGAATTCGTTGATTGCATCGATCTCCGTGCCCATCGCGATGTTCGTCACGCGCTCGAGGATCACTTCCACGATGATCGGCACGCCGAATTCCGCGAGCATTCCCTGCGCCTTGCGGAGGGCGGGAGCGAGGTCTTCCGGATTGAACACGCGCACTGCCTTGCATCCCAGGCCTTCGGCCACCGCGACGTGATCGACGCCATAACCGTTCAGATCGGGCGCGTTGATGTTCTCGAAGGCGAGCTGGACGCAGTAGTCCATATCGAAACCGCGTTGCGCCTGACGGATCAGGCCGAGGTACGAGTTGTTCACGACCACGTGGATGTACGGCAGCCGGAATTGCGCGCCAACGGCGAGTTCTTCGATCATGAACTGGAAGTCGTAGTCGCCGGACAAAGCGACGATCGGCCGTTGCGGGTCCGCTGCACGAACACCGAGCGCGGCCGGAATGGTCCAGCCGAGCGGGCCGGCCTGACCGCAATTGATCCAGTTACGCGCCTTGTACACATGCAGGAACTGAGCGCCGGCGATTTGCGACAGACCGATCGTCGAGACGTAGCAGGTATCGCGGCCGAAGACCTTGTTCATCTCTTCGTAGACGCGTTGCGGTTTCATGGGCACGTTGTCGAAGTGCGTCTTGCGATGCATCGTGCGCTTGCGTTCCTGGCACTCGCCGACCCACGTGCCACGATCCTTCAGCTTGCCCGCGGCCTTCCATTCACGCGCCACTTCGACAAACAATTCGAGCGCGAATTTGGCGTCGGAGACGATGCCGAGGTCCGGGCCGAACACGCGGCCGATCTGCGTTGGCTCAATGTCGACGTGCACGAACGTACGGCCCTTCGTATACACCTCGACGCTGCCCGTGTGACGGTTCGCCCAGCGATTGCCGATGCCGAGCACGAAGTCGGACGCGAGCATCGAAGCGTTGCCGTACCGGTGCGCCGTTTGCAGACCGCACATGCCGGCCATCAGCGGATGGTCGTCGGGGATCGCGCCCCAGCTCATCAGCGTGGGGATCACCGGCACGTTCATGATTTCCGCGAACTCGACCAGCAAATCTTCAGCCGCTGCATTCAACACGCCGCCGCCGGAAACGATCAACGGCCGCTCCGACGCCGTCAGCATCGCCAGCGCTTTCTCGATTTGACCGCGCGACGCTTTCGGCTTGTAGACGGGCAGGGGCTCGTATGTATCGATATCGAATTCGATTTCCGCAAGCTGCACGTCGATCGGCAGGTCGACCAGCACCGGACCCGGACGACCCGAGCGCATCAAATGGAATGCCTGCTGGAACACGCGCGGCACGAGCGCCGGTTCGCGCACGGTCACGGCCCACTTGGTCACCGGCTTGGCGATCGATTCGATATCGACGGCCTGGAAGTCTTCTTTATAAAGACGCGCACGCGGCGCCTGACCCGTAATTGCCAGAATAGGGATGGAGTCAGCTTGGGCGGAATACAGCCCGGTGATCATGTCCGTTCCGGCCGGTCCCGACGTGCCAATACACACGCCGATATTCCCCGGCGCCGCGCGCGTGTAACCCTCGGCCATATGCGACGCGCCTTCAACGTGGCGTGCCAGCACATGGCCGATGCTGCCCGCGCGTTGCAGGGCGGAGTAGAACGGGTTGATCGCCGCGCCCGGGACGCCGAACGCCATTTCGATGCCTTCTTTTTCCAGCACGAGAACGGCTGCGTCGACTGCTCGCATTTTTGTCATGAGTGTCTCCTTCCATTGTGTTCTGCTGCATTGCGCCGTTGCGCAATGTCGTTGAAGTGACTTTATGCGGTTGCCGGAGTGTTGATAAGATCAGGCAAAGTTGTTTTATCCGATACAAAAAGTACGGAATGGAGACATGACAATGGACCGCTTCAGGCAGATTGAGACGTTCGTAAAGGTCGCCGAGGCCGGCAGTCTGGCCGCGGCGGCGATGGAGGAGGGCGTGTCTCCAGTTATTTTGGGGCGGCGTATTGATGCGCTGGAGAAGCGTCTGGGCGTCAAGCTGATGTACCGTTCCACGCGCCGTCTAGTGGTAAGTGAGGAGGGCGCGGCGTTCCTGGAGCGCTGCCGTGGTTTGCTCGCTGACTGGAACCAGGCGGAAGACGAACTTGCCGATGGCCAGCGCACGGTCGATGGCCACCTGATCGTTTCGGCGCCGGCGGCTTTTGGACGAATGCACGTAGCGCCGCACGCGCCGGCTTTTCTCATCGATAAACCTGCGCTGCAGATGTCGTTCAACCTGAACGACCGGGTCGCTGACCTGATCCGCGAGGGATACGACCTGTCGATCCGAATAGGCGGGGCGGTCGACCAGAACTTCGTTGCCGTGAAACTCGCCGATAACCGCCGGGTGGTCTGCGGCACGCCGGCATATTTCAAGAAGCACGGCAAGCCGAAATCGCTCGATGACCTGCCGCGCCACAATTGCCTCGCGTTCAATTTGCAGGGCGGGCAGAACCGCGGCTGGTATTTCCGTCGCAACGGCAAGCTCGCGACGGTGCGTGTCTCGGGCAACCTGGATTGCAACGACGGCGAATTGCTCCACCGATGGGTTTCCGAAGGCCATGGACTCGGCTGGCGCTCGACCTGGGAAATCCAGCGGCAATTGGCAAACGGCGAGCTGGAAACCGTCCTGGACGAGTTCGCGCTGCCCGATTACGACATCCTCGCGGTGTATCCGCAGCAGCGCTACGTGCCGGCGAAAGTACGCTACTTCATTGATTATTTGAAGAAAATCTACGCGCAGCCGGATTACTGGAACCGCGAAAGATGACTTTCAGGGCCTAGCTGCCACGCAAAACCGCTAAGCCATTGAAAACACAGCGGAAGTAATACGCGAAATGCGTAAATCAGTTGTGTGGGCGGCCGTATCTCGCTATAATCGCTGGCTTCTCTCTTGCCGCACCGGTCCGACGCCCGGGTGGCTTTATATCCTCAAGGAGTAACAATGCGTCATTACGAAATCGTATTTATCGTGCATCCGGATCAGAGCGAGCAAGTGCCCGCCATGATCGAACGGTACAAAACCACGATCACCACACACGGTGGTTCGATCCATCGCATCGAAGACTGGGGCCGCCGTCAGCTGGCTTACATGATCGAGAAGCTTGCGAAGGCTCACTACGTATGCATGAACATTGAATGCAGCCAGGAAACGCTCGAAGAACTGGAACACGCGTTCAAGTTTAACGACGCTGTGCTGCGTCACCTCATCGTCAAGCTGAAGAAGGCCGAAACCGGCCCGTCGCCGATGATGAAGGAAGTTCACCGCGAAGAAGCCAAGAAGGCGGCCAGCCAGCCGTCGACTGAAGCGCATGCAGCTCCGGCCGCAAGCTCGCAGGCAAACTAATCAAGTAGGCGACTTTTGAAGTCGTCGCGTCACCAGGAATCAAGTGAACCGGCTGCAACTGACAGCAAGCGTTATGGAGCGAGAACCGGTGCGGTACACCCCCGCCGGCGTCCCCATAGCGAGTTGCACGTTGCATCACCGTACGGAAGTCGTCGAAGCGGGCATTGCCCGGCAAATCGAACTGACTCTCCCGGCGGTGGCCGCCGGAGCAGCGAGCGGTAAGCTGGAAGGCCTTGCAATGGGCGTAGAAACGCTCTTCACGGGCTTCATGGCGAAGAAAAGCCGCAACGCGCGAACCCTGGTGTTTCACATCACAGAATTGCAGGATATTGGAAAGGACTGAACATGCCCCGCCCGACTGGTAAGAAATTCGACAAACGTCGTCAGCAACAAAACCCGCTCTTCAAGCGCAAGAAGTTCTGCCGTTTCACCGCGGCCAATGTCGAGTCGATCGACTACAAGGACACGGAAACGCTGAAGGACTTCGTTGGTGAGAACGGCAAGATCACGCCGGCTCGTCTGACAGGAACGAAGGCTCACTACCAACGTCAGCTCGATACGGCTATCAAGCGCGCTCGTTTTCTCGCGCTGCTGCCGTACACCGACCTGCACAAGGCCTAATCAGACGACGCAATAAGGAAAAAGCCAAATGCAAATCATTCTTTTGGAAAAAGTCGTCAACCTGGGCAACCTGGGCGACATCGTTCGTGTCAAGGACGGTTACGCACGTAACTTCCTGATCCCGGGTAAGAAGGCCCGCCGTGCAACGAAGGACGCAATCGCTGAATTCGAAGTACGCCGTGCTGACCTGGAAAAAGTTGCCGCTGAAAAGCTGGCGGCGGCTACGGCTCAAGGCGAAAAGCTGAGCGGCGCGACCGTTCAGATCTCGCAAAAGGCTGGCGTCGACGGTCGTTTGTTCGGTTCGGTAACGAACGCGGACATCGCCGAAGCGCTGAAGAAGCAAGGCCTGGCCGAAGTCGAAAAGTCGCAAGTGCGTCTGGCCGACGGCCCGCTGAAGCTGGTTGGCGATCACGCCATCCAGATCGCACTGCACACCGACGTAGTTGTCGACGTGACGGTGTCGGTGCTGGGCGAACACGCTTAAGTGCATTTCGTCTGCATCGGCCGCGGGGCTTAGCCTGGTTGTCGATGCAACCGTAGTGCCGCAGTAAAAGAAAGGCGGGAACCGCGTGCGGTTCCCGCCTTTTTTGTTTTTCCGTCTCCCTTCGCTCCGTCATTTCGCCGATAATTCCTCCCCATGAACGCACCGTCGAAAGATCCCCAACTGGATGCGCTGAAGGTCCCGCCGCATTCCATCGAAGCCGAGCAGTCCGTCATTGGCGGCTTGCTGCTCGATAACGCCGCATGGGACCGTATTGCGGACGTGATGTCGCACGGCGATTTCTACCGTTACGACCATCGGATCATTTATGAGGCGATCGGCAAGCTGATCGCGACCACGCGCCCGGCCGACGTGATCACCGTCTACGAGGCGCTGACGAATACCGGCAAGGCAGAGGAAGTGGGCGGGCTCGCGTACCTGAACGCGCTCGCGCAGAACACGCCGAGCGCCGCGAATATTCGCCGATATGCGGAAATCGTGCGCGATCGGGCGGTCTTGCGCCGGCTGGTTTCCGTCGCCGATGAAATTTCCGCCGACGCTTTTAATCCGCAAGGCAAGGAAGTGCGCCAGTTGCTGGACGAGGCCGAAGCGAAGGTGTTCTCGATCGCGGAAAGCGGCGCGCGCGGCACGCAGGGTTTTCTCGAGATCGGGCCGCTGCTGACGCAGGTGGTTGAGCGTATCGACACGCTTTATCACACCGCGAATCCCAGCGATGTGACCGGCACGCCGACGGGTTTCGTCGATCTGGACCGCATGACGTCCGGTATGCACGGCGGCGAGCTGATTATCGTGGCGGGCCGGCCGTCGATGGGTAAAACCGCGTTTTCGATGAATATCGGAGAATACGTGGCTGTGGAATATGGTCTTCCGGTTGCAGTGTTCTCCATGGAAATGCCGGGCACGCAGCTCACCATGCGTATGTTGGGCTCGGTCGGCCGCTTGGATCAGCACCGGATGCGTACCGGTCGTCTCACGGACGAAGATTGGCCGAAGCTCACGCACGCAGTGCAGAAAATGAGCGAGGCGCAGATTTTTATCGATGAAACGGGTGGTCTGAACCCCATGGAACTGCGCTCGCGTTCGCGTCGCCTGGCGCGGCAATGCGGCAAACTGGGGTTGATCATCGTCGATTATTTGCAGCTCATGTCCGGCTCCGGTTCTGCTGGCGAAAACCGGGCGACCGAAATTTCGGAAATCTCGCGTTCACTGAAAAGCCTCGCCAAGGAACTCGATGTTCCGGTCATGGCGCTTTCGCAGTTGAATCGTGGGTTAGAGCAGCGTCCGAACAAGCGCCCGATCATGTCCGACTTGCGCGAATCTGGCGCTATCGAGCAGGACGCGGACGTGATTCTTTTCATTTATCGCGACGAAGTCTACAACCCGGACAGCCCGGATAAAGGCACGGCCGAGATCATTATCGGCAAGCAGCGGAATGGTCCTATCGGTCCTATTCGCCTCACGTTCCAAGGCCAATACACGAAATTCGAGAATTTTGCCGGCGCGCAGAATTTCTACGGCGACTGAAAATCTTATCCGCCGCCCGAACTCAGTCTTGTTTTCGGCTCAGCTCGGGCGCGCGTCAGCAGTGGATTGCTCGGCGGAATCCCGGTAGCGCCAAGTGAACATTACCGTGGCGACTATTGCGTGAGCCGTAGCACCCCTAAATTGCCCGCGATCTGCTGAAAAATGGTGTTGAGTGTCGCGTTGTCCGGCGCGTGATAATAATTTCCGGGACTAGCGCAGTTTTGCATCGCCTGTTGCGCAACCGAGTTAGAGGCACCGCTGCCGAAGGTGATTGCGTACACGGTCACACCGCTCTGCTTGATTGCCGTGCAAATTGCCGACTGGAAGGTGTTGACGTCATCGGGCCAGCCTGCGTTATTGCCGCTCGAGGGATCGGCCGGATTGTTTCCGTGAAGTTCCGACGAGTCGGTCAGGCCATTGCTGAGAGAAGTGCCGTCCGTGCGCACGACGGTTGGCGCAGCGAGGCTGCGGGAGCCGACGCCTGACAGACCATTGAAATACAGGTCGTTGGGAATGGTTCCAGCCGCGCCGATCTGGTTCTCGCCATCCGTCAAAACAATCATGACGCGTTGCAGTCCAACCGTGGTCTCCGGTTTTGGAAAACTCGTATCGGTTGAAATCCAGCCGTTGCCATGGGAAACGTCGTTGGACCACGTCGACGACAGCATGCGCCATCCCCACAACAAGCCCTCCGGGATGATGGTTGAACCACCCGCGGTCATGTTGTTGATTGCGTTGGTGAGCGTTGACTGGTTGTTGGTGAGGAACGTAACGGGCTGCGCAATGCAGTCCGTGTTCTGCGTCAGGGTTGTCGTCCCATAACCGCTGTTGGACACCTGGTCATAGTAAATCCCGAGGCCGGTGCCCGTTACATTCGACAAATAACCGCTGCAGTAGTTGGGCTCACCGTCTCTATCCAGTGTGACAGGTACACCGAGTACCGTGGACGTTGTTGATTTGCCGCAAAACTGATTGCTGTACGAACGAATTTGCAGGCCCGCAGACGGTACGTTGTAGTAATACGGCGTGAACTTGAGCGTGTCCGAAGGGGAGTAGACATTCGGATACAAAAAGCCGTTCGCGTCCCGTGGCTCGACCGCGCAGCCGCCCCAACCGGCAACTTTATTTTTCGCGATCATTCCGACATTCGTCGTGTTGTAGGCGAATGACGGATTCATCCAGCTGCCCGCTGCGGGCAACGCGCCGCTGACATTCACCGTGCTCGCGAAGGGCACGAGACCAACGTAATAGGTGGACACCGCTTGCGCATACAAATCTTGCACGAGACTCGTGGTTGCCGCCTGGAGACCCGCCATCTTGCTCGGCCCGTTCCCTGACCCGGCGGCGGGATCGTTCATGGACCCCGTGTTATCCAGGACCATCACGAGTTCGAGCGTGCTCTTCGGGAGGTACAGCGCGGTGTTGTTGGCAGCCAGGGGCGCAGTGGTCGGCAATGCCGTGGAACCGGACCCCGACCCGTTGCCCGAGGTCCCCGGCAAGACTACCGGCGCGATCAGTTTCAAGCTGCCCGTCGCCGACAGTTGAATGGTTTCGCCTGCCGCCGGCGATCCGGTCACCGTGGCCGCAAAGCCGCTGTCGGGCATGGTCAGGGCCATATAGCCGGTCGGCATGTTCGCGTTGTAGTAGGCGCGCGCGTCTTGCTGCCATAGTGCGAGGTTGGTACCCGTGGTCGTGCTGAAATGCAAGAGATCAACGCCCGCCGAAAGTGTCGCCACATCGAGCGCCGACTGCATGCGTGAGTGCGTCATGCCGCCGTCGATCGTATCGAGTGCGATGCACATGGCCGCGATCATCATGCTGCCGCATATTGCAAACACCACCGCGACTGCGCCATCGTCCCCACGCACCAAGGCCGCAGCCTGCCGCGGATTCGACTTACGCGGACGGGCCGGGTTGTTATCGCAATGTTTCTTCGCGGAACGAGTCAACATCATCCGGCCACCAATGTGAGCGGTTGAGGCGTGCGCGGACGCACGTAGATGCGCTCGTAAAGAGTTTGCGTCCCCGGAGCGCCCGGCCACAACCCGGCTGTCATCGCGAACGGATTAAACGTATAAAAGACCTCCACAATAATGGCCGAGTCCCCGTTGCGGAACGGCCATGCTGAAGGAAGGATAGCGCCGGGAGTCACCCTCGTTGTCATACCGCTGCCGTTCCATGGCGCGCTCGCTTGCCACCAGATTTCCGGGACGCCGACTGCCATGGTGTTCGAATGATTCAACGGCGACGTGCACGATGACGTGGTTTCGCATACCGAAGTAATGATGACGCCGCCGCCCTGGTTCAAGCTGTTCGGGGCGCTTAGTAGCGCTGCGGCGTTCCAGATCGAACCGAGATCATTTGAGTCGGTGGTGGCAGTGGTGTTGATGATCTGGGTTGTTTGCCCGAGAGAATCGGCGAGGGTGAAAGCCGTGTGTTCCAACGCGCTCACTGCCCGCATATACATGTAGATTTCACTGAATCCCACCATCAGCAACACCATGAGCGGAATGATGATGACCAGTTCCACTGCCACGCTGCCACGGTCCGAGCGAAGCAGCTTCCGCAGGGTCGCTCGGAACCGTAAATGTCTGCGCGACCGCGGTGGGGCGAAGGCATGTGTCATTTTTCGTTTTGCACAATGTAGTTGCGCTGGAAAGTCAGCAAGGGAATGCCCACCATTTGGGGAATGCCTGAGATGCCCGGTGTCGTCAGCGTGATGTTGTACGAGACGACATCGCCGAGCGATCCAAGCCCCGATGTGTAGCTGGTGCTGCCGACATTGTTGTACGTGCTGTAGTCGAGCTCGGTGATAGTGAGCGTCGTTTTGGGCATTCCGGTCCAGCCGCTCATGATGTTCTTCACGATCTGCTGCGCCTGAGTCGCCCGCGTGCCCGTCGAAGGATTGGTTGTCGTCAGTCCCACGCGAGACGCGGACTGGGCGGCGATCTGCACGGTCGCGTCGATCATCATGTCGACTGCGAGCTCCACGGTACCCAGCACGAAGATGAACACGAACGGCGCGGCGATTGCGAACTCGAGCGCCGACACGCCGCCGCTGTCGCGGAGCAGAGCGGCAAGGAAGCGCACGAACCCGCGCAGATCTGCAGCTTTCATCGCACGCTCGACGCCTGGATCGACGCTGTCGGGACAGCCGTAGCCACCGTGGCAGAATGGCCCGGCGTCTGCGTCAGAAGAGCGCGCTGGATTTCGTAGAAGTGCAGGTTGTCCTGGACCGACGCTTTAGGCAATGTTTTCCCAAGGATTTCGGCTGCCGCCTCGTCATTGCCAAGCAGCCCATAAGCGAGCGCCAGGTCCTGGCGTGCCTGTGGCGGCGCTTCCGGGTAGCGCGTGACGTCGAGCAGCACGTTTGCGCCTTCGCGCGGATTGCCGCCGAGCACCAGCGACAAACCAAGGTTCACGCTCAGTAACGGATCGCCCGGATTAGCCCTGAGCGCCTGACGCAACACGGCTTGTGCGCCTGCGTGATCGCCCTTCAGGTCCAGCGCCGCGCCTAACCCTGCCGACGCCATCGGATCGCCGGGCATGCGGGAGAGCACGCCTTGATAGGTCGCGATCGCATCGTCGAAGCGGCGCTGATGGATTGCGACACGCGCAATGCCGATCAACGGCGCCACGGCGGCGGGATCGAAACTGCTGGCGCGCTGGTAGTAGACGCCCGCCCGGGTGAAGTCACCGACCGCGTAGAGCGTGTCACCGAGCCCGGTCAGACCCGGCACGGACTTCGGATCGGCCTTTACGACCTTGTCGAAGAGCGAAGTCGCCAGCTCGATGTTGCCCGAGTCCAGGGCGGTCGCCGCGATACGCAACTCGCCCATCGTGCCCGGCGACGAATTCCGTGTCGCCGGGCGCGCTTCGGTCACATGCTCGGTCGTCGTGCAGGCAGCGCTTCCGAGCAGTAGTAAGCCGCTTAGCGCAGCGAGATACAAGATTCGGATCACTGACAATGAAGCAGCGGCTGGCGAGAGGTCATCAGAAAGCAGAGCGGACGAGTTCATTTTTTGTTGATCACTTCGAGAAGCTGAATGACGGCCGGCCCCGCTGCGATCACAACGACCGCCGGAAGAATGAAGAGCATCATCGGGAGGACCATCTTTGGCGCGAGTTTGGCCGCTTTCTCTTCAAGGGTAACGATGGCCGTCAACCGTTCTGTACGTGACAAAATACGTAATGCCTGGGTGATCGGCGTGCCATAACGCATTGATTGCGTCAGCGTCGAGATCAGCGCGCGGATCGAGGGCAAGTCGATACGCTCAGCCAGGCCGTGCAGCGCGCGGGTACTGTCCCCGGAAAGCTTCAACTCGTCGGCGGTCAGGGAGAATTCCTCTGACAGGGGCGTGCAGATCGTCACGAGTTCATCGGCGACGCGCCGGATGCTGACGGCGAGACTATTCCCGGCGTTCGTGCAAATCACGAGCAGATCGAGTGCGTCGGGCAGAGAGCCAGCCATCTCTTTGCGCCGGCGTGATGCCCGGAATCCGATCGCATATTCGGGGAGCATCATGCCGATCACGAAGGCGCCCATCATGGCCGCACCGCGTCCGACCGGAAATGAGCCGATCAGCGGAATATATTGGCCCAGCATGACCGTTGGCGCGGCACACAGGAGACCGAAGCAAAACTTGACTGCAAGAAGAACCGACACGGCATAGTGGCTGCGATAGCCGCTGCGGACCATTTCCAGACGAAGTTTTGCGCGGTATTTTGCGTCGAAGAGCGGCAGTTTGTCGCCAAATGTGGCGAGCCTGCGTAACACGCGGCGGCGAAAAGTGTTTTCTCGCCCGTCGTCTTCGAAATCAGCCGGTGCCGTCTGATGACTGAGCCCGGCCTCGCGCACCCGCTCGGCAATACGCCCACGTCTTCCGCCGTGTTTGGTTGCCCACCAGATCGCGAGCCCTGCGAAAAGCGCCAGCAGCATCAGCAGATTGATCAGCGTCTCGACGTTGGAGGGACTCATCGCGAAGTATCCAGTTTCGCCAGCTTGTTGATCAGCGCCACGCCGAACACGACCGAGATCGCGGCGTAGGTCAGCAGTTGGTGACCTTCCTGCCGTTCGAATAGCACCATCATGTAGGGGCGGTTCATGAAATACAGGCACAGCATGATGCAGATCGGGATGGCCGCGAGGATCTTGGTCGTGATGCGGGCCTCGGCAGTAAGCGCCTTGGTTTTTTGACGAACCTCCCGCCGGGTCCGAACGATGCCTGACAAGTTTTCCAGTGTCTCGCCAAGCTGGCCGCCGGTTTCCCGTTGCAGCAGCAAACAGACGCAAAAGAAGGAGAAATCGGCTATTTCTATACGCCGCATTGCAACGGCCAGAACTTCTTCGAGATCACGTCCGACCTGCAGCGAATCGCTCATCTGCTTGAACTCTTGTTTCAGCGGCTCGGGACATTCATCGGCTGCCGATCCAATCACATGCGTGACTGGCACGCCCGCGCGCACCGCGCGCACGATCAAATCAAGCAGGTCCGGGAAACCATTGAGGAAGCGTTTGCGAAAGCGTTCGACTAAAAAACTGTAAGCGCGCATAGCGCCGAACACAGGCAGCCCGAGGATCAGGAGCGGTTTTGCGAAACCGGGTAGCGGCATGAAGTGCGTCATGAGAAGCGCAACCAATTCGCTGGCAATCGTCACCGCAACGACGATGCGAACGCCACGGATTCCTGACACAGTGCGCAGCCGCGAAAGCTTGGGCCGAAGCCAGCGGCTCAACACGTTGTCGGTTTTATCGACGGTAAACAGGTCCGAATTAACGTCGACCGTGCGCTTCTCAAGCGTTAGATGACCCAGAAACGATTCACGCATGCGTGTCTTGATCCGCGCGTGTGGCTGCTTCTGACGCATGTCCATGACGACGAGCGCCATCGCGCCGCAGAGAATGACGCCGATGAACGAGCACACCGTGAAGACGTCGATCGGACTCATGTCCTCATGGCCTCCAGTAAAGCTTCCTCCAACCCGTAGTAGGCGGCGCGCGCCGAAAACGCGGGTCTGACGGACGCACATTCGTACACGCCCTTGACCTCTTCGCTGTAGGCAGTCGCGTCATAGTGAAACGTGAACAGGTCTTGCGTGATGATGACATCACCTTCCATGCCGACCAGCTCGGTGATGCGCGTAACACGCCGCATGCCGTCGCGCATCCGCTCGATCTGCACGATCAGATGCACGGCACTGGCGATCTGCCGGCGAATCGAGAGCAGCGGCAGGTTGCCGTTGGCCATCATGACCATGCTTTCCAGCCGCGTGATGCCATCGCGTGGCGTATTCGCGTGGATGGTGGTCATTGAACCGTCGTGGCCCGTGTTCATGGCTTGCAGCACGTCGAACGCTTCGGCGCCACGTGTCTCACCGAGGATGATCCGGTCCGGGCGCATCCGCAGCGCATTGCGCACGAGATCGCGCTGGGCGACGGCGCCGAGTCCTTCGGCATTTTCGGGTCGCGTCTCGAGGCTGACCACGTGCGGCTGCACGAGTTGCAGTTCAGCCGCGTCTTCAATCGTGATGGTGCGTTCACCCAGTCCGATGAAATGCGACAGCGCGTTGAGCAAAGTCGTCTTGCCGGAACCCGTACCGCCCGACACGATGATATTGAGGCGACACGTGCTCGCGAGCTTGAGCACGTTCGCCATGGCCATCGACATGTTGCCCTGCTGCGCCATGCGATAAAGCGTGATATTGCGCTTCGAGAATTTACGAATGGAGATGGTCGCGCCGTGAATGGCGAGAGGCGGCAGCACGACGTTGACCCGGCTGCCGTCGGCGAGGCGTGCATCGACCATCGGGCTGCTTTCATCGACACGGCGTCCCACGCCCGCGGCAATCCGCTGTGCGACGTTGACGACGTGCGCATTGTCGCGGAACTTGTACGCGGTCAATTCGAGCCGGCCGTTGCGCTCCACATAAACCTGGTCGGGGCCATTGACGAGCACGTCGGTGACGGTTTCATCAGCAAGCAGCGGTTCAATGGGCCCGAGCCCGAACATGTCGTTGAGCAACTCGCCGACGATCTGTCCCTGCTCGGATATGGTGATGTTCAGGCGCTCCCGTTCGGCAATGCTTGACACGAGCTGTTCGACACCCGGCTTCATCTGCTCGCGTGTCTTGCCGATCACCGCCGATGCGTTCATGGAATCGAACACACCGCTGCGGATCACCTTGAACAGATCCGAACGAACCAGCGCTTCGTTGCCTTCGGCCATCGGGGCGTGGGCGGCAGCCGGAGCCGCCGCAGCGGGTGCTCGGACCTCCTCGAACGCCGCGAGCGCGGCCTCTCCGGCGGTGGGAACGAATTCGGTCTCCGTTCGCGTGACCAGTTTTTGCCCGAACATCACGCTTTCCTCAATTTGAACTTGTGCAGCAGCGTGCGTTCAACTGCCGCGTGCTGGCCGGTCAAATCATTGGCGATTCGCGTGATCGACAGATTGAAGCCGGTCAAGGACTTTTCCTTCGGCGCCTCACCGAGGTTTTCGGCGATCGACAAGGACTTCGCTTCGAACAGCACTTCGTGCAGCACATTGCGTCCGACTGCCGAGGTGAAATCGCCCGTCTCAACCTTGCCCGCGCTCGCCGCGGTGGGACTGTTTAATAGCAGCGACGTCGCCGGATTGTTATCGCGATCCTCGATGTATCGCAACATACGGATGGTTTGCCGCGTGGAGAACACGGTGCGGTCGGTCACGAGATACACGCGCGACGCGTTGTCGAAGGCCTCTACCGCAAGCGGATCAACGGGGTTGCTGATGTCGAGCAGTACATAGTGAAAGCTGTCACACAGCAATTGCAGCACGCGCTTCAGTGCACCCGCCTGATAAGAGTGTGCAGCGTCGAAGTCCATCTCGGCCGACAACAGGAACAGCCGGCTGCCCTTCGCGACGAGCGCGCGTTCGACGTATTGCGGATCGAGCCGATGCACATTCTGCAGGACGTCGTTCAAGCCGTTGTTGCTCGTCGTGCCGAGCATGCTGTTGGCGGCGCCGCCGTTCAGGTTCAAGTCGATATAGGCGACCCGCCTGTGGGTTTCATCGGCGAGATGGCGCGCGAGATTCAAGGCGATTGTCGTGACGCCCACGCCTCCGCGCGTCCCGGTGAACACGATTGTCTTGCCGATCCGAGCGGTCGCAATCGGGCTGATCTTGCCATCGTCGACATTGATGGTTCTCTTCAGCAGCTCGACGGTCAGCGGCTTCACGAGATAGTCGCGCACACCGATTTTCAACAGGCTGCGGAACAGCCCGACGTCGTTACGTTCGCCGAGCGCGACGACCTGGACCGACGGTTCGCATACCTCCGAGAGGCGGGCGAGGTCGGACAGCGGCATGGCGGAGTTATGCAGGTCGACCAGCAGAAAGAGCGGCGAGCGATCGAGTTTTGCGACGTACGCGATGGCGTCGTCAATCCCGCCGATCACGACATGCACATGAGGCATCGCCTGTTCGAGCACGAAGGTCTTCAGGACCCGCTCGGTTGCCCGGTCGGAGACGAAGGCGATGAAGTCCGCGACCCGCACGCCGGTGCTGGTTTTCGTCAAGTTAAATCCTGTCGTGCTCATGGCGTGTCTTCGTTGAAGGTTGAGCGCATCACTTGGAGTCGCGCGACGTGGTCGTGTCGAGCGGGATCACATGGCCGGTTTCGTAACGGTGCACGGCGCTCGCTGCAACGGCAGCATCGGCTGGCGCGAGTTTTCCCGGCGCCACGAGGTCTTTCGGATGAGCGACCTGGGCGGCGAGGTTGGTGTACGTCGCGCAACCCCACTGCATGGAGGGGCGGTGCCAGCCTGCGTCGGTCAACACCGAGCCGCGAGCAAGCTCGGTGCAGTCTGGCGGTATCGCATTTTTACCGTCGAAGCCGATCACCGACTGGTCGGGCATGTCGCGTGGCGGCTTGAAGCAGCCACTGACACCTGTGGTGATTGCACAGACAAGAAGGAGGGTCAGGATTTTTGTGGAGTTCATGGCATCCGGCTCAATAAACATATCCGGCCGCGCCGACGAGACGTGGCTCTGCGACCTGCGAGGACGCGCCGGCTGTCCGATGTTGCTGGAAGCTGTATTCCACGTCATTGCTGGGTGACACGAGCGATTCCAGCGGCGTACGCAGCTTGCCGGGGTCGGTCGGCTCGACCAGATAGGGCGTCACCATGATCACCAGTTCGGTCTTGTTGTTCTGGTAGTTGGTCGATGAGAAGAGCTTGCCCAGGATCGGAATGGAACCCATGCCCGGAACCTGCGAAATGATGTCGGTCGTATTGCTTTGAAGCAGCCCGCCTATCGCGAAGCTTTGGCCGCTCGCCAGTTCGACGGTTGTATCGGCGCGGCGCACGCTCAGCCCCGGGACCGTGATGCCCCCGGTCGTTACGCTCACGGTTGTGTCGATCTGGCTGACTTCAGGACGGACCTTAAGGCTGATGCGGCCTTCGCTCAACACGGTCGGGGTGAAGTCGAGCTTGACGCCGAACTGCTTGAACTCGACGGAAATCGCACCGTTGACTTGCGACACGGGAATGGGAAATTCGCCGCCGGCGAGGAAACTTGCCGTTTGCCCTGACAGCGCCACGAGACTTGGCTCGGCGAGCACAGTGACCAGGCCCTCCTGGTTCAACGCGTCGACCAGAGCCTGAATGTCCGTGCTGCCGGTCTTGAATTGTCCGAATAGCGAATAGGCATTGTTGCTCGGCAGATTGACTGGATAAGTGACCTGGCCGTTAGCGCCGGTCAGCGGTTGCGCCAGGTTATAGATGGGACGACCGCTATAGATGCCGCCGAAAAAATTTCCGGCCGCATTGCCCATCGCTTGCCAGTTGATGCCGAGTTGCTGCGTGACATTCCGGTCGACCTCAGTGATGCGCACGCGCAATTGCACTTGCTGCGGACGATCGATCGTCATGCGATTGACCAGCACTTCCTTGTCCGCCAGATACGGCGTGAGTGATTGCACCACGGCGTCGGCATCGGCGGCGTTGGCGGCCTGTCCTGACACTTGCAATGATCCATTGCCCGTGCTCAATTGCAGATTCATCGATGGGAACCGCGCGCTCATCATGCTGTGCAGCGCGTCCATGTCGCGCCCGACCACGATCGAGCGCTGCAGCAGCGTCTTGTTGTTCGCGCCGAGCACATAGAGCGTCGTGGTGCCGGCCTTCTTGCCCAGCACGAACACCGCCCTCGGTGAAGGGACGTGAACATCGGCGATCGCCGGGTCTGCCACGAACACCGAGGTCGCGTCTTCGTTGAGACGCACGAGCGTGCCCTTGCCGGCGGCGATATCGAGGGAACCCTGAGTAGTGGTCGGCGCGTCGGCGGCCGCGTTGGCTGCATTGGCCGCTAGTCGCGGCTGTGCAGCGTGTGCCGGCGCAGTAAGGACCAAAGCCATCGCGCACAAGGCGCATGCCGGAAGCCTCGTTGTGTTGGCACGCAAACTGAACGGCAGAGTCATGACTTCCTGTCCTGGCGAATGGGTGCGGCGTCGAACGGGTTGCATGGGATCACCGCGGCGTGGCGAGGGTTGGGAGCGGCGGCACCGCATCACCCCCGGTTTGGGCAACGCTTGATGTCGAGTCAGCCTTTTCGGAGCCTCTATACACGGTCACCGATTTTGGCATAGCCGGCATCGCCGGTCCGCCTGCCTTGACTGCGACCGGATGTGCCCTGGGCAGGTCACGCAGTGCACGGGAAATATCGCCGGCCCAGACGGGCGCGCGCGGTGCATCGCCGGCTGCAGAGGCGGCGACAGCTACCGATGCGAGTGCATAGGGGTCGCGCGACACCGTCGCGAAGCTGCGCAATGCAAGTGACAAGCTGCCGAGCCGGGCGGCCACCGCCACGACTTCGCCCATGTGCGGCGTCACTTCGAGCGTCACGGTTCGAACGCGCGCGCTGTGCTCCGTTGCGTCTCCGCTTTTCGGACGACTGATATCGGAGCCGGACGCCAGCACGCGAACATGTTCGACGACGGTTTCACTCGATACCGCCAGATCGGGCGAATCGGTCCTGCGATCCATTTGTTGTGTGAGCAGCAGGTCCACGTAGTCGCCCGGTTGAATCAGTCCGGCATTGCCGGAGACATCGTCGACGGCAACCGATACGGCGCGCATTTCAGGTTTTAGCGTGGCGGCCAGGAAGCCGGGTGCGCTTGGGAGAATGACATCGTCGGCGACGATGACCGTATCGCCGGTCACCGGATGACGCAACAGTGCGCCCTTTAATTCGACCGCGTCGGGCACGCCGGACACGATGGCGCCCGGCGGCAACGTTGCGACGGGCACATCCTTCCACTTGATGTCTTCATCGCGCAGCAGTAAGCCCTGAGGAAGATCCGCTGCGCTCACACGCACTTTCTCGCTGTTGATGGTCGCCTTGGATGGCCGTGACGCACTAGCGACGACCACTCGCACGATCAGCGCAAGCAGGATAGCGCCGACGATCAGGATGGCGAATTTAATGATATTGGACATAGGGACGCCGTCCTATCGCGTCAAAATCAAAGGCAGTAAGGCTGGCAGTACGATGATCGAGCCGCCGCCGAGCGCGAGCGCAACGCCGTAAGGCACCCCTCGCGTTCCTGAAAACATCGCTAGGGCCCGCATGAGTCCGGAGTGCTGGTCCGGATTCATGTTTCGCGTCGCAAGGCTGACCAGCGAAACGAGCGTTCCGATCACGGAGATCAGAGTAAGGGTCGGAAGCCACAAACCCGCCCCAGCCCACAGAAAAATGATTGAAGCCAGTTTTGCATCGCCGCCACCTAGCATCTTTGCAGCGAACAATCCCGCGCATACTACGAAGACGCCGAATGCCAGCAACAGATGCGCAAGAGCATCGCCGAGCGACATGCGAACGATCAGTGCGTCGACGAAAAAGAGCGCCCCGATTGCAAGGACCGCCGGGGTCGGCAGGCGCCTGACACGCACGTCGACGACTGCCAGCCATAACAGCGCGCAAAGTACAACGAGGCGGATTGCAAGGGACAGTGGTTGCACGACGGTGCGGTCCGGAAACAGTGTATGAAGTGGAGATTCGGACCATGGAGTCCGAATCTCCAGGGACGGCAATTACAGAGCCTGCTGCGCTGCGATCGCGGCGAACATGGTCGTAAACATAGCTGTCACTTTTGTACCGAACGTTGCGCCCACCCCTCCAAGCGCTACCGCTACGATGCCTGCCAGAACCGCATATTCCATGGCGCTGACACCGCGCTCATCGCGAACGAACCAGCTGATAAATTTGCGCATTTTTAGATTCCCCTAACGTGATGGTTGGCGTCGGATCATCAGGTGAGTGACGCCCTGAAGACCGACATATCGTACCCAGCAGCCCAATTTTCTCTAGGGAGCAGACGCGAGGCATATCTCGCCTCAGTTCGCACTTTTGAATCCGGGAGCGGGTGATTCATTTAACGACCGCGCGCAGAAAAACTTTAGGAATGGAAACGAATCAGCTCTGGCGGAACAATTTTCTCTTACTGTTCGCTGTCACGATATGAGTCGAGGTGCGCTTTGCAAACGTTTGTGCACTGATCTTTTATTGTTGCGCCTAGAGTGTGAGGCGTTTGAATTCGCGTACGCTTGTGGGAAAAGCCTTAGTGCGACCGATTCATTGGTCACGCTCAATCAGAGAATAAGTCGGGCAGATTTCGTGATCCTTATCGTCGCCAACATCAACATTTGGGACGTGGCTGATGTAGTCAGGAAGTCGAAAGGAATGACGAAGGGAAACCAACTTTGGGGAAGTCGTTAACGGGGGAGATCCGCCAATTAATGCGGGAGAAATTTGCGACGGCATGCGAAGCGTCGGATTTGATCGCCACACAGTTCAGTTAAGAACCAAGCGCGCTCCGCGCGAACAACGCGGTGTAAGGTTGGCCGAGCGCGAATTAGCGCGTGTCGGAATTGACGAGGCTACGGCCGTGCTCACGCGTAGTCTGAGCGCTTAATGCGACACCGATCAGATAGCAATGCGCACTTCCTGTGAAACGCGACGTTCAAGATCGGTTCGGCCCGTTCACCACGCCAACGAACGCGTCAAAATCGTGGTCGTGCAATGCAGCGACGCCACGCAATGATGCCGCTTATTGCTCGCATTGCACATCCGGCCGTGGCACAACAATAATCGCCGGGTATGTCCCCCGGTCGAGTTCGATGCGCGCGACAACGGTCATCGTCGCGCTGTCGGTATCGTCGTACACGCTGACTTTTTCGTGCCGAAGGTTCGTGATGCCAACGCAGCCTGACGCACTTCCTTCTTCAGACACCCGGCATTGGATCGGGTTGTCCGCAAGGAAACGATATTTGTCCCTGTCCGGAGTAGCAAGGTATTCACGAACGCTCTGTCCCGATCCACCGACGCCGGTGACATAGCCAATGGCGCACGGTTGTGCGGCGGCATCGCCGTTCAGGGATGTGTCGGCTTTCGCGATTCCGCTTGCGGCCGCGATGGCCGCCGTGAGCGTGATTGCAAGAAGATATTTCATGGCTGAAATCACGGTAGTCGGATCGAAGTGCTGGATTGTAATGGCACTTCGCCAAAGGGGTGGGGGAGCAAAGAGCGCTTACTCTTGCCAACCATCAACACCAACTCTCTGCCAGCACACAGCGTTCGAGCATGCCGTTGATCTCCCGTCTGGCCGGAACGATAGAATCGTCGCAATCCAACCGCTCGCTTCGATCACGGTATCGCTCTCGGATGGGGCCGCCTTGTTTAGGACACGCTCAAAACAGACTGGCTCGCGAGGCTACCCTTTGCCTCAGTCAAGATAAGCGACGCGTATTTCGTCGTCGTGCCTTACGGGAAAACCATCACACCTGCCATAGACGGGCTGATTGACTGGCTTCGGGAAGATGTTATCGAGCAAAGCGATCGAAGCGTACGTGGAGTCGCGTAACTCAAATGGACGTACGATCCGGACGGCACCCTTCGGCATACGGCACACACGGGTAAGAATTTCGACACGACCTGTCGCATGTTTTCGCCGTTCACAGAAGTTTATGTCGACTGGTTCTCGCGCTGGTATGCGGCCCGACGGAACGCGCACGGCGTGTGAGCATCCGGCGATAAACTGACGCCGCTTGTACTCGCGCACGTTGCCACCAGGGTTGGGGCGCTTGTCCCGCGCGCCCAGAACCAAGAGCGCAAATCACCGATTGTGGCGACCCGACACGCCTGCCTGTGAGCGGGCGCTTTCCGTTAGAATCCCACCTTGTCACGAGCTTGTCATATCGACTCCCCCTGGTCAGCAAAGTCGTACAGATCACGTACTGCGCTGACCCGGATCGCGTGAGTTTCGGTAAATGCCTGATTTAATGCAGGAAAATTACTTTTCGGGATTTTCATGTTTGGACGTTTCATGCCCACCGAGGGCAAATTTTTCGAAATCTTCAATGCACACGCAAAGTGCATTGTTGACGCTAGTCATGAACTCGAACTGCTGATCGACAACATGGATCAGATGGAAGTCCATAAGCAGAACGTTCAGACCAACGAAAAACGTGCGGACAAGCTTACGCACGAAACCATCGATTTGCTGCACAAGACGTTCATCACGCCGCTCGATCGCGACGAAATCCACAAGCTCATCACGACGATGGACGACATCCTCGACCTGATGGAAGACGTCGCCACCGCCATTTCACTGTATGACGTGCGCGAATCGACCGCGGAAATGAGCCAGCTCGCGCATATTTGCACCGCGACCTCCGAGCGTGTGCAGCAAGCCGTCAAGCTGCTCGCCGACATGAAGCGCGCCAGCGAAATCCTCAAGATCTGCGAAGAAATCGACCGTCTGGAATCGGATGCCGACCGGGTGCTGCGTTCGGCCATGTCGAAACTCTTCCGCGAAGAGGACAACGTCAAGACGCTGATCAAGCTCAAGGCAATCTACGAGCTGCTCGAGACGATCACCGACAAATGCGAGGATGTTGCAAACATCATCGAAGGCATCGTGCTGGAAAACGCCTGATTTCAGCCGCGCCACTCACTCGATAAACGATGCAACCGATTCAACTCGCCCTCTGGGCTGTCATTACGCTCGTCGTGGTCGCGCTCCTGTTCGACTTCATGAACGGCTTCCACGACGCCGCCAATTCCATCGCAACCGTTGTATCCACCGGCGTGCTGAAACCCCAGCAAGCCGTGGCGTTTGCCGCCGCGTTCAACGTCATTGCGTATTTCATCTTCCATTTGAAGGTGGCCGCCACCGTCGGCCGGGGGACGATCGATCCGGCTATCGTGGATCAATACGTGATCTTCGGTGCGCTCGTCGGGGCGATCGGATGGAACATCATCACGTGGCACTACGGCATTCCGTCGAGCTCGTCGCATGCGCTGATCGGCGGCCTCGTCGGTTCGGCGTGGGCGAAGTCAGGCTGGGGCTCGCTGAATATGGAAGGCCTGCTCAAGACCGTTTCGTTCATTTTTATCTCGCCGCTACTGGGCTTCGTGCTCGGATCGCTGTTCATGCTGATCGTCTCGTGGATGTATTTCCGCACGCCGCCATCCAAGGTGGACCGGCGGTTCAGGCGCTGGCAGCTCATATCGGCGGGGTTGTATAGCCTTGGGCACGGCGGCAACGACGCGCAGAAGACGATCGGCGTTATCTGGATGTTGCTGATCGCAGCGGGTTATTGGTCAGCGGCGGCGGAAGCGCCTCCGATCTGGGTGATCGGCGGATGTTATCTGTCGATGGGACTTGGAACGCTGTTCGGCGGCTGGCGCATCGTACGCACGATGGGCCAGAAGATCACGAAGCTCAAGCCGGTCGGCGGGTTTTGCGCGGAATCGGGCGGGGCGATTACGCTGTTCGTCGCGTCGTTTCTGGGTATTCCCGTGTCGACCACGCACACGATCACCGGCGCGATTGTCGGTGTGGGGGCGACGCAGAAATTCAGCGCAGTGCGTTGGGGCGTGGCGGGGAATATCGTCTGGGCCTGGATTTTGACCATTCCGGCGTCAGCCGTGATGGCCGCCGCCGCTTGGTGGCTCGGACATCGCTTCCTTCCCTGAAACTTGAAACTTGAACGCAACGCGCTGAGCGAGGGTGACTTTTTTACAAGTCACCCTCGCTTTTGTGCGTCAGATCAGCGGCGCGCCGACACCGTCCATCGGAATGATCGCGCCCGATACATAGCTTGCCCGGCGGCTTGCCAGGAATAGCGCCACGTCCGCGATCTCCTCGGGTTTTGCGTATCGGCCGAGCGGCACTTTTGCCTGACTCTGCGCCAACGCTTCATCGCGCGTCACACCCAGTCTCTTGGCCTCGAGCGCAAGCGATTCCTCAACCCGTTCCGTCAACGTCGCACCCGGA
The DNA here is from genome assembly GCF_047608185.1 of Caballeronia eucalypticola. Taxonomy (NCBI): domain Bacteria; kingdom Pseudomonadati; phylum Pseudomonadota; class Betaproteobacteria; order Burkholderiales; family Burkholderiaceae; genus Caballeronia; species Caballeronia eucalypticola. Next base: position 212,422 of record NZ_JBLKRU010000003.1, read on the forward strand.
TTGATCGCGTTGATCCGAATGCCCAGCTTTGCGTAATGATGCGCGAGACCAACGGTCGCGAGCATCAATGCCGCATTGGCCGCGCCGCCCGCGATATGAATATCGCTCGCGATCTTCCCACCCATGCCGATGATGTTGACCACCGAACCCGGCTCGGCTTTGGGGTTTGCTTTCAGCCGTTCGGCCATTTGCTTCAGCACGGCTTGCTGCGGATAGATACACGGAAAATATTTGGCTTCCATCGCAGCCTTGTAGCTGTCGGCATCGAGGAGATCGGGATCGTAACGTTTAGCGGCGCCCGCGCAATTCACGAGAATATCGATCGGGCCGAGCGCACCCGTTGCTTCTTCTACAACGTCTTGCGCGCTGTGCGCTTCGTGAAGATCGGCCCGCGCGAGATGCACGTGATAGCCATCTTTCGCGAGTTCTTCGCGAGCGCGGGCGAGGTTTGCCGGGTCGCGTGAAACAATCGCGACGCGCGCGCCTTCCGCTGCAAATGCCCGCGCGCACGCGAAGCCGATACCCTTGCTGCCGCCCGTGATGAGCACGATCTTGCCGGCGAGTCCCAAGTCCATGAGGTTCACTCCTTTCGAGTTCGATGATCGATCCAATAATGCGTGGAATCGTTATCGAGACACGATAGCAGACGCTGGGAAGTGTGTGCGATTCAGAAAAGCGCGCGGGCGGCCTTGGCAGGTGAAGGCTTAGTAGCTGCCGTTGGCGAACTTCGCGATGGGGTCGTCGGCGGCAGCGGGGCGCGAGGGCGTGAGCGCATTCGTGGAGGCGCGCATCACGTGGGCGGCGGGATCGGCGGCGGGGATCCGGTTAACCGATGAAGGTTGTTGCTCTGGCGATCGCTCTTGTAGCGAGCGCACTTGCTGCGCCGCGAGACGGGCGGTGGGCGGCGGAGGCTCGAAAGCATCGGCAGCAGCTGTAATGGGATCGGGTGCATTCGATGCCGCATTCGTTTCAGCCTGCGACGCGCGTGGTGCCGGCGTTGCGCTTACTGCAGCTTGCGATTGCCACTGTGCCGCGGACAGCGAGGGCGGTGGCGGTTCGAACGGATCGGCGCCGGAGCGGGCGGTGGTGATGGCCGGCTCAACGGCACCCGCCGATTGCGCCTGCCGTTGAGCTGCTGATAGCGCGGGCGGCGGGGGCTCGAACTGGTCGGAGGCGGTGCTACGAGAGGAGCTTGCCGCTGTAGTCGCCATGGCCGGCGGCGTTTCATATCGATCGCCGACCTGCGTGGCAACTTGTATTGGCGGACGGCCTGACGCGGTCTCCGCCGGAGCAGCTGGAGCAGCCGGAGCAGGAACCGGAGCCGGCGACGCCAGGTACGTCGGTGCATCGAACGGAGCCGGCGCGGCTTTCGGTGGCGCGACGCGGCGGATGCCATCGAAACGCTTGGCCCAATACGGATTGGTGAGGTAATCGAGCCGCACGGTGCCGCCTGTGGATGGCGCGTTCACGAAGCGCAGCTTGCCCACGTAGATGCCAACATGCGAATGCGGCCGGCCCGTCGTGTTGAAGAAAATCAGGTCACCGGGGGCGACTTCATCGGGGTCGATCGACTCGCCGCGCACACTCATGTCCGCGGTCGTGCGCGGCAGGTTCACCGACGCCGCCCGGTCCACCACATAGCGCACGAGCCCGCTGCAATCGAAGCCTGCTTCCGGCGTATTGCCTCCCCACCGATACGGCACGCCCACGAGCGACATCGCCTGGATGGAAATTTCCTCGCGCCCGACGCTGTGATCGACGAAATTCGGGAAGCCGGAGGGCGTGGCAAACGTGCGATTGGACGCAGTAGCGTTCGATGCAGCCGGTGCACGCGACACCCGCGTCGGCGCGCTGGAGCACGCGGCAGCGAGAAGGGTGAGTAGCAGCAATGACCAGAGTCGACGCATTCGGCGGGGCGAGCTAAGCGTGAACATGAACGCTCGCCGTGGTGATGGTCTCGCGATACTAGCCCGTCGGACGGGGCCCGGGCAAGTTTTCTTGATAAGTCACTCGAGGTTTACGCTGTAAGTGTTGCATCGAAGGAACGTGATTTCAGGTTCAAAATACGCCGAAAAGACGCAAAAAAGCCCGGCAAGCGATGCTTGCCGGGCTTTCGAAGCGTGTCGAAAACTTAAAGAATCTCGGACGCGTAATCCGCCAGACGTGAGCGTTCGCCGCGCGCGAGCGTTACGTGACCGCTATGCGTCCAGCCCTTGAAGCGGTCGACCACGTACGTCAGCCCCGAACTGCCTTCCGTCAGATACGGTGTGTCGATCTGCGCGATATTGCCCAGACACACGATCTTCGTGCCCGGACCGGCGCGCGTGACGAGCGTTTTCATCTGCTTCGGCGTCAAATTCTGCGCTTCGTCGATGATCACGTACTTGTCCACGAAAGTCCGGCCGCGCATGAAGTTCATGCTCTTCACCTTCAGGCGCGATCGGATCAGTTCCTGCGTGGCGGCACGGCCCCATTCGCCGGCAGCGTCGTCGGTCTTCTGCAGGACTTCGAGGTTGTCGTCGAATGCGCCCATCCAGGGCTGCATCTTCTCTTCTTCCGTACCCGGCAAGAAGCCGATGTCCTCACCAACCGGAACAGTCGCACGCGTGACGATAATCTCGTTATAACGCTTGTCGTCGAGCACTTGCGCGAGGCCGGCGGCCAACGCCATCAAGGTCTTGCCGGTACCGGCCTGACCCAGCAGCGTGACGAAATCCACGTCCGGGTTCATCAGCAGGTTCAACGCGAAATTCTGCTCGCGATTGCGCGACGTAATGCCCCACACGTTGTTCTTGTGGTGGCTGTAATCGCGCAGCGTTTGCAGCAGCGCCGTCTTGCCGTTCAACTCGCGCACGATGCCGTAGAACGACGGTTCGCCATTCTGCGGTTCGAAATAAACGAACTCGTTCACCAGCATGGACGCGCATTGCGGACCGGTCACGCGGTAATACGTCGTGCCCGTCTTCGTGTCCTGCCAGCTTTCCATGCCCTTAGCGTGCTTCGTCCAGAAGTCCGAAGGCAGGGCACGCACGCCGGAATAGAGCAGGTCCTTGTCTTCGAGCACCTGGTCGTTGAAATAATCTTCAGCGGGGAGGCCAAGCGCGTGGGCCTTGATGCGCATGTTGATGTCTTTCGACACCAGCACGACCTGGCGGTCCGTCCGCTCCTTCTGCAGCGCGCGAACCACGCCGAGAATCTGGTTGTCAGCCTTGCCGACCGGCAGGCCTTCGACCGGCTCGATATCGGTCAGCGTGGTCTGGAAGTACAGGCGGCCGGTTGCATCGCGATTGCCCAGAGCGGACAACGGCAAGCCTGCCGACATCTCGCCAACATGCGCCACCAGCGCATCCAGCGTACGGCTGACCTGACGCGCATTGCGCGCTACTTCCGACATGCCCTTTTTATGGTTATCGAGTTCTTCGAGCGTCATCATGGGCAGATAGACGTCGTGTTCCTCGAACCGGAACAGCGATGACGGATCGTGCATCAGCACGTTCGTGTCGAGCACGAACAGCTTGCCAATCTCGTTTTCCGGCTGACCGCGCTGGCGACGCTTCTGCTGACCGCGCGGTTGAGCCGCCGCAGCCACGGGCGCGGCAGGCGCTTCGGAGCGTGACGGCGTGCGCGCTTCGACTGGCGTGCGGGCAACAGCCGGCTGCGCGGTTTCGACCTGTTCGGCAGGTGTCGCAGCGGGTTGCAGCAACGCCGCCGTTTGTTTCGTGCGGCGCGTACGCGCGGCGGGTGCAGCGTCGGAGGCTTCTACCGCCGAGCCCTTGGCCGCGTTCGCAAGCGTTTCGCTGGCTATGGCGCGCAACGTATTGGCGGTATTCGCGGCGGCAGGCCGCGAAGCACCGACGCCCGCGCCAAAATCGGTTTCGGTTTCAACTAGATCGCCATCGCTTGCCTGCTTCTTCGATGATCGGGCAGGGCGGGCTTTGGCTTTGTATTCTTCAGACGGCAGGAGGTTGCCGAGCTTGACGGGTGCGGTAGGCAAAGGCATGGTTTTCCTCGATAGGATTCGGATCGTATGTCGTGCGTCGCCTGTCGCATCCTGCTTGGGTCTTTCAGGCCTCAGGTTTTGACCAGAGGGCCGGACGTCGATGCAGTTTGCGCCCGGAGACGCGCTTCGGTTTCGAAAACGCCGGTTCGCCTAGATTTCGATCGGCTCCTTGGAAGTTGCGTCCTGAAGAAAACGGGCATGAAACGCACGGACGGCGCGGGACGCCCTAGGGGCGCACGCTGCGGGAGAGGAAGCGTCCGCAAACAAAAAAGCCGCCGTCCCGGACGATGGGACCAGCGGCTCGACAGCGCCTGCTTCAAAGCGCCTTTCAACTTCCGCCACGCCCCGGGATTCCAGGCGTGGCGTGTAGCGGAACCCCGTGCCGGTCGCGGGGAAAACCGCGAAACACCGGACGCTACGCAAAGAGAAATGGAGGGAAGGGCAAGCGCTCATTGCGAATCAATATATCGTGCCTCAAAGCGCTTGTACAGCTTCCACAATCTGCTCAACGTGACCTGGAACCTTTACGCCACGGAACTCCCGGCGAAGCACGCCGTTCGCGTCCAGCAGGAAGGTCGAACGCTCGATTCCGCGCACTTCCTTGCCGTACATTTTCTTCATTTTGATGACACCGAAGAGCGTGCAGATGGCTTCGTCGGAATCGGAAACCAGCGTGTACGGCAGTTCCAGCTTCGCCTTGAAGTTGTCGTGCGACTTCACGCTGTCGCGCGAGATGCCGATCACTTCAGCGCCTGCCTTCTTGAACTGGGCATAAAGATCACGGAACTGCAGGCTTTCCGTTGTGCAGCCGGGCGTGTTGTCTTTCGGATAAAAAAATAGCACGACTTTCTTGCCTCGCAGCGAGGACAGCGAAAAGTCGCCGCCCGTTGCGGGCGCGGTGAAATCGGGAACGGCTTGATCGACTGCGATCGGCACGAAGTTTCTCCTTTTTTTATCGGGTGACGCGTTGCTCGTGCGCCAGTTTCTGGTGAACGAGCATGTTGGAACAGTAGTGCGGATCCGGGAGAAGCTTAAAGCGTTGGGCAAGGTTGGGTCGTGAAGGTCGGCGTGCCCGGCTCAGCGGCGCCGGATTCGGTCCGGCGGCCCGAGTGCAAATAACCTGGTCTTCCAAGCTCGAAACACGCTTCAGGCGTCCACGTGCTTCAATTCGCCCGAAGTGTATTAGTCCGGCTGAAGGATCAACTCGCCCGCGCGACCTGGAATCTCACCCCAGGCGACAGGGTACGTGGGCAGCGTCGCGCGGTCCAGCGTCGCATGATAGTCGCCCATCGTGCAGAAGCTGTGACCCTGTGCACTCCAGCCAGCCAGCAATTGCTCGAATACCGTGGCCAGCTTTTGTCCTTCGAGTTCGGCATGCAGCGTGTAGACCTGGTCGTGCGCCTGCTTCGACGTGAGACCCAGCAAATGCGCCGCGACGTTGTTCATGTCGACGCCATCCACCCCTAGGATTTCATCCAGCGTGGGCAGCGTGGTGGGCATCTGGATGTGGTTCAGCGCCCGGCCGTCGAGCACCGGAATGTAGGGCGTATGGCCACGGCCGTCGGACGCGTACTTCATGCCCCAGGCATCGATTTGTTCGAACGCGTAGCCGTTCATCTGCCAGCCCGCCGCACCGTGCGTAACCGGCGGCGCGCCAAAGATCTCGGCGAAACGTGCGTGACTGTGCTGCATTTGCGCGGTGGTCCATTCGCGATTTCCGGCGCGGACGTTGTCTTGCCAGTACACGTGATCCCACGTGTGGATGCCGCACTCGAAACCGCCTTCGTGGACTGCGCGCATTTCCGCAACCGCACGACGGCCGATATCCGGTCCCGGCAGAAGCACGCCGTACATGAGCGTCTTGATGCCGTAATGCTCGACCACCGACGTCCGCGACACCTTCTTGAGAAACCCCGGGCGAAACACGCGGCGCAACGCCCAACCCGTGTGATCGGGTCCGAGGCTGAAAAGGAACGTGGCGCGAGCGTGGTATTTGTCGAGCAGGCGCGCGAGATTGGGCACACCTTCGCGCGTACCGCGCAGGGTATCGACGTCGATTTTCAGAACAATGCGAGCCACGCGCCGTCCTTAAGACTGGTCTTCGACAAGGCGCCGCGCCGTGCCTACATCGCCGCGATAGGCTTCGAAAATCTTGCGCAACGCGTCGTCCATGGTGGCGACGGGTTTCCAGTCGAGTTCCTGGATCGTGTTGTCGATCTTCGGCACGCGGTTTTGCACGTCCTGATAACCCGCGCCGTAGTAATCGCCCGAGGACGTTTCCACGAGTTGGACCGTTTTCGCGCTTTCGGCGTACTCGCTGATCTCGTTCGCGAGCTTCAGCATCTTGTGCGCGAGTTCGCGAACCGAGAAGTTGTTGCTCGGATTGCCGATGTTATAGATCTTGCCGGTCGCCACGCCGTTCTTGTTCTCGATGATCTTCATCAGCGCGCCGATGCCGTCATCAATATCCGTGAACGCGCGCTTTTGCGCGCCGCCATCGACGAGGCTGATGTTTTCACCGCGCACGATGTGACCCAGGAATTGCGTCACCACGCGCGAGCTGCCTTCCTTCGGCGTGTAGATCGAGTCGAGGCCCGGGCCGATCCAGTTGAACGGACGGAACAGCGTGAAGTTCAGGCCTTCCATGCCGTAACCCCAGATCACGCGATCCATCAACTGCTTCGAGCACGCGTAGATCCAGCGCGGCTTGTTGATCGGGCCGTAGCTCAACTGCGATTCTTCGGGATCGAATTGCTCGTCGGTGCACATGCCGTACACCTCGGACGTCGACGGAAACACAAGGTGCTTGCCGTATTTCACTGCCGAACGGACGATGGGCAGGTTCGCTTCGAAGTCGAGTTCGAACACGCGCAGCGGCTGCTTCACATAGGTGGCTGGCGTCGCAATAGCGACCAGCGGCAGGATCACATCGCATTTCTTGATGTGATATTCGACCCACTCCTTGTTGATCGTGATGTCGCCTTCAAAGAAATGCATGCGCTCGTGGTGGGCGAGGTCGCCGAGACGGTCGCGCTGCATGTCCATGCCGAAGACTTCCCAGTCGGTCGTCTCGAGAATGCGCTTGGAGAGGTGGTGGCCAATGAAGCCGTTGACACCCAGGATCAGGACTTTTTTCATGAATGAGGAATTGATTGAGTGAGTCGGCCGAATTCGGCGGGACTGATGACGCGTTCGCTGCCGGCGGGAGTCTGGCTTTCGCTCACGAATGGTTGCCGTAGTTCACGGATGGCGACGACGCGGCTGTCGCCGCATACGCCAAACAGCGCATTATCCTTCACGTGCAGGCCAGGCGGCAAATTCGACAGCTCACGCAGGCTCTCGGCAGCGATGCCCGGCAAGCCGTTTTCGGGCACGAGACGCGCCCGCGCGACGATAAACCGCTGCTGGTCGATGTCCGTAAAAGCCCCCGGATACGGCGGCGCGACGGCGCGAATCAGGTTGTAGACCTGCTGTGCCGGTTGCGACCAGTCGATACGGCCATCCTCCGGCTTCCGGCCGCCGAAATAGCTGCCTTTCGTCAGGTCGTTCGGCAAATGCGGCGCTTCGCCCGCGATCAGGGCCAGCAACACGCGCCACAAGGTTTGTTCTGCGGCGACGGTGGTTTTGTCGAAGACTTGCGAGGCGGTGTCGTCGGGGAGAATGGGGACGGGCGTTTGCGCGAGGATTGCTCCTGCGTCGGGTGCGGCGGCCATTTCGTGCAGCGTCGCGCCCGTTTCTGTTTCCCCATTCAGCACGGCCCAATTGGTGGGCACGCGTCCCCGGTACTTCGGCAACAACGAACCATGCATGTTGTACGCGCCGCGAGCGGCGAGCGCGAGCACGCCGACCGGCAGCATGTGCCGGTAGTAGAAGGAGAAAATGAAGTCCGGCGCGAGTTCGCTGATTGCGTCATGCAGTTCGGGCGACTTGGGGTCGGCTGGCGTGATCACTGTGATGCCGTGATCCTCCGCGACCGACTTCACGCTGCCGAACCAGATGTTCTCGGCCGGATTGTCCTCGTGCGTGACGACCAGCGCGACTTCAACGCCGCGCGCGAGCAGGACTTGCAAGCAGCGAACGCCGACGTTGTGATATGCGAACACGACCGCACGCGGTTTCGCGCGGGGTGCATTTGTGACGGCAACTCCATCGTTCATAGCGGATCGACCTCGCGGCTGATTGCCGCTACCGCTTCCTGGCGAGGCATGGTTCGCGCGAGTTTGCCGTCGCGCTCTTCCAGGATGGTTTGCACCAGGTAACGCGGCCGCGCGCGCACTTGCTGATAGATCCGGCCGATATATTCGCCAAGTAGCCCAAGCGCGAAGATGATCACGCCAAGCATGAAAAAGGTGATAGCGAACAATGTGAACACACCCTGGACTTCCGCGCCGAACATGAAGCGTCGGACCAACAGCAGCAGGAACAGGCCTGCGGACCCCACGGACAGGATCACGCCGATGAACGACAACCACTGCAGCGGTACGACCGAGAAGCCGGTCACCAGGTCAAAATTGAGTCGGATCAGGCTGTACAGCGAATACTTCGATTCCCCAGCAAAACGCTCTTCATGCGCGACATCGATTTCAATCGGATTCTGCGCGAAGGTATAGGCCAGCGCCGGAATGAAGGTGTTGATTTCACCGCACCGGTTAATGGTGTCAATGATGTGCCTGCTGTAACCGCGCAGCATGCACCCCTGGTCGGTCATGCGAATGCGCGTGATGCGCTCGCGCAGCCGGTTCATCAGGCGCGACGCTTTCTTGCGCCAGAAACTGTCCTGGCGTTGCTGGCGAATCGTGCCGACATAGTCGAAACCTTCGCGCATCTTCAGAAGCAGTTTGGCAATTTCCTCAGGGGGATTCTGCAAATCGGCGTCGAGCGTAATGACGCGTTCCCCGCGCGATTGCTCGAAGCCCGCAAGAATGGCCATGTGCTGGCCATAGTTGCCGTTGAGCAGGATCACGCGCGTGGTGTCCGGCCGCGCGCGAAACTGCTGGGCGAGCAATCTCGCCGACTTGTCGCGGCTGCCGTCGTCGATGAAGATCACTTCATACGTTGTGTCGAGCGCGTCGAGTGCGGGATACAGGCGGGAGAAGAGGGCGGCGAGGCCTTCTTCTTCGTTGTACACCGGGACCACGACCGTTAATTCCGGGCCGGTCGGCAGAAAATCCGTTTGACTCATGTTGACGATGGTTCCGCTAGGTGTCCGTGGTGATAAATGTGGTTCTTGTTTTGCTATGCCATCCGCGTGCCGACGATGCCTTCAGTGCACGTCCAGTGCGCTAAATCGCGTGCGCCGCGCAGATTTCGTTGACTGCATCTACGACACGGGTCACGTCGTCCTGGGTCATCTGCGTGAAAAGCGGCAGCGTGACCGTTGATGCACCGTATTTTTCGGCGTGCGGGAACATGCCTTCGTGAAATCCGCGTCCACGATACAGCGTGAACAAATGCAGCGCCGGGTAATGCACGCCCGTGCCAATGCCGCGTTCCTTCATCAGGCTCATGAATGCCGAGCGAGTCAGCGACAAGCGCTCGAGCGGCAGTGCGATCTGGAACATGTGCCAGTTGCTGTCGGTGAAATTCGGCACCGGCAATTGCACGCCCGTTCGCACGGCCGCGCCGTTTGCGAAAGTCTCAAAGTATGCGCGTGCAAGCTCGCGGCGTTGTTCCGTGAAGCGCTCCGCGTGCTTGAGCTGGCCGAGGCCGACGCGCGCGGCGACATCGGTGAGATTGTATTTGCCGCCGAGGAGATCGCAATCCATGCCGTCAAAGCCAGTGCGCGTGATGCCTTGTAGCCGGTACTTTTGTGCGAGCACGGCTTCTTCCTCATTATTCAGGACCAGCGCGCCGCCTTCGATTGACGTGACGTTCTTGTTTGCGTGAAAGCTAAACGAAATAATGTCGCCGAATGCGCCGATCTTCTGGCCGCGCCACGACGATCCAAATGCCTGGGCTGCGTCTTCGATCACGCGCAGCCCACGCTCGCGCGCAATGCCGTACAGCCGGTCCATGTCCACGGGCAGACCCGAGAGATACACCGGCAGGATTGCCTTGGTGCGTGGCGTAATGGCCTTTTCGAGTAAATTCAGGTCGATATTGCGCGTGACCGGGTCAATATCTGCGAACACCGGCGTAGCGCCTGTTTCAATGATTACATTGCTGGTCGAGACCCAGGTCATGGGCGTGGTGATCACTTCGTCGCCTTCGCCCACGCCTGCTATACGCAAGCCAATCTCCATGGTCGCCGTGCCGGAATTGAACGTGCGTACCGGGCGGCCGCCGCAATAGGCGGACAGTTCAGCTTCGAACTGCTGGTTTTGCGGACCGGTCGTGATCCAGCCTGAACGCAGCACGTCGACAACGCCCTGAATCGTCTCTTCGTCGATCTCGGCGCGTACGAAAGGCAGAAAGGGAAGCGTATTAGAAGGCACGTTCTGGGTCATGGAAGCTCTGCGAAGGAAAGGAACGGTGAGATCTTTGATACACAGTCTTTGTGATACACGGTGACAGCCGGGCAGGTTCGCTCAAGTGGCCTGGCCACATGAATTGTCTCAACCGCGCGTCAGGACCACGACGCCGATCAGGATAATGCCGATCCCTACCAATCGCTGCAACGACAGGATTTCGCCAAATAAATACCACGCCGCGAACGCGTTCACCACGTAACCGAGCGAGAGCATGGGGTACGCGATTGATACGTCGACCCGCGACAATCCCACGATCCACACGAAGACGCTGATCACGTAGCACGCCAGTCCGCCGATGATTGGCCATTGCGTCGCGATCTTGAAGCCGATCGGCACGATGTTCGCGGGGGTGAATTCGAAATGACCCACGGCGTTTACGCCCGCTTTGAGCAGCAACTGCGCACCGGCGTTCAGCATGACGCCGGTGATGATGCAAATGAAGGATATCGGGTTCATCGTGAGCCGTAATAGGGATTTTTTTAGCGCAGCGCCGCAAAACGATAAGGCTTGGAGGCGTCTCCGGCTTCTGTTTTCGCTGGCGGCCGGTCCTCAGGCAAACACGCGGCGCCATTGTTTCAAGGTTGGGGTTTCTCGACAATCACCCTTCGGTCGTCCCGCGCAATGACCTGCATGGGCACCTGCTTCGCCAGCAGCTCGTCGTAGCGGCCGGGCGGCATCAGCGCAAGACCATAGCGTTGCGCGTCCCAGCGCTGAATCCACTCGTCGATGGTCGGCACCCACTTCTGGGGTTCCGTCGTGACGCCGAACTGCAATTCGTCGGGCTCCTGCACCATGATCATGGTGTGGCCGAGGTAGAACGGCATGGTGTGATCGAGCTTGGCGACCGAGTAGAACGGCGTGTCGGCGGGCAATCGGGCCATGGCGGCTTTCACCGCGGGCACCAGCTGCACGCCCGAACTTTCGCGGCCGAACACATCGTGGCCGGTGCCGGCGATCGTGCCCATGAGCAGCCACGCAGTTCCCAGTAGCACCACGCCACCCATCGAACTACGCCGGTTCAGCCAGATGGCAGCCAGCGTGACCACGAAGGCCACCGCGAGCGCGGCGTACACCCAGACCTGGAATTCCTTGTACAGCGCATTGGGCGTGTGACCCCCGCCCATCCGGCCCAAAAAGATCGCGCCAAACGCTGCCACGACCAGAAACACCGCGTACCCCGTCAGATGCTTGTGCCATTGGGCGCGTGTGAGCAGCGGCAGGTAGATGGCGATCAACAACGCAATGGAAGGCGCGATCGGCAGGGTATACGACAGCAATTTCGAATGCGACGCGCTGAAGAACAAGAAGATAAACGCCGTCCAGACGAGAAGCAGTGTGACAGGCGCGAAGCCGTTCGGCTGGCGCGGCACCTTCAGGGCATGCCGGACGCTCTGGAACGTCACCGAGAGCCAGGGCAGGAATCCAACAATCAACACCGGCACGAAGTAGTAAAACGCACCCGGCCGGTTCTGTTCGGGGGTCAGGTATCGCGCAAACTGCTGCACGATGAAAAAGAAATTCAGGAACTCCGGATTCTTGATCTGGACCAGAACGAACCACGGCGCGGCAATGATCAGGAACAGGATCAACCCGCTGCCAATATAAAGCCGGCGCCACAGCGCCCAGTCACGCGCGATCAACGTGTAGAGCACCAGCACCGCGCCCGGAAGAATCAGGCCGACCAGCCCTTTTGACAACAGCGCGAGCGCCATGCCGGCCCAGCAAAGCCACATCCAAAAGCGGACTTGGGGCGCCGGCAGGTTCGGACGTTGCGCCAGCAGCAAGCTGCAGAGCGTGAGTTGCATCCAGAACGACAGGCCCATGTCGAGCGTATCGAAATGGCCCATCAGGTTCCAGTACGGCGAAGTCGCGAGCACCACGGCCGCGCAAAACCCCGTCACTCCGTTGAACACGCGAGCGCCGGTATAGCCGATCAGCAGCACGCCGGCAAAGCCTGTTAGCGCCGTATAAAGGCGGGCTTGCCATTCGCCGATGCCGAACCATGCGAACGTCAGGGCGTTCGCCCAGGTTTGCAGCGGGGGTTTTTCGAAATACTTGTAGCCGTTGTAGCGCGGCGTGATCCAGTCGCCGGTCACGAACATTTCGCGCGCCATTTCGGCGTAACGGCCTTCGTCGCTTGGAACAAGATGACGCAGGCCCAGCGGCGCGAACCAGATCACGGCAAGTGCCGCGATCAGCAAGAGAAGCGAGAGGCGGGTGAGCGGTAGCCGGGAAGGCGTATCGTTCATGAGGGTTGACCTGTCCGATGCCACTTTCGCGGCGCTAGCAAAATCCATGAGGGGCCCGAGTTTGGCTCATTGAGGCTTAAGGCCGGCTTATTTGGCCCGGTTCCGCACGTTCGGCCCGTTTGGGGCGAGCTGCGCGGCTTATCCGGTGACCTCGGCGCGTCAGCCCATGCAGATTCCGCTGCTTCGACCAAACGCACAAGTCAGCCAGACGGCCAGTCCTTGTGCACCTCGTCATGCGGCGGGCGCTCAAGGGACCAGTGCGTCGACCTGCGGTGCGCAGAAAACAGGCGCTACCGTTGCCGATAGCCGTACCGATATCGACGCCGGGCGGCAGTTTATCGCACTGGCGCAGTGAATCCGTGTTGAAGCGTTGATGTGGCCGTTCGTGCCGGCCTCCATCGGTCAGCCGGGACTACGTTTCGATCAGCAGCGCAGCCGCAACCCGGCGGCCTTCCGACATGAGAATGTTGTAAGTACGGCATGCGGCGCCGAAGTCCATCGTCTCCACGCCAATGCGTTGCTGGGAGAGCTTGGCGATAAGCCGTGGATGCGGAAAACGCAGGCGCGCGCCGCTGCCGAACACGACGACTTCAGGTCCGACCGCGATGAGCGCGTCAAAATCTTCCGGGGTCAGCGCCTCGAACGACGACACGGGCCACGCGATCACCGGCGTTTCCGGCATCACGATGATGCTGCCTTCGTGGTGTTGCAGATTGATCGCGACGTAATTGGCGCCGTAACTCGTGATGGTATTGAGCGCGCCGCTGGCTTCCTGGTGTAATTTCAAATCGGTATTCCGACAGGCAAGTTGATGGCGAAAGGTGACTGCGCGAGCGGCCTGTGACAAAGAGGAGGCCCGGCGCGCAACGCAGCCTTCATCGGTTCACGCGAGGACCCTAATGAAGCCGATGTGCACGCGTTTTACCGGTGGCGCATTGCGAAAGTCACGGATAATCCGCTAAATTATAACTTTTAAGCCGCCAGCGGGTTGCGAGCCCGGGCGGCGCGATGCATCGCGTGCCGCCACAAGCTGCTTGCCGACACGCAATCGGGCGTTTTGCCTTGGCCTGATGGCCATAAGCTCACACGATTCCGCCCAAACCTGCCTCTATCCGACGCATTTTCGCTAGACTGCCTGTTCCGCGTTGCTACTCAGGGTTTCCGCGCGGTGTCCGGTCCGCTTAATGTCTCGCTCAAGGACTCGGTTCGACGTATTTTCACGCTCCGCGTCCGAAGCGCCGGGCAAAAATAACGGCGTTGCCAGCGTTGTGGCGGGTCCGCGGACCTGACTTGTCAATTTTATTTGTCGTTTTCCCTGATCCAGAGCCTGATTTCAGTAACCCAGTGAGCTTTCCTGCCGTGAAACCGATTCTAAAATCCAATAAATTACAGAACGTCTGTTATGACATCCGCGGTCCCGTGCTCGAGCACGCGAAGCGGCTGGAGGACGAGGGCCACCGGATCATCAAGCTCAATATTGGCAACCTGGCTGCCTTCGGCTTCGACGCGCCGGACGAAATCATCCAGGACATGATCCGCAACCTGCCTACTTCGTCGGGGTATTCGGACTCGAAAGGCGTGTTCGCCGCGCGCAAGGCGATCATGCATTACTCCCAGCAGAAGGGCGTGGCAGGCGTCGAGCTGGACGACATCTACATTGGCAACGGCGCGTCCGAATTGATCGTGATGGCCATGCAGGGCTTGCTCAACGACGGCGACGAAGTGCTGCTGCCCGCGCCGGACTACCCGTTGTGGACGGCCGCGGTGAGCTTGTCGGCAGGTACGCCGGTGCATTATCTCTGCGACGAATCTGCCGACTGGATGCCCGATCTCGACGACCTGCGCTCGAAGATCACGTCAAGCACGAAGGCGCTTGTCATCATCAACCCGAATAATCCGACCGGCGCGCTGTATTCGGACGAGTTGCTAAAGGACATGATCGAGATTGCGCGCAAGCATGGCCTGATTATTTTTGCTGACGAGGTCTACGACAAGATCGTCTATGACGGCCGCAAGCACACGGCGGTCGCGGCGCTGTCCGACGACGTGCTGACGGTCACGTTCAATAGCTTGTCGAAAAGTTACCGGGCCTGCGGATATCGCGCGGGCTGGATGTTCATCTCGGGGCTGACGGGTGAGAACCGCCGCATTGCCCATGACTATATGGAAGGGCTCGGCATCCTGGCCTCCATGCGCCTGTGCGCGAACGTGCCCGGGCAATACGCCATCCAGACGGCGCTCGGCGGTTACCAGAGCATCAACGACCTGATCGTGCCGGGCGGGCGCCTGTTCAAGCAGCGGGAACTCGCCTACGACATGCTCACCGCCATTCCCGGCGTGACTTGCGTGAAGCCGCAGGCGGCGCTCTACATGTTCCCGAAGCTCGACCCGAAGATGTATCCGATCGTCGATGACCAGCAGTTCATTACGGACCTGCTGCTCGAAGAACGCACGCTGCTTGTGCAGGGCACCGGCTTCAACTGGCCGACGCCCGATCATTTTCGGGTGGTGTTCCTGCCGAACGTCGATGATCTTGCTGACTCCATCAACCGTATCGCGCGCTTTCTCGATGGTTATCGAAAACGTCACTCTGTCTAAACCTCTCTTATAAGACTCACGCTGCAATGGAACCGATCAAAGTTGGCCTGCTGGGCTTCGGCACCGTCGGCAGCGGCACCTTCACGGTGCTGCGCCGCAATCAGGAAGAAATCAAACGGCGCGCCGGACGGGGCATCGAAATTACGCGCATCGCGGTGCGCACGCCGTCGAAGGTGCAGGGCGCCGAAGGTATCGACGTCACGACTGACTTCAACGCGGTCGTTGACGATCCTTCTATCGACATCGTCGCCGAGATGATTGGCGGTACGGGCGTTGCGCGCGAACTGGTGCTGCGCGCTATTGCAAACGGCAAGCACGTGGTGACGGCAAACAAGGCGCTCCTCGCCGTGCACGGTAGCGAGATTTTCGAAGCGGCCAGCAAGAAGGGCGTGATGGTCGCGTTCGAAGCCGCGGTCGCGGGCGGCATTCCGATCATCAAGGCGCTGCGCGAAGGGCTGACGGCGAACCGGATCCAGTACATCGCGGGCATCATCAACGGCACGACGAACTACATTCTCTCGGAGATGCGCGACCGCGGACTCGACTTCGCGACCGCGCTGAAAGCGGCCCAGGAACTGGGTTATGCCGAAGCTGATCCGACCTTCGACATTGAAGGCGTGGACGCGGCGCACAAGGTCACGATCATGAGCGCCATAGCGTTCGGCGTGCCCGTGCAATTCGACCGGGCTTACGTGGAAGGGATTAGCAAGCTCGACGCCATCGATATTCGCTATGCCGAGGCACTCGGGTACCGAATCAAGCTGCTGGGTATTGCGCGCCGCACGGAGAAGGGCATCGAGTTGCGCACGCATCCCACGCTGATTCCGGCAAAACGCCTGCTGGCGAACGTGGAAGGCGCGATGAACGCGGTGGTCGTCCACGGCGATGCGGTGGGCACCACGCTCTATTACGGCAAGGGCGCGGGCGCCGAGCCGACCGCGTCGGCGGTAGTCGCCGATCTCGTGGACGTTACACGCCTGCATACGGCCGACCCGGAACATCGCGTGCCGCATCTGGCGTTCCAGCCGGACAGCCTGGCCAACACGCCGATCCTGCCGATCGAAGAAGTGACGAGCAGCTACTACCTGCGCCTGCGCGTGGCCGACGTCACGGGCGTGCTCGCCAACATCACGCGGATCCTCGCCGACAAGGTCATTTCCATCGACGCGTTGCTGCAGAAGGAATCCGAGCATGTCGACGGTGAGGACAAGGGCGAGACCGACATCATCCTGCTGACGCACGAAACGGTCGAACGGGAAATCAACGCGGCGATCACGCAGATCGAGGCGCTTTCCACCGTGGTCTCGAAAGTGACGAAGCTGCGCATGGAAGGTTTGAACTAGGGCTTTGAAATGAACTACATCTCTACGCGCGGCGCCGGTTTTGGCGAGCGCCATACTTTCTCCGACATCCTGCTCGGCGGTCTCGCGAAGGACGGCGGCCTGTATTTGCCCGCTGAATATCCGCGCGTCACGGCGCAGGAACTGACTGCATGGCGCACGCTTTCGTATGCGGATCTGGCCCACGAAATCTTGCGCAAATTCAGCGACGACATTTCCGACGATGACCTGCGCTCGCTCACGCGCCGCACTTATACGGCGAGCACTTACAGCAACGTTCGCGATCACGAGAGCGCGTCGCAGATCACGCCGCTGAAAACGCTGGGCGAAGAGGGCGGCACGACCGTGTCGTTGCTGGAATTGTCGAACGGTCCCACGCTCGCGTTCAAGGACATGGCCATGCAGTTGCTCGGCAACCTGTTCGAGTACACGCTGGCCAAGCAGGGGCAGACGCTGAACATTCTTGGCGCCACCTCGGGCGACACCGGCAGCGCGGCCGAATACGCCATGCGCGGCAAGCAGGGCGTGCGTGTTTTCATGCTGTCGCCGCATCAGAAGATGAGCGCGTTCCAGACGGCGCAGATGTTTTCGCTGCAGGATCCGAACATCTTCAACCTTGCGGTAATCGGCAACTTCGACAATTGCCAGGACATCGTCAAGGCGGTGTCGAACGACCACGCGTTCAAAGCGGCCAACAAGATCGGCACGGTCAATTCGATCAATTGGGCACGTGTGGTGGCGCAGGTCGTCTACTATTTCAAAGGCTACTTCGCCGCGACGAAGTCGAACGCCGAGCGGGTCTCGTTCACAGTGCCATCGGGCAATTTCGGCAATGTTTGCGCCGGGCATATCGCGCGGATGATGGGCTTGCCGATCGAGCAACTGGTTGTCGCCACGAACGAGAACGACGTGCTCGACGAATTTTTCCGCACCGGGATTTATCGCGTGCGCACGGCGGCCGAGACGTATCACACGACCAGCCCGAGCATGGATATCTCGAAGGCGTCGAATTTCGAGCGTTTTGTGTTCGATCTGCTCGGCCGCGATCCCGCACGCGTGCTTCAGCTTTTCCGCGACGTGGAAGAAAAGGGTGGTTTTGACCTCGCGGCCAGCGGCGACTTTGCGCGCGTGAAGGAGTTTGGTTTCGTGTCGGGACGCAGCAGCCATGCGGACCGGGTGGACACCATCCGTGACGCGTTCAAGCGTTACGGCACCATGATCGACACCCACACGGCCGACGGCCTGAAGGTTGCGCGCGAGCACCTGATACCTGGCGTGCCGATGATCGTGCTGGAAACTGCCCAGCCGATTAAATTCGGCGAGACCATCCGTGAAGCGCTCGAGCGCGAACCAGAGCGGCCGGCGGCATTTATCGGTATCGAAGAATTGCCACAGAAATTCGATATCTTGGCGGCCGAGGCGGATCTGGTGAAGGCGTATATCGCGGAACGCATCTAGGCTCGGAATGCGCGGCGCCAGCGGATCCGGGCAGGTCCAACCAGCCCGGAACGCCTGGCGCAGTCTCGACCGTGGTGCCATCGTGGCGCCATTGCGGCGGCATTTGCGGACCGGCGGAAGCAGCGGTCTACGCACTCCAAGCGTGCGGCTTTTCGCTGCGATGCCGCAATTCGTCGAAAAACTGCTAAAATTGCAGGTTTTTCGCCGTACATCATTCAAAAAGGACGCGCTGTGCTGTCTACTGCCAACATCACCATGCAATTCGGGCCGAAGCCCCTCTTCGAGAACATTTCGGTCAAGTTCGGGGAAGGAAATCGCTACGGCCTGATCGGGGCGAACGGCTGCGGCAAATCCACGTTCATGAAAATCCTCGGCAGCGACCTTGAGCCGAGCTCGGGCACCGTCATGCTGGAGCCGAACATCCGCTTGGGTAAATTGAGCCAGGATCAGTTCGCCTACGAAGACCAGCGCGTGATCGACGTCGTCATGATGGGCCACACTGAAATGTGGCGCGCGATGTCCGAGCGCGATGCCATCTACGCGAATCCCGACGCGACCGACGACGACTACATGCATGCCGCCGAACTCGAAGCAAAGTTCGCCGAGTACGACGGTTATACGGCCGAAGCGCGCGCGGGCGAGTTGTTGCTGGGTATTGGCATTGCCATCGAAGACCATAACGGTCCCATGAGCAACGTTGCCCCGGGCTGGAAGCTGCGCGTATTGCTGGCGCAGGCACTGTTCTCGAAGCCGGACGTGTTGCTGCTCGACGAACCGACCAACAACCTGGACATCACCTCCATTCGCTGGCTCGAGGACATACTGAATCAGTACAACTCGACCATGGTGATCATTTCGCATGATCGACACTTCCTGAACCAGGTCTGCACGCACATGGCGGACATGGATTACGGCACGTTGAAGGTGTACCCGGGTAATTACGACGACTACATGCTGGCGTCGGCCCAGGCGCGCGAGCGTCAGGCGAATGCGAACCAGAAGGCCAAAGACAAAGTGGCCGACCTCCAGGACTTCGTGCGCCGGTTCTCGGCCAACAAATCGAAGGCGCGTCAGGCGACCAGCCGTGCGAAGCAGATCGAGAAGATCAAGATCGAGGAGTTCAAGCCGTCGTCGCGGCAGAACCCGTTTATTCGCTTCGACTTCGAGAAAAAGCTGCACAACATCGCAGTGGTGGCGACCAACATCACGAAGAAATATGACCGCACCATCTTCAACCATTTCAATCTGAGTGTTCAGCCGGGCGAGCGGATTGCGATTATCGGCGAGAACGGCGCGGGCAAGACCACGTTGCTGCGCGCGCTGAAGGGCGCAATCGAACTGGATGGAGGCACGGTCAAGTGGGCGGAAAACGCGCTGGTCGGCTATATGCCGCAGGACACGTACGAAGAGTTTCCGAAAGACGAGACGCTGACCGACTGGGTTGACCAGTATCGTCAGGACGGCGACGACGACCAGATGGTCCGTGGCACGTTGGGCCGTTTGCTGTTCAACGCCGACGACATCAAGAAGTCGGTCAAGGTGCTCTCGGGTGGTGAGAAGGGCCGCATGATCTGGGGCAAGCTGATGCTCGGGCGCCCGAACGTGCTGTTGATGGACGAGCCGACCAACCACATGGACATGGAGTCAATCGAGTCCCTGCAGATCGCGTTGGAGAAATACGATGGCACGCTGATCTTCGTTTCGCATGACCGCGAGTTTGTGAATGGACTGGCGAACCGGATCATCGAAGTGAAGAACGACGGCACGTTGCGCGACTTCGGCGGCACGTACGAGGATTTCCTGGCGAGCCAGGGGATTCACTAACTGAGCGCGCATTACATCGCGAGCAATACAGCAGTTTGCCTTTAGAAACATTTAGAGAAACAAGCAGCAACGCAAACGGCCCGCTTCGTAAGGAAAGCGGGCCGTTTGCGTTTTCGGGAACGAAGCACGTTCGGAAAACTGAAATACAGCACAGTCGAATTTGCTTGATAAAAAGCAACATCAATTTGTCCAACCTCCTGCAAGCTCAAAACTTTGACTCTGGAGATGAACCTTCGATGACCCCTCTTACCCCCCTGACCATTCGCGGCCGCACCTTGCTTCCTGTTGTGCAGGGAGGCATGGGCGTGGGTGTGTCCGCGCACCGGCTGGCCGGCGCCGTCGCCCGGGAGGGTGCAATGGGAACAATCTCCAGCATCGACTTGCGGCATCACCATCCCGACCTGCTCGAAATATGCAAGCAGAATCCGGATCAGGCGACCCTGGAAGCCGCCAACCAGACGGCGTTGCGCCGCGAGATCATTGCTGCGAAGGCGCTTAGCGAGGGCCGCGGCATGATTGCCGTGAATGTCATGCGCGCGGTGTCGTCCTACGCGGCAGCGGTGCAAACGGCGTGCAACAGCGGCGCGGACGCTATCGTCATGGGTGCAGGCCTGCCTCTGGACCTGCCGGACCTGACGCAAGGTGTCGATATCGCGCTGATCCCGATCTTGTCGGACAGCCGTGGCATCGCGCTGGTGCTGAAAAAGTGGCTCAAGAAAAATCGTCTGCCCGATGCCATCGTGATCGAGCATCCGGGGCATGCGGGCGGCCATCTTGGCGTGGCAAGCGTCGCGGATATTCCGAGCGAGCGCTTTGACTTCGCCCGTGTGATCGACGAAACCATGCTGACTTTCGATGCCCTCGGCATGGGCCGGACGCAGATTCCGCTGATCGTGGCGGGTGGTATCGACGGGCATGCAGCGGTGCGTCGCTGGCTGGCGGCAGGTGCGTCAGGCGTGCAACTCGGCACGGCGTTCGCGGTGACTGAAGAGGGTGACGCGCATCCTGAGTTCAAGCGCATTCTGGCCGATGCAACGCCGGAAGACATCGTCGAATTCGTGAGTGTGACCGGCCTGCCGGCTCGCGCGGTGAAAACTCCATGGCTCGATCGCTACATGCGCAATGAGCAACGGATTCGCGACAAAATTGGCTCGCGTGAGCAAAAGTGCCCCACGGGCCTCAATTGTCTCGTGGCGTGTGGTTTGCGCGATGGTATCGAAAAGTTCGGGCATTTTTGTATCGATACCCGTCTCGCCGCGGCCCTGCGTGGAGATCGTGCGAACGGATTGTTCTTCCGGGGGCGCGAGGCGCTGCCGTTCGGATCAGCCATTCGCAGCGTGCGTGAATTGCTCGACTTGCTGGTCGCGGATATCCGGCCTGCGACGGCAGCCTAAGCGACCAAGACTCAACTCAACCGCAACTCAAACCTTGTCCCGCGTGAAGCGCATCGCAGTGCCTTCGCGGGTAATGCGTTCCCAAATGGCGAGCTTCTCGGCGTCGCTGAGAAACACCCAGTTGGAGACTTCTCCGGCCATGCGGCCACAGCCTTTGCAGATATCGTCGAAGAGGGTCGAGCAGACGCCGATGCACGGGCTGTCGGGTAAATCATGAAGGTTCGATGCCATAAAACACCTGTAGTCGGGCGCGGCATGCAGTGAAAACCTGCGGCGCCCGCGCAAAAGCCCTCAGTTTAACGCGCGATGCTGTATCCGATCCGCGCGATCCAGTGGTTACGCTGGTTGTAATCGAGAATGTCTTCGCCGTAGCCATTGAAATATCCCACCCACAAATAGCCGCCCCACGCGCTGCCGATCAGCTTGGCGAGCGGATAAGTGAATTGGGTGTCAACGCTGCCGTAGCCGTGTTTTGTGCCTTTGCGCAGTGTCGTGGCGAGTTGCCAGCCATCGGGGCTGCCGTACTTCACGAGCAGGTCGACGTACCCGCGATAGTCCTGGATATCTTCGTTGCCGCTCTTCGTGATGTAGTAATAGATTTTCGGCGCTATGGTCAGGTGGTTCGAATTGACATCGCCGAAATCCCAGCTCGGACGCACGAACGCAATGTTGATGCCGCGCGAATCCGCGCCGCTCTTGCCGTTCGACTCATGGCCGATACCGGCGGTCACGCCCATGCGCGAAAACAGCGAGCTTTTCCAACCTGTGTTCTCCAGGTAGTAGAACAGTTGCGGCTCGTAACTCGTGTCACGGAAAGGCGCCGATTCCGCCGACAGGTCCCAGATCGACGTTTGCGTGTAGGCAAAATACAGGTTGTCGAGGAAGCCGCGCGAGCGGGGATCGTCCGGCATGATCAGGCGATATTTAAAGCTGAACTGGAATTTGGCGAGGTTATCGCCGTTCTGGCCATCGGCGAAATACATCGGTTCGAAGGTCGACAACCGGCCGCTGAACATGCGGTCACTCGTGCTCGTCGGAACGGCCGATGTGTTCGCCGCGGCCTCGGCGCTCGCCAATTGCTGCGGCGTCTTCGCTTTCGTCTCAGCGGTTTCCGCCGCCACCACTTGCGTCTGCGACTTGCCGCGGTTCAGGGTGATCAGCATGGGGGATGAATCGAAGCCCACCGGATCGACCTTCATCACGCCGCGCGCCGCGTCGGGCCAAGGGGCGGCGTAGCGAACTTTCCGATATTGGCCGGGGCGCAGCGTCAGCTGGTCGGGGACGTTGCCTTCGCGTTGCAACGCCAGTGGCTGTGGCGGCAAGTCGCCGTTGGTCAGCGTGATGTTGAGCGCTTTCGGTACATCGATGGTAAGCGGTTGCTTGTCGTCGTCGCTATAAAGCAAGGTCAGTTCGAGCGGCTGCTCTGCAGCGGCTTCGCGCACGGGCTGGAGCACGGCAACCGTGGCGTAGGCTGCGCTTGTCCATCCGAGGCCGATAGCGCCCGCGAGCAGCGCCAGGCGGCAAGCCGTCGCGACATCGCGTTGCCGGAAGGGCATAAGGGAGCGGCGGGAGCAGAGGGGAAGCGGCAAAGAGCCTCGGGCCATGAAACGATCGTCCTTGTTGCGTTGAGTAGCGTCGGTGCGGGTGAGGCGGCAGGAGCGCGTATTCCTTGTCGCCCCGATTGCGCGATCCGCGACTGCTTGTTTAGCGACTGGCTTGGCGATTAACTGAGCGGATAGATTCACGCCTGCCATCGGTTGAAATTCGCGGAACGCATAATTGTAAGCGCGCGGAAGGGTCATCTCGATAAGTTGGACGAACGGGCAGCCACAGCAAAAAGCGATCCTGACCTGCATCGACCGACTTATTTCTCGATGAACGAAACGGGAGAAGCGGGGGTGTTTGCTGGTTCGTATCAACGCGTTTGGCGGGCGCATTCACGCCGCGTTGGACCATGCATCCGGCGGTCAGAACGACTAGCCGATTGAAACGTTGGCGGGGTGCGAATCTCAGACTTCCGGGCGGGTCGTCCTGTCAGGCGTGGAAGAAACCTTGAAATGCGGGATAAAAGTCACAGCGAAAAGAGCGCAGTCTCCGCAGCAACCGAAAATCAGCGGCAAACCCAAACGATCCTTGCACGCCCAGACACCCCTCAACTTTCGGTCAACAACTGCCACAACAGCGCGCCGTTCAGCAGCACGATCAGCGCGGCGCACAACCACGCCAGGGCGAGCGGAATGCGCTTGATGCGCCACCGGCCCATGATTCCCGCGTCCGAGGCAAAGCGCACGAGCGGGATCACGGCCAGCGGCAATTGCAGGCTCAGCACGACCTGACTTGCAACGAGCAACTGGTTCGACCCATGTTCCCCGAACGCGCCGACCGCGAGCAGCGCGGGTCCCATGGCCAGCGCGCGGGTGAGGAGCGCTCGCGCCCAGCGAGCGATCTTCAGTTGCAGGAACCCCTCCATGACGGCTTGTCCGGCCAGCGTGCCGGTCACCGTGGCGTTCAAGCCGCACGCCAGCAAAGCCGCTGCGAACACAATGCTCGCCCAGTGACTGCCAACGAGCGGTGCGATCAGGCGATGGGCATCGGCGAGATCATTAACGTCGAAATGGCCGTTGGCATGGAAGACGGCCGCCGCCACGATCAGCAGTGACGCGTTGACGGTGAATGCCAGGCTGAGGGACGCGAAGGTATCGATGTTGACGCCCTTCATGGCGTTGGAGATAGCTTCGTCGTTGCCGTTTTTCGCGTGCTCCTTGACGAGCGCGGAGTGCAGATAGAGGTTATGCGGCATGACGGTGGCGCCGAGGATCCCGGCAGCGAGCCAGATCATGCCGGCGTCGCGCAGCAGGGCGGTGGGCGGTGCAAGACCGGCCAGCGCGCCGCGCCATGACGGGTTGGCAAGCGCGAGTTCGACGACAAAACAAAATCCCACGAAAAAGATCAACGCGGTCACGGCGATCTGGAGCGGCCGCTGCCCACGGCTTTGGAGCGCGAGCATAGCGAACGTGCCTACCGCCGACATCAGGACGCCGACTGTCAGCGAGACACCCAGCAGCAATTGAAGGGCGACTGCGCTGCCGACGACCTCGGCGACATCGCACGCGATGATCGCGATCTCACTGGTGATCCAAAGGAAGAGCGTGGTGCGCCGGCTGTAGCGTTGGCGGCAAAGTTGCGCGAGATCCCGTCCCGTCACAACGCCTACTTTCGATGCCACCCATTGCAGCAGCAAACCCATCAAGCAGGCGAGCAGGACGACGCTTAGCAATTGATAGCCGTATTTCGCGCCGCTCGCGAGCGCGGTGGCCCAGTTGCCTGGGTCCATATAGCCGACAGCGACGAGCGCTCCAGCGCCGACGAACGAGAACCAGCCGCGCTTGGGGAGCGAGCCGTTCGGTTGACCGGCCTGATGTCCGGATGCGGGATCAGGTTGCGGATCGTCCGCGGTGCCGGTTGAAGTGAGAGCGGACGGATTCGTGTTCATGCGGTTTGCGGCCTGTTTCCTGAAGCGGGATGTCGCGAAGCGGTTGGGGAAAAGGCATGAGCAGCGGGACGAACCACCCTCAGGGCCACGAGACGTCACATCGATAAAAACACGGTGCAAGCCGCAGCGCATCCTCGGGCGACAGGCGAACCTGAGCAGAGCCTCAGCAACGACCGTTCCGCTGACTTGCTGCTCGTCGCCGCCAGCCTCCCATCACACTCACGCGGCGCTCTAAAGGCATGGTTATGGGACGAGCGATTTCACATCGGTTTCGGCAAAAGGGCCCCGATAATGACATTACGTAAGCCTCTACCCGGTTGGATTCAACAACGGCAGTGGGGTCTTTATAGCTGGGCCGGCAATCTGGAACCCCTCACAACTCCACTTCACTCCACGATCGGGCAAACGCGTCCCTTGTACACTCCACGCGACAAAACTTGCCGATTGTTTTTTGCGAAGCAACCTTTTGATGATAGTTTTCGTTTTTTTAAGATCGTCTCGAATCGGCTCGGCATTGGCTCGGCTGAGCAGGGGAGAAAGAGCGAATCGAGACATGAAAATCAACGGTCGGCAAGTCGAAAGGACGGAGAAACTGAAATGACAGGAAAAGTGGCGGACCGGTTGTCGAAGCGTTTGGGGGCATCGGGCGCGGCTGCGCGCGTATTGACGATTACCATGGCTATCGCGGGCGTGGCGGCGGTATCGGCACCGCTGGCGGCATCGGCGAAAGACACGCAGCTCAACGTCTACAACTGGTCGGACTACATCGCGAAAGACACGATTCCGAACTTCGAGAAGCAGACGGGCGTCAAGGTCAAGTACGACAACTACGACAGCGACGACACGCTGCAAGCCAAGCTGCTCACCGGCAATTCGGGCTATGACATCGTGGTGCCGACCAGCAACTACGCCGGCAAGCAGATCACGGCGGGCATCTTCGCCCCGCTCGATAAATCCAAACTCCCCAACCTCAAATACCTCGACCCTGACCTGATGAAGCTGGTCGCGGGCGCCGATCCGGGCAACCAGTACACGGTGCCGTGGGCCTACGGCACAACGGGCCTGGGCTACAACGTCACGAAGGTCCAGCAGATCCTTGGCAAGAACGTGCCGCTGGATAACTGGGACATCCTGTTCAAGCCGGAAAACATCTCGAAGCTCAAGGCCTGCGGTGTGTCCGTACTCGACGCCCCTGACCAGATGTTCGCCGCCGCGCTGCATTACATCGGCAAGGATCCAATGAGCACGAACCCCGCCGATTACCGCGCGGCGCTGGCGATGCTCAAGAAGATCCGACCGTACATCACGCAGTTCAACTCGTCGGGTTATATCAACGACATGGTTGGCGGCGACGTCTGCTTCGCCTACGGCTGGTCGGGCGACGTGGTGATTGCCAAGCATCGTGCAGAAGAGGCGAAGAAGGCGTACAGGATCGAGTACTACATCCCGAAGGGCGGTGCGCCAGTGTGGTTCGACGTGATGGCGATTCCGAAGGACGCGAAGAACAAGGAAGCTGCGCTCGAGTGGATCAATTACATCGAGACGCCGCAGGTTCACGCCGCGATCACGAACGAGGTGTATTACCCGAGTGCGAACTCGGAAGCGCGGAAATATGTATCGAAGGATGTTGCCAACGATCCGGCCGTCTACCCGCCGCAAGACGTGATCAAGACGTTGTTCCTGCTCAAGCCGTTGCCGCCGGAAATCCAGCGTTTGCAAACGCGCCTCTGGACGGAACTGAAGTCGGGGCGCTGATCCTGATTTTGAATTCCGGTAAGGTTGCCAGGTTTGCATCGGGCAATTGATCAACGCGAAGCCCCTGGTTCTCCGGGGGCTTTGTTCGTTGCCGGCGACCTTGCGGGCGGTGGTGGCGAAAAGTCGTCGAAAAAATAATTGAGAAGTGCAGCTGGAAAAGCAGCACGAATGCGCGTAGCGCAGGAGCCAGGCAGCAGATCATGAGTGAGCAGCAGTCGAGCGCAGTGCCCGCCGGACCGGGCAATCAAGGCAGGCAGAGCGGTTCGGGAGCTCCCAATGGCCGCAGGCCGGAACCGGGTTTGCGGGACCCGGACTGGGCGGCGGAGAATTTCGTGCGGATCGTCGATGTCGTCAAGAAATTCGATGAAACCGTTGCAGTGAAGGGCGTGAACCTGTCGGTGAAAAAGGGCGAACTGTTCGCGCTGCTCGGCAGTTCGGGCTGCGGCAAGTCCACCTTGCTGCGCATGCTTGCGGGGCTGGAGTCGGTCACCTCAGGCCAGATTGTGATCGATGGCGAGGATCTCGCAAGCATGCCGCCGTATAGGAGACCGGTGAACATGATGTTCCAGTCGTATGCGCTGTTTCCGCATATGACGGTGGAGTCGAACGTGGCGTTCGGGCTCAAGCAGGAAGGCGTGCGCGGCGCGGAACTCAAGGAGCGCGTGCATGCAACGCTCGACCTCGTGCAGATGGCGAAGTATGCGCAGCGCAAGCCGCATCAGTTGTCAGGCGGCCAGCAGCAGCGCGTGGCGCTGGCCCGCAGCCTGGTCAAGCGTCCGAAGTTGCTGCTGCTCGACGAGCCCATGTCCGCGCTCGACAAACAGATCCGCCAGCGCACGCAGATCGAGCTGGTGAATATCCTCGATAAGGTCGGCGTGACCTGCATGATGGTCACGCACGATCAGGAGGAGGCGATGACCATGGCCGGCCGGATCGCGGTCATGAGCGAAGGCGAAATCGTGCAGATCGGCATGCCGCACGAGGTCTACGAATATCCGAACAGCCGCTTCACGGCTGAATTCATCGGCTCGACAAATCTGTTCGATGGCATCGTGGTGGAAGACGAACCGGATCACGTGTTCGTGGAAACGGCCGAGTTGCCGTCGCGGCTGTATGTGAATCATGGCATTACGGGCCCGCTCGGCATGCCGGTCACCATCTCGGTCAGGCCCGAGCGCATTGCGTTGACGCGCAAGCCGCCCGACGGTGCGTACAACTGGGGCCGCGGGACCGTCGCGAACATTGCGTACATGGGCGGCTACACGCTGTATCACGTAAAGCTGGACAGCGGCAAAGTGGTCGTGGCGAACCTGTCGAGCATCGCGATTGGCCAGATCGATTCGCCCACTTGGGACGATGAAGTCTTCGTGCGCTGGACAGCGTCGGCAGGCGTGGTGCTCACGGCATGAAAACGCTGAATTTGCAGGACTTTCTTAAGCGGCGCTTCGGCCTTTCCGGCAGGACGGCGGTCATCTTCGGGCCGTATTTGTGGCTCGTGCTGCTGTTCCTCGTCCCGTTCCTGCTGGTCGTCAAAATCAGTTTCTCCGATTCGCGTCTCGGGATTCCGCCTTATACGGAATTGACGGCGATGAAAGACGGCGTGCTGAGTATCGCGCTGGATTTTTCGCATTACGCGTTCCTGTTCACCGACAGCCTGTACTTCGCGACGTACATGAATTCGCTGCTGGTGGCGGGGGTATCGACGCTGCTGTGCCTGCTGATTGGTTATCCGATGGCGTATTACATCGCGCGTTCGAATCCGGCGACCCGCAATCTGCTGATGATGGCCGTGATGCTGCCGTTCTGGACGTCGTTCCTGATCCGCGTGTATGCGTGGATCGGGATTCTGAAGAACAACGGTTTGCTGAATAATTTCCTGATGTGGACCGGGATTATTCATTCGCCTATCGAGCTGTATCACACGAATATCGCGGTTTATATCGGCATGGTGTATTCGTATTTGCCGTTTCTCGTGATGCCGCTTTATGCGCATCTGGTAAAGATGGATCTCACTTTGCTCGAAGCCGCTTACGATCTTGGCGCGAAACCGTGGAAAGCGTTTTTGCAGATCACGCTGCCGTTGTCGAAGAACGGGATTATCGCGGGCTGCCTGCTGGTGTTCATTCCGGCGGTGGGTGAATACGTGATTCCGGAATTGCTGGGCGGCGCGGATACCCTGATGATCGGCCGCGTCATGTGGAATGAGTTCTTCGATAACGCCGACTGGCCGATGGCTTCCGCTGTCACCTGCGCCATGGTTCTGCTGTTGCTGGTTCCCATGGCGTTGTTCCAGTATTACCAGGCGAAGCAACTAGAGGAGAAGCGATGATTGAACCCAGTCGCTCGCTCCGGTTCACGTTCCTGGGTCTCGGATTCCTGTTCCTCTATATTCCGATCGTGAGCTTGGTGGTGTATTCGTTCAACGAGTCGCAACTCGTGACGGTATGGACGCAGTTCTCGTTGAAGTGGTACGCGGCGTTATTACACGACGACGAACTGATCAACGCGGCGTGGTTATCGATTCGAATTGCGGTGTTCACGGCATGCGCGTCGGTGGTGATCGGGACATGGGCAGGCTATGTGCTCGCGCGCATGGGGCGGTTTCGCGGCTTTACGCTTTATGCCGGCATGATCAATGCGCCGCTCGTGATACCTGAGGTGATTCAGGGGATTTCGCTGCTACTGCTGTTCGTGGAAATGGCGAAAGTATTTGGCTGGCCGGCAGGACGCGGCATTTTCACGATCTGGATCGGTCACGTCATGCTGTGTATTTCCTATGTCGCGATCATCGTGGAATCGAGAGTCAGGGAATTGAATCCGTCGCTTGAAGAGGCCGCGCTCGATTTGGGCGCAACGCCATTGCGCGTGTTTTTCGCGATTACGTTGCCGCTGATATCGCAGGCGTTGGTGGCGGGATGGCTGCTGTCATTCACGCTGTCGATTGATGACCTCGTGTTGTCCGCGTTTTTATCGGGACCGGGGTCGACTACGCTGCCGCTTGTCGTGTTTTCGCGCGTCCGGCTCGGCTTGAATCCCGAGATGAACGCGCTCGCCACGTTGTTTATCGCGTTCGTGACCGTCGGCGTGATCGCTGCTAATTACTTCATGCAGCGCAGCGAGCGCAAACGGCTGATGAATGTGATTTAGATGCAGTGATTTAAAAGCGCAAGCCTCAGTCGTCTTGAGCCGCCCTTGCGAGGTGTTTGCCGAGCGTGGCCGAGTCGGTGTTGGTGCCGCACAGCAATACGCCAACGCGTTTGCCCTGCAAGGTCTCGCGTAACGGCCCGAGCAATGCGGCGGTTGCGGCGGCACATGCCGGTTCAACGGCCAGCTTCAGCTCGTTGAACAGATGCAGCATGGCGTGGCGCAGTTCAGTGTCCGACACGGTCACCAGACGGTCGATATGCCGCCGGCACAATTCATAGCTGTAGTCTTCGGTGTGCGGCGCCATCAACGAATCGGCAATGCTTTGCATCGCGCCCATCTTGACGGTGTGATTCGCGGCGAAACTCTGGCCCATGGCATCGGCGCCCTTGGGTTCAACGCCATACACATGAATCGATGGATTCGCGAGCCGGAATGCCAGCGATACCCCCGCCGCCAATCCGCCGCCGCCGATCGGCAGGATGACTGCGTCCAGATCGGGCGCCTGCGATGTCCATTCGTAGCCGAGCGTCGCTGTGCCCACGATCGTCCGATAACCGTTGAACGGATGCACGAAATAGCGGCCTTCCTCGGCTTCTATGCGACGCACGATCTCGAATGCTTCGGCACCGTTTTCCGCCATCACGATGTCTGCCCCAAAGCGGCGGCAGAGCGCCAATCGCGCTGGACTGGCCGTCTTGATCATCACGACCTTTGCGCTGATCTGAAGACGCATCGCGGCATACGCGACCGCGACCGCGTGATTGCCCGCCGATACGCACGTCACGCCCGCGTCGCGTTCACCTTCCGTGAGCGCGAGCAGATGCGAAAACGCGCCGCGTGTCTTGAACGTGCCGCCGACCTGCAGCAACTCGAACTTGAAGTTGACCGGCGTGCCTTCCAGCGTGGGAAAGTCGTGACGCTCGAAGGTCGGCGTGCGCGCGACCCATGGCGAGAGCGTCATGTGCTGGCTGGCGATATCGTCGAGCGTGGGAATCGGCGTGCCGTCGATGGTGTTATCGGAGTGATGGGCGGTGGACATGGATTCCCTTGTGAACTCAACGCGCAATTTCAACAGACATCAACGCACCTGCGCCTCAACCGACATGCTGTGAATGAACTTGCCCAAAAACGCTTCGCACGCCGCAAGCTGCTCCAGCGACACATATTCGTTCGCCTTATGCGCCTGCTCGATATTCCCCGGCCCGCACACAATGCTCGGCACGCCAGCGAGCTGGAACAAACCTGCTTCCGTCCCGTAAGCCACCTTGCGCTTGTCCTGATTCTCCGTCAGCGCCCGCACCAGTTGCGTGATCGCCGCCTGCTCGGAGGCATCCAACCCCGGCGCCGAAGCAATCTTCGAGAACTCGATCGCTGCGTTCGCGTGTTCCTTCTGCATCTTCGGCAACAACTCTTCCCGCGCGTATTTTTCGATGCGCTGATAAATCGGCTCAGGATCAAGCGTCGGCAAATTGCGGAATTCGAACGCGAAATTGCATTCGGCGGGCACCGTGTTGATCGCGTTGCCGCCATTGATCGTGCTGGTCTGCGCAGTCGTGAAGGGCACGTCGTACTGTTCGTCGAATGGGCCCTGCGCGCGGAATTGATCTGCGACATCGCGGATGTAGCAAATCAGCCGCGCTGCATATTCAATCGCGTTCAAGCCCTTCGGCGTCAGCGACGAATGCGCTGCAAACCCGCGCACGCAGCAGTTGTACGCGTTGATGCCCTTATGCGCGATAACCGGCCGCATGCTGGTCGGCTCACCCACGATGCAGCCATCGGGACGCAATCCGCGCTTTTGCAGGTCGGTGATCATCAGCGGCGCGCCGGCGCAGCCGACTTCTTCGTCGAAGGAGAGGGCGAAATGTATCGGCCGCGCAAGTTTCGTGGCCTGCATCTTCGGCAACAAGCTCAGCGACGCACCGATAAACCCCTTCATGTCGCACGTTCCGCGACCGTACAACAGGCCATCGCGGACTTCAGGCTTGAACGGATCGCTGTCCCATTTCTGGCCATCGACAGGCACCACGTCCGTATGCCCGGAGAGCACGATCCCGCCATTCGTCGCGCCATCGTGCGCGGGCACGGTTGCGAACAGGTTGGCCCATTTGCCGGACGGATCGGTGCTGAGCGTGCAATCGACACCCGCCGCGCGCAGTTCGTCGCGCACGGTTTCGATCAAGCCCATGTTCGGGTTGCGGCTGACGGTGTCGAAGGAGACGAGCTTCTTGATCCACGGCAACGACGCCGGCTCGGAACCTGACGATGCATTGGAAGAAGGTGTTTGGGCGACGGAATCCGTCGATTCAGCGATCTGCGACATGACGCTCTCCTTGGAATTATTCGCTTTCGATAATACCGAAAAAACCGGCCGCGCACCGCCGGATAAGGCAGTGCGCGGATGTGCATGGTTCAGCGCGACGGCAACGACGCAATCGCGGGTTTCTGCTGACGCACCGGCGCGCCCAGCGCGCGCAGCGTTTCCTTGACCGTCGAAATCCGCACAGCAAGATCCGGACTGCGCACTTCTATGCGCAGCTTGTCTTGCCCTGCGAGCTTGACGTGCTTGTTCTTCTGCACCATCTCGATGATCTTCATTGCATCGATGGGCGGGTTCGGAATGAACTGCAATGCAATTGCGTGCTCGGCCGCGTCGATCTTGATAATGCCCAGCGGCTTGGCCGCGAGACGCAGCTTATGCGTCTCGACCAGCGCGCTCGCCTGCGGCGGCAACTTCCCAAAACGGTCGATCAGCTCTTCAAGAATGCTGTCGATGGCATCGCTCGTCTCGCAGTTCGCCATGCGTTTATACAGCGACAAACGTTCCTGCACATCGCCGCAATAATCGGCGGGAAGGATGGCCGGCGCGTGCAAGTTGATCTCGGTCGTGGCGGCGAGCGGCGAGTTCAGGTCGGGCTCGCGGCCTTCCTTCAACGCTCGCACGGCGTCGTTGAGCATGTCCGTGTAAAGCTGGAAGCCGATCTCGTGGATTTCGCCCGATTGTTTATCGCCGAGCACTTCGCCCGTGCCGCGAATTTCCAGGTCGTGCATCGCAAGATAGAAGCCTGAACCGAGCTCTTCCATCTGCTGGATGGCCTCCAGCCGACGCTGCGCCTGCTTGGTCAGCGCGGCCGGATCGTGAACCAGCAAATACGCGTAAGCCTGATGGTGCGATCGCCCAACGCGCCCACGCAATTGATGCAACTGCGCGAGGCCGAATTTATCGGCGCGATGGATGAGGATTGTGTTTGCGCTCGGCACGTCGATCCCCGTTTCGATAATCGTCGTGCACAGCAGCACGTTCGCGCGCTGGCCAACGAAATCGCGCATCACGCGTTCGAGTTCGCGCTCGTGCATTTGCCCGTGCGCGACCGCAATGCGCGCTTCGGGCACGAGTTTTTCGAGCATCGTACGCCGGTTTTCAATCGTTTCGACTTCGTTGTGCAGGAAATAAACCTGGCCGCCGCGCTTGAGTTCGCGCAGCATCGCCTCGCGGATCACGCCGTCTTCTTCGCGTCGAACGAAGGTCTTGATCGCCAGGCGCTTTTGCGGCGCGGTCGCGATGATAGAGAAGTCGCGCAGTCCTTCCAGCGCCATGCCGAGCGTACGTGGAATAGGCGTAGCGGTGAGCGTGAGCACATCGACTTCCGCGCGCAGCGCCTTCAACGCTTCCTTCTGACGCACGCCAAACCGATGCTCCTCGTCGATGATCACCAGCCCGAGCCGCTTGAACACGACATCGGTAGACAGCAGCTTGTGCGTGCCGATAACGATATCGATCGTGCCTTCATTGATCGCCTGAATTGACGCGCTGACTTCCTTCGTGCTCTTGAAGCGCGACAACTCGGCAATCTTCACCGGCCAGTCGGAGAACCGGTCGCTGAACGTGTTCGTGTGCTGTTCGGCGAGCAGCGTGGTCGGCGACAGAATGGCCACTTGCTTGCCGCCCATCACCGCGATAAACGCCGCCCGCAGCGCCACTTCCGTCTTGCCGAAGCCGACGTCGCCGCAAACCAGCCGGTCCATCGGCTTGCCGCTCGTCATGTCGCCTATCACGGCCGTAATTGCCGCGGCCTGGTCGGGCGTTTCCTCGAAGCCGAAACTCTCCGCGAACTTCGCGTAATCGCGCGCTTCGAGCGGGAACGAATGACCCTCGCGCAGCGCGCGGCGTGCGTAAAGATTGAGCAGTTCGGCGGCGGTGTCGCGGATTTGCTGCGCGGCCTTGCGCTTCGCTTTGTCCCACTGGCCGGAACCGAGCGCGTGCAACGGCGCGCTTTCCGGATCCGCGCCGCTGTAGCGCGAGATCACGTGCAACTGGGCAACCGGCACGTACAGCTTGCTTTCGTTCTGGTATTCGAGATGCAGGAATTCGGTTTCGCCTTCGCCCAGATCCATCGATACCAGGCCCATATAGCGCCCAATACCATGCTGCGTATGCACGACCGGATCGCCGATCTTCAGCTCCGAGAGGTCGCGCACCATTGAGTCGACGTTGCTCGCCTGCTCCTGCCGGCGCCGTCCCGCGCGGCGCGTGAGCTGGCCGTACAGCTCGGTCTCCGTGATGATCGAGATGCCTTCGCCGGGCAGCGCAAATCCGTTCGCGAGCGGTGCGACGCCCAGCGAGAATTTGTTGTCGCCGGTGAGCCAATCCTGGAAGGTATCGTCGAGCGATGCGCGCAGGCCGTTATCGGAGAGCAGTTGCTGGATCGTCTCGCGGCGGCCGGCGGATTCAGTCGCGAACAACACGCGATTCGGCGTCTGTTCCAAGTAATGACGCAGCGCGAGCAACGGTTCCTCGGCGTGACGGTCGATCGCGAGACCCGGCAACGGCACCGCCCAGCCGCCTTCGGGCGTGGCCGGGAACTTGATCTGCGCGAACGGTTTGGCGAACGAGAAAAAATCGTCGTCGCTCAGAAACAGGCGCTGCGGTTCGAGCAGCGGCCGCTCGCGGTCGTGCGACAAGAAGTTGTAGCGCTGCCGCGTGTCGTTCGTGAAGCGCTTGATGGCCGCGTCCATGTCGCCGACGAACGCCAGTTGCGCGTCTTGCGGCAAGTAATGGAACAGCGTGGCGGTTTCGTCGAAGAACAACGGCAGGTAATACTCGATGCCCGCCGCCGGCACGCCATTGCCGATGTCTTTGTATATCGATGAGCGGCTTGGATCGCCCTCGAACACCTCGCGCCAACGGCTGCGGAACGCAGTGCGCGCGGGTTCATCGAAGGGAAATTCGCGGCCCGGGAGCAAGCGCACGTCGCGAACCGGATACAAGCTCCGCTGCGTATCGGGATCGAAGGCACGGATGGAATCGACCTGATCGTCGAACAAATCGATCCGATACGGCAGCGGCGAGCCCATCGGATACAGGTCGAGCAGCGAACCACGCACGCAATATTCGCCGGGACGCACGACCTGGCTCACGTGTTCGTAGCCGGCGAGCGTCAACTGGCTCTTCAGTTTCGCCTCGTTCAGCCGCTCGCCCTGCGTGAATGAAAACGTGTACGCAGCCAGAAATGATGCCGGCGGCATCCGATACAGCGCCGTCGTCGCGGGCACCAGCAGGATGTCGCAGCGGCCTTCACCCAGATCGTGTAACGTCGCCAACCGTGCCGAAACAAGGTCCTGATGGGGCGAAAACGTGTCGTAGGGCAACGTTTCCCAGTCGGGCAAAAGTCGCACGCGGGCATCGGGCGCGAAAAACGGAATTTCGACCGCGAGACGCTGCGAATCAACAGCGCTCGCACACATGACGACCAATAACGGGACTTTTTCGCGAAAAGCCAGGTGGTAGCGTGCCAGGGCGAGGGCGTCGGAGGAACCGGTGGCGCCATCGAAGGCAAAGCGCTGACCAGCTTTGACGAGCGCGATAGGGGACGTTGACTGCAAACTGACGGCTTTTGAAGGCATAAAGAGTGCGGGGAACCGTTCGCGTGCGAAAGTGCACGCGGGACCGGCATGGTCGCGATGGTCCTATTATAAAATCCGGGCTTCACTTTTGACTTGGGCGTTTTCAACTCGTGACTTCCCGCCTGTTCGCCCTCATTCCGTGCGCCGGTTCCGGCAGCCGCTCCGGTGCACCGATGCCGAAGCAATACCAGACTATCGGTCGCCATCCGATGCTGCGTTATTCGCTCGCCGCCTTCGACGCCTGTTCCGAATTTGCCCAGACGCTGGTCGTGCTGGCACCGGGCGATCATCATTTCGATGACCGCCGTTTCGCCGGCTTGCGCTTCGCCGTGCAACGCTGCGGCGGCGCGACGCGGCAAGCGTCGGTGTTCAACGGGCTCGCCGCGCTGACCGGTTTCGGCGCACGCGACGACGACTGGGTGCTCGTGCACGACGCGGCGCGCCCCGGGCTCACGCCGGAGATGATCCGCAGACTGGTGAGCGAGTTGAAGAGCGACCCGGTTGGCGGAATTCTGGCGCTGCCGGTGGCTGACACGCTCAAGCGGATCGAAGCCGAGGGGGTAGCGCACACAGAAGGGCGCATCGCCCGCACGGAGTCGCGCAACGGCTTGTGGCAGGCACAGACGCCGCAGATGTTCCGCCTGGGCATGTTGCGCGATGCAATCACGCGAGCGCAGCAGGACGGCCACGATCTCACCGACGAAGCCAGCGCCATCGAATGGCTCGGGCACGCGCCGCGGCTGATTCAGGGAAGCCTGCGCAATTTCAAGGTGACGTATCCGGAAGATTTCGCGCTGGCGTCCGCTATGCTCGGCGGCGCTTGACGCAGCAATTTGATTTGCCCTTTACTTTCTAGGACTATCGATGGATTTCAGAATCGGACAAGGCTACGACGTTCACCAACTGGTCGAAGGCCGGCCGCTCATCATCGGTGGGGTCACTATTCCCTACGAGCGCGGGCTGTTGGGTCATTCGGACGCTGACGTGCTGCTGCACGCAATTACAGATGCGCTGTTCGGCGCTGCTGCCATGGGCGATATCGGCCGGCATTTTCCCGATACAGACGCGGACTTCGCCGGCGCGGATAGCCGGGTGCTGCTGCGCGAAGCCTTTTCGCGAGTCTCGGAAGCCGGCTTCGCGATCATGAATGTCGATTCCACGGTGATTGCGCAGGCCCCGAAGCTTGCACCGTTTATCGAGGCGATCCGGGCGAATATTGCCGAGGATCTCGAACTGCCGCTGACTCGGGTAAACGTGAAAGCCAAGACGAACGAGAAGCTGGGGTATTTGGGGCGCAAAGAGGGCATCGAAGCGCAAGCGGCCGTGCTGCTGATGCGCACGGGTATCGACGCCTGAGTTTTCACGCGCCTGAAAAGCAAAACGCCACGTTTAACTAAACGTGGCGTTTCTTTAGTCGCAAGCTCGACCCTTCTACCGTTTAGTTGCCTTCAGCGGTGATTGCCAGCTGAGCAGCGTTGATCACAGCGGCGATCCGGCCTACATCGCGCAATTGCGTCGTGCTCATGCCCTCGCCAACGAGGTTTTCATAGTGCGACTTCACGCAAAAGTGGCACTTGCCAACAATCGATGCCGCCAGCGCGTACATCTCGAAGCGACGTTTATCGACGCCGCCATGCGTTGCGTATGCGTTCATGCGAAGTGCTGCGGGCTGCGTCTTCAGATCGGCGTTATCGGCCATTTCCAGGTACGGATACCACACGTTGTTCATGCCCATCAACGCGGCTGCGGTCAACGCGCCATTCGTTTCCTCGGCCGACAACACGCCTGACGCGCGGATGATCGCGACAATCTTCGACGCCTTTGCTGCAAACGCGGCCGCCAGCGCGACGCCGACCGCGTCATTGCCTTCCAGCGATGAACGCGCAATCGTGCCATCCACGTTCAAGCGGATGTCTTTTGCATAATCGGGAATGAGTTCTTTAATCGATGCGAGGAATTCCATAAATTTCTCCTATCTAGTAATCGATAAAAAAGCCCGCCGGTTCGAGCTTGACTCGGAACGCTGACGGGCCAGGGCGAAAGCCATCGGGCTTTCGCCAATACAACTTACAGCGTCGAACCGCCGACCGCGCGATTGCACGGGCACAGTTCGTCCGTTTGCAGGCCGTCGAGAATACGCAGGATTTCTTCCGGATTACGGCCGACGTTCAGGTTGTTCACCGAAACGTGCTGAATCACATTATCCGGATCGATAACGAACGTTGCGCGCAGCGCCACGCCAGCTTCCTTGTCGCGGATGCCGAGCTGGTCGATCAGCTCGCCCTTCACGTCGCCGAACGAATAGTGGTTCAGCTTGCTCAGGTCCTTGTGTTCCCGGCGCCATGCCAGTTTCACGAATTCGTTGTCCACGCTGCCGCCGAGCAACACTGCATCGCGATCGGCGAAATCGCTGTTCAGCTTGCCGAATTCGACGATTTCCGTCGGGCAAACGAACGTGAAATCCTTCGGGTAGAAGTACAGGATCTTCCACTTGCCAGGAAACGACTGTTCGGTGATGTCTTCGAACGCCGACACGCCATTTTCTTCGTGATTATTAAAACCCGGCTTAGCAGCAGTAACGGTAAACGCTTCAACTTTGTCGCCCACGGTCTTCATATGAATACTCCTGTGTTCGTTGGAAGAGGAAATCAAGACTAACTGATCGCTGTAACGCTCACATGACGCAGGATCAAACTTGTTCGTGAAGCTGATGGCTGCGTTGAGCGACTTTCATGATAACTCTATTAGCTATCTATTTCAATAGATTTTGACTAATGCACCGGATAGCTTTTTACGAATGGACCGATAGCGTTTTCTTGAAACGATCGGCTGATGCGTGGCCTAGCGGAAGCTGCTGCGCTTTTCCATCGCCGGGAAGTCGATGGTCACCTCGAACCCCGCCTGCGGATGGCGGTTGCGCAAGCGCAAGGTACCGCGCTGCCGCGTGACGAGGCGCTGCACGATCGCCATGCCGAGACCAGTGCCGTTCGCTTGCGTGCGCGCAGTGTCCACCCGGTAAAACGGCCGGGTAATCAGCGCGACCTGATCTTCGGGAATGCCGCGCCCTTCATCCAGTACCGACAACTCCACGCGTCCGTGGTTGACCCGCGTTTGCAGCGTGATCCTCGCGATATCGTCCACGGCGCTGCGCCCGTACTTGCGCGCGTTTTCCAGCAAATTGCCGATCACGCGCCGTACGTCGGTGGGATCGCCTTCAACGATCGCGCCCTGAGCCAGGTCGGTCTTCATCAGCACGCCGTCTTCCGCGTAGAAACGCGCGGCCATTTCCCCGCCGATCAGCGAGAGATCCACCGCTTCGGCCATGCGCTGCATCGGCCGGGCGTAGTCGAGGAAGCGCCCGATGATCATGTCCATCTGTTCGATGTCATCGACCATCGCAAGTTTCGTCGCTTCATCGGAAGGACTCATTTCGGTTTCGAGCCGCAAGCGCGCAAGCGGCGTGCGCAAGTCGTGCGAGATGCCGGCCAGCATCAGCGCACGGTCGGCGTCGAGCTGCTCGAGGTCCTGCACCATCTGGTTGAAACTGCGATTGGTTTCGGCGGCCACGCCCATGCCGCGCTCGGGCAGCGGCTCAGGCGATTGCCCTGAGCCGACCCTGCGCGCCGCGAGCGCCAGCCGCGCGAACGGCCGGTTCACCAAACTGGTAATGAACGCCGCGCCGAATAGCGACAGCGCGAGCGCAAAGACACCCCAGCCGGCCCATTGCAGACCAGTGACGTTATCGAGCTGATCGCGATCGAGCGCCACCCAGTAATCGTCGTCGTCGATCTTGAAGCTGATCCAGACACCCGGGATATCGTTGACCGATTGCGCGATGACCGTGTCGTTGCCGAGCCGGCCGCGCACGTCGTGCTCGATCAGCCGGTTCAGCGACTCGTCGGGCTGCAGGCGATATTTATCGGTGGTTTCGCGCGGATACACGCGCACGCCTTCGTTGCTCTCCAGATCCTGCAGCAACGCGCGGCGCAGGTCGGGATCGGAATAAAGGAGGGCGGTGCGGGTGAGCTTGACGACCGCGACGAGTTGCAGCGCCACGCGCTGTGCGCGCGGTTCGCGTTCGATCACGCGGAAGCTCTGGAACCATGCGGCGATGCTGACCGCAATCAGCAGCGCGATCAAGGCGAAGGTCCGCCAGAACAGGCCGCCGAACGCGAGCGTCAGTAGCCGCCTGTCAATCCGCATGGTGTGCTGATGCTCTTGCTGGTGGCGCGCACGGGGCGCGTTGGTCAGAACTCAATCAGGCTGCGCCGTCGGGGATAAAGACATAACCGAGACCCCACACCGTCTGGATAAAACGGGGGCTGCTCGGGTCCGGCTCGATCAGCTTGCGCAGTCTTGAGATCTGTACATCGAGGCTGCGGTCGAAAACTTCGTACTCACGGCCGCGCGCCAGTTCCATCAGTTTTTCACGCGACAGCGGGGCACGCGGATGCCGCGCAAATACCTTCAATACCGAGAATTCGCCGGTGGTCAGCGGGATTTCCTGGCCGTTCTTGGTCAGCGTCCGCGTGGCGAGATTCAACGCAAATTCGCCGAACTCAAAGACTTCGGTGGTTTCGGACGGCGCACCCGGCAGTTCCGACGGCGACTGGCGACGCAGCACGGCGTGAATCCGCGCGACGAGTTCGCGCGGGTTGAACGGCTTTGGCAAATAGTCGTCCGCGCCCATTTCCAGGCCCACGATGCGGTCGACGTCCTCGCCTTTCGCGGTGAGCATGATGATAGGCGTGCGGTCGTTGCTGCCACGCAGGCGACGGCAGATCGAGAGTCCGTCTTCCCCTGGCAACATCAGGTCGAGCACGAGCAGGTCGAAACGTTCGCGAACCCAGAGCTTGTTCATCGACGGCGCATTTTCAGCGACATAGACGTTGAAGCCCTGTTCGCCGAGATAACGTCGCAGGAGATCGCGCAAACGGGGGTCGTCGTCGACTACGAGTATTTTTGAGGGATTTTTGGTTTCCATGCCCGCATCTTAGCGCGATTAGAAAGAGAGCCTAGTTTGCTCCTTTTCTAAGGTAACAGATAGTTACAAAATTTACGGCGAGTGTGGCACGACATAAAGGTTCTATGCGTACACTCCTTTACCCAAGCCCGTCATTCGGTGGATACTCCATTAGTACAACGATTGCGCGTCAGTATCATGGCGGCATTAACCGTCAATACTGGCATGACACGCAAGCACGCCAAAGAGCCTGAGACTGTCCGGTTGTCGAGCAACGAAGGGAACAACATGAAGGGAGCGCGGCGGCGCATACCTGTGCGCACCAAGCGCATCATCCGACTAACGCTAATCGCTAGCGCGTTTTACGCCGTGTTTGCCGCGCGTACCGCTCTGGCGCAACCCTCTTCATCTACCAATCGCAGTTCGTCCGCGTTCGATCGTCCTGATTCGTCGATGTCGTCGTCTTCATCATCTTCGTCGCCAGCTTCTTCCCGGTATTCGAATCCAGAGGTCGAGAGTGCGGATTTCAATTCGCAACAGACCCGGAAACGCTTCGATGGCCGCTTCATGCGCGCGCAACATCGGATGCAAAAGCCGGCTAATGGGAATCGCGACCCGCAACTGTCCATGCCGGCCATGGCCCCGCCGCCAAGCGATCCGCAACCGCCCGAGCGGCCTCCGCGGCATGGCGTGATGACCGCTGATGAACGGCGGCTGCTGCGCCAGCATATTGAAGAAGCGGTCAGGGATCTTTACAAGAGATAAGGCCTGTGCAATGGCGCGGCCTTTGCGGGTCCGCGGAGCCGGATGCCGAAGTGGCGCCGGCGGTCAACGGGCGCCGACAGCGCGCCGTTGATTGAGATAGCACGGCCACCGGACTCGCTCCTTGATACACCCCTTCAGGTTTACCGATGTCCACATCGCACGCGCTTCGGATCGGCGCGAGCGTGGCGTGCGTATCGTCATGCTGGTTATCGCGTTGTGTTTGATGCTCACCAGCGCGCTGACGGCTCAGGCAGCGCAAAACAACACGCCGCGCCGCGTGCGCAACGTACATAGGACGGAAACCACGGCAGTCGATGCCGATCCGCTCGATGCCACCGACGCCCGCTTCCTGCTTACTCGAACAGGCTTCGAAGCAGACGCCGCCGAGGTTGCCCCGTTGATTGGAATGACCCGCGAGCAGGCTGTTAATGGGTTGCTTGCGGGCGCTCGTGCGGAAGCTTCGGTACCACCGCCAGCGTGGGTCACGGAGCCGATTCCATCGGTTGTAGTGCGCCGTGCCTGGACGCAGGACGAGCGGCGCGATGACCAGCGCGAACAAAGCCGTCGCTACGATGATTTGCGCGGCTGGTGGATACGCGAAATGGTGACTACGCGTTCGCCGCTCACCGAGCGCATGACGCTCTTCTGGCACGATCACTTCCCGTCGGGTGAAGACAAGGTTCACTATCCGCAGCTTATGTTCCGGCAGAACGCGTTGTTGCGTCGCGACGCGCTCGGCAATTTCGGCGACTTGCTGCATGCGGTGTCGAAAGATCCGGCCATGCTGCAATATCTCGATGTTGCCGGCAGCCGCAAAGGCCGCCCGAACGAGAACTTTGCGCGCGAGGTCATGGAGTTGTTCACGCTCGGCGAAGGCCATTATTCGCAGCGTGACGTGACCGAAGCCGCGCGGTCCTACACCGGCTGGGCGCTCGATCCGAATACGCTCGCTTATCAATTCAATCCGAAAATCCACGATGACGGCGACAAGACCGTCCTCGGTCAGATGGGCAATTTCGATGGCGATCAGGTTCTCGACATCCTCCTCGCGCAACCCGGAACGGCGACGTTCATCACGACCGAATTGTGGCGCGAGTTCATCTCAGAGACGCCGGACCCGGCTCAGATCGCACCGATCGCCGATCGTTTTCGCGCGTCGCGTTACGACATCAAGACTGCGTTGCGGGGACTGTTTTTATCGGAGGCGTTCTGGGATGAGCGCAACCGCGGCGTGCTGGTCAAGTCGCCTGCGGAATTCGTGGTTGGCGCTGTGCGCGAGTTCGATATAGGTTATGCCGATCAGGACGCAACCGCGCTTGGTGCCCAGGTGCGCAATTTCGGCGAGAACCTCTTTTATCCGCCGAACGTGAAGGGCTGGCCCGGCGGCGAAAACTGGATTAACAGCTCCACGTTGCTCGCGCGCAAGCAGTTCATCGAACAGTTGTTCCGGGCGACCGAAGCACATGGCATGCGCCCGGCGGCGGCCAATGCGAAGACGAGCGCGAAGCTGGACTCAGTGGCTGACAAGACGCAAAGCATGATGACCACCGCCGCGATGAAACCCGCATCGATGCAAAGGTCTCATCCGGGCTTGCGTTTCGATCTCGACGCATGGCTCGCGCGATACAACACGACGCCTGACGCGCGCCCGGACTTGTCGACGCAATTGCAAATGCAGCGCGCGGTGCTGGCGGTTTCTCCGGCGGACGCCATAGAGCCTGATGTCACCAGCAGTGCTTATTTGCGCGCTTTGCTGATGGACCCTGCGTACCAGTTGAAATAGGCGACCTCATGAACCGACGCGATTTCCTTTCGATGACCGGCGCAGCCGGCGCCTTTGCGTTGGCGCCGTCGGCATTTGCCGCTGCAGGCCCGCTTCCGGTCGAGATGCGTTCGACCGGCTATGGCAATGTGCTGATCCTGGTCGAACTGAAGGGCGGCAACGACGGCCTGAACACCGTGATCCCATTCGCCGACCCCGCTTACGCCACGTTGCGTCCGGGGATTGGCATCAAGCGAGAACAGGTCATCCAGCTTGACGAGCGCACGGGTTTTCATCCGGCGATGCAGCCATTGATGCCGCTCTGGAAAGACCGGCAACTTGCGATCGTGCAGGGCGTGAGTTATCCGCAACCGAATCTCTCGCATTTTCGATCGATTGAGATCTGGGATACCGGTTCGCGTTCCGATCAATATCTGCATGAGGGCTGGCTCACGCGCACATTCCGTGCGCAACCCGTGCCGACCGGATTTGCTGCTGATGCCGTGGTGATCGGCAGCGCGGAAATGGGGCCGCTTGCGAACGGCGCGCGCGCGGTCGCGCTCGTGAATCCTGCGCAGTTCGAGAAGCAGGCGCGGCTTGCGACGCCGGTATCGTTGAAGGAACGCAATCCTGCGCTCGCGCATATCTTGGATGTAGAAAACGAGATCGTGAAGGCGGCTGACCGGCTGCGTCCGCGGGCTGGTCAGTTCGCGCTCAAGACGCAATTTCCGGGCGGTGCATTTGGGACGTCGATCAAGACCGCGATGCAAGTGTTGGCCGCAACCGATACCTCCGCCGGCGTGCCGCAAAGCGGGCAGGGTGTTGCGGTGATCCGCTTGACGCTTAATGGTTTCGATACGCATCAGAACCAGCCGGGACAGCAGGCGGCGTTGCTGAAGCACTTATCGGAGGGAATGGTGGCGATGCGCTCGGCGCTAGTTGAACTGGGCCGATGGAACGAGACGCTGATCATGACCTATGCTGAGTTTGGGCGGCGGCCGCGAGAGAACCAGAGCAATGGGACGGATCACGGCACGGTCGCGCCGCATTTCGTGATGGGCGGCCG
Source organism: Caballeronia eucalypticola (assembly GCF_047608185.1). NCBI lineage: Bacteria > Pseudomonadati > Pseudomonadota > Betaproteobacteria > Burkholderiales > Burkholderiaceae > Caballeronia > Caballeronia eucalypticola. The sequence continues at coordinate 256,610 of NZ_JBLKRU010000003.1, forward strand.
CGTGAATGGTGGGCTACATGGAGCGGCGCCGGAATTGGGAAGATTGGATGGGAATGGCAATTTGCCGGTTGGCGTGGACTTCCGTCAGATGTACGCGACTGTGCTGGGACCGTGGTGGGGAATGAATTCTAGTGCAGTGCTGGGCCAGAAGTTCGAGACGCTGCCGTTGCTGCGGGCGTAGACCGCGCGGCGGCTTGCCAAGTTCGTGGCTTCGTTCCTTGGTCGGTTATCCGCGGATAGCGCGGGGTGCACCTTGGGCAGGTTCAATCACTGGTGGCGAAGCGTGGGGTATCCGTGTTCGGAGAAAGAGGGGTTCACACATCCGTGGCTCTGGCGAGCACCGTGCTTTTGGGGCACCCATGAAATGGAACTGCACGCTGTGGACACTTAGGGTAGAGCGGTGAAAGCGTTTTCTTTGCTTCGTTTCTTTGTCGCTAAGGACCAAGAAATGACGCGCCGCCACGCGCAGTGGCTAATAGCGCAAAAGAAATCAGCTAACACTAAACGCGCAAAGACCTAGACAGCAACAACCCGGCACTGACCCCGACCGCTAACACAAAAACCTGGCAACCCGGCACTGACCCTGACCAAAATCCCAAGCCCGCAACCCCCAAAAAACCGTCCACCGACGCGAGCAACCCCTACCTGATCCGCCAACTAATCCAAAGCTTGCGAATAGGCGTAAGCGCAATCCTTTGATGAAGCACCTGAAAATTTTCGCGTTCAATCTCGTCGAGCAGAGCTAGTGATAAAGCCGCTTGCGTACGCAGAACGCGCTGCGCGGCGCGCTCGTCTGGAGGGATTGCGGCCAGAGACTGCTTAAGCGCTTCCCTTGCACGGTTAGTTTGAAAGCGCATGAGCTCATTAAACGCATCGCTGTATTTGCGATTGATGAGATCTGCGGCCGTAACATTAAAGCGCTGCATCTCGTCGATAGGAATATAAATGCGCCCATGACGCGCATCGTCACCCATTTCGGCGATGCGTTCCGCGAGCATCAGTGCAGTGCCAAGCGAGTTAGCCCAGCCCGGTGCGTCGTCGGGACGGTGCGCACTCGCCCGCGCGATGATTAACGCAAACTCGCCACCGACGTTATCCAGATAGCGCCGCAAACCCGTCCAGTCGAGATATCGCGCCTGATCGAGGTCCATGCTGAAACCATCGGCCATATTGTTGATTGATGCCCGTCCTTGCTCGTCGAGAACCGGCGTATTCGCCTGATGTGCAGCGATCGCCTTCGTCACCGGATGCGCGGGTTCGCCGCCGAACAGGCTGGCCAATTCCTTTTGCCACCAAGCGTGTTTGGTGCGGCCAATGGTCGGATCGCTCGTTTCCTTGACGGTGTCCTCCAGCTCCCGGCGCAATGCGTAAAACGCGGTCAGGAGCGGCCGGCTGGCCAAGGGCGCACGACGCAGGGCGTAGTACGTGCTGGAGCCATCGGGTGCGGCTTTTTGCTGGCAGTAGTCGTCGAAATTCACGGCAATGGAAGGTGATGACGGCGTAAGCCGATCGGTCCGGGCCAGAAAAAAAGCCATTGAAACTCAATGGCTCGCGCGTGTTCTGGAGACTGGACAGGTAACTGAGGAGTCTTTTTCGGAGCGGTGAAATCTACTTCACCGCCCGCAATATTCAGCGCGAATTATCCCCCGGATGCGAATGTGCTGCAAGACGGCCCGGAACGGGTGCTGCCCACGCGGTGACATCAACCCGTTCCTCACCGCGCGATGGCGGTTGGGGTCAATGCCGGGGTGCTAGGTTCTGGCGTTAGCGGTCTGGTTCATTGCCGGGTTGCTGCTTTTTAGGTTTTTGCGCGTTTTATGTTGGCTGATTTCTTTATCACTATTAGCCACTGCGCGTGGCGGCGCGTCATTTCTTTGTCCAAAGCGACAAAGAAACGAAGCAAAGAAAACGCTTTCAACTCTCTAAAAATTAAGTGTCCACAGCGTGCAGTTTTTATTCATTGGTACCCGAAAAGCACGGTGCTCGCCAGAGCCACGAATGTGTGAACCCCTCTTTCTCCGAACACGGATACCCCACGCTTCGCCACCAGTGACTGAACCTGGCTAAGGAACACCCCGCGCTATCCGCGTGAACCATCCACCAAATTAATACGCTTGACGAACCACGTCGCCAGCCCACCAAGAAACGGAGTCTCAAAAGCGCGTGAGGCCGTGCCGGTCCGTGGAACACGGGTGCTTGCCCGAGAGCGTACGGGGCGAAGCGTTTTACTGTCAGGATTCGCGAGAAGGAGGGTTTCACACATCCTAAGCTCTGGCGAGCACCGTGCTTTTGGGGCACCCATGAAATGGAACTGCACGCTGTGGACACTTAGGGTAGAGCGGTGAAAGCGTTTTCTTTGCTTCGTTTCTTTGTCGCTAAGGACCAAGAAATGACGCGCCGCCACGCGCAGTGGCTAATAGTGATAAAGAAATCCGCTAACACCGAACCCGCAAAGACCTGGAAAGCAGCAACCCGGCAAAGAACCAGACCGCTAACGCCAAAACCCGTGCACCCATTAGATATCCAAACTAAACGGGCTCACTACTCCGCCTCGCAGACTACATCGAATTTGAGCAGCTTGGTGGGACCGAAGGTATTGCTGATAGCGACATCGGCGGCATCGCGGCCTCGCGCCATCAACACACGGCCAATTCGCGGCACGTTGTTGCGGGCATCGAATGTCTGCCAGTTTCCGCCGATAAAAGCCTCGAACCACGCCGCGAAATCCATGGTGGTGTATGGCGGCGGCATGCCGGCGTCGCTGATATACCCCGTGCAGTAGCGCGCCGGAATATTCATCGCGCGACACAACGTGACGGCCAGATGCGCGAAGTCGCGGCATACGCCCTGACGCTCGTTAAACGCTTCCCACGCCGTCTTGGTCGGGCGTGCGTGTGCGTAATTGAACACAATATGGTTATGCACGAAATCACAAATGGCCTGCACGCGCGGGCGTCCCAGCGGCGTATTGCCGAAGGTTTTCCACGCGAACTCTGACAGCAGGTCCGTTTCGCAATACCGGCTACCGAGCAGGAACACAAGGCATTCGTTCGGCAGGTTTTCAACGGGATGCTGCTCGCCATCCGGCCCGGGCTTTTCAAATTCGGACGCCACTTCAAGCAACGCCGACGTCGACAATGCGATCTGGCCTCCGGGCGCAACGATCCGGCTGCACAGGTTGCCGAAGCCATCGCGATACTGCGAGATCGGCACGGGCGGATCAACGACAAGCAGATCGGCGAGCAAGACCTGGGGAGCAAACGAGAAATGCGTGTTCAGCATGAGAAGCATGGGTGTCGGTTGTTGACACTCGTAGACCAGCTCGTAACCAACGCGGAGTTTCATGAGAGTGGCCTTTCTATGGAAGAGGACATCAGCGGTTCTCGGTCACGCTGACCTCGACATCGAGGCTGCGGAATGAGCCGGGCTCGCCGTTCCAGGTTCCCCATAGCGGGAGGGCCTGATGGTGGTCCCAAGCAACCGCGACGCGGATGAGATGACGGTTGCCGATTATGCTGTTGGTCGGGTCGAAATCGACCCAGCCAGCACCGGGAAGGTAAATTTGCAGCCACGCGTGCGTGGCGCCGCCGCCGCGCGTCGCGTTGACCGGGTTGACTTCAGGCACGAAGATATAACCGCTGACAAAACGCGCGGCCAGACCCAGCGAGCGTACCGCGTCCATCATGAACACGGCGAAATCCCGGCAACTGCCGGTGCGCAGGCGCAGGGTATCGGCGGGACGATTCACGCCTTTTTCCGTGCGGCGGACGTACTTGAAGTCGTCGTTGATCGCCTGGTTGATCTTGCGCAAAAGCGCCATCGTGCCCATGGGTTCACCGGGCGTGACGAAGCGTTTTGCCCACGCATCGACATCGCCATCCGGCTCCGGCCGATTGCGCGCGTTGACGAGATCCGACGCTTCCTCGTTCGTGTATGCAAAGGGGAACGTGGCGGCGTAGCGCTCGAGCGCGTAGTCCGGTTGCGGCGTTTCGAAGTGCTCGAGCTTGACTTCACTTTCGAATGTCAGCTCCGTTGCCTGGCTATCGAACGTGGCGACGGCCACCGAGTTGTCGAAGATATCGTGCAGCCAGCGCAAGCGCGCCGGCTCCGGCGTGATCTTCAACTGCATGGTGACGAGGCGCAGGTCGTGGCTGGACCTTGGCCGGAACATCATTCGATGCTCGCCGAAATCGACCGGTTCCGAATACCGGTAGATGCTTGTGTGCCGTACGGTAAAGCGTTGTGGCTCGTTCACTTGACGGTACCGTTTAAACGAAAACCAACAGGCAGGAGGCCGCTGGTCAACGTGCTCTGCGGCCCTACCGCGACAGTCGCGGCCTGATTGCTGAAAGCCATTGTGGATCCTTGATGGAGGTGGCTGGACGTCCCAGACACCAGTTTTCAGGATACACGAGACGGTTCAAGTGAAAGAATTCGTTTGCGGCTTGGCTGGCGGCCTCGCGCGGGCGTTTTGCCGCGCATGGCCGCCGCGGTCTTAGGCGAGGACGAGCGGGGAGGTGCGTTCTCGGCCGACAGTCGAGGACAAGTCGATGCGGCCGATCCGCAGCCGCGCGATCAGCGCATGCGTCAGTTGGGCAGCCTGCTGCTCGGCGATCGCTGTCACGGACACTGGAGCCACTGGAGCGGCCGACGCCGTAACAAGCGTCAGCGCGACCAGCGCGTTGACATCCTGACGCGCGATGGCATCGAGTAGCGACTCGATAGCGTCATCTTCCTGCGCTGAATGCGTTGCGTCGATGGATTTTCGATCGTCGCGCACCCGGTCTTTCGCGCGATGCACGATTTGCCGGCAATGCGCGGCGCTCCGGTTAAGTATCTTCGCGATACTCGCGTAGTCCGCCTCGAACGCCTCGCGCAGTAAAAATGCTACTTGTTCTTGCGCCGACAGCCGGTCGAGCACGAGGCGCATTCCGTACGATAAATCCGATGCCCGTTCCGCGAGTGTCTCAGCTGACAGAGCATGGTCGAAGGAACCGAAACCATCCAGTTTGTCGATATCGCCGGGCAACGATGCTTCATGTTTCAGCCGCCGCAAGCGGTCGATAGCGGACCGTTTCGCGACCGTCGCGAGCCATGCGGCGGGCGTGTCCAGCGCGTTGTGTCCCGTGGCGGCCACCGCGCGCTGATGCAGATGCCATTTGACGAACGTGTCCTGGACGACGTCCTCGGCGTCCGCGCGCACGCCGAGGATCCGGTAAGCGAGCGAAAACAGCCGTGCGCGCGACGCCTCGAAGATATCCGTATCACCAGTCATGCAGGTTCCCCTCAATTACGCGCGTTTGCGATGTATTGGCCGTCAAGTACTTGGCCTGACGTCCGGCGCCACGCGGATGTGACAGCCCCCAAGCAAAAATATATCGCGTGAACGGGCGTCACGCACGGACGGCCTTGCGCGTCATATCGATTGAAGGCATTCACAACGGGCAAAAAGCAAAGGAACCGCAACGATATGAATCCCCAAAACCTGGGCCTCGTGCCGACCGTCATTGAGCATTCGGGACGCGGCGAGCGCGCCTACGACGTCTATTCGCGGCTGCTGCGCGAACGCATCATTTTCCTGGTGGGACCGGTGACGGACCAGACGGCGAGCCTGGTTGTCGCGCAATTATTGTTTCTCGAAGCAGATAACCCCGAGAAGGACATTGCGCTGTACATCAATTCGCCGGGAGGCTCGGTCTACGACGGCATGGCGATCTTCGACACCATGCAATTCATCCGGCCGGACGTGTCCACGCTGTGCACCGGATTTGCCGCGAGCATGGGGACCTTCCTGCTGACGGCGGGCGCGAGGGGCAAGCGTTATGCGCTGCCCAACGCGCGCATCATGATCCACCAGCCTTCGGGCGGCTCGCAGGGCACGGCGGCCGATATCGCCATCCAGGCCAAAGAAGTGCTCTATTCGCGCCGGCGCCTGAATGAAATCATGGCGGAGCGCACGGGGAAGAGCGTGGAGCAGGTCGCCACCGACACCGACCGCGATAATTTCATGTCGGCGGATGAGGCGCGGGAGTATGGGCTGATCGATGAAGTGCTGGCGCAGCGAGCCGCTTGAGCCGGGGCCGCTCGTTCAGCCAGGAAACCAGCGGTTAAAATGACGAAGCCTCGCAGTTTTCACTGCGAGGCTTCGTTTTCAGCTTGGTGCGTGAGGTCGGACTCGAACCGACACGACATTGCTGCCGTCAGGACCTAAACCTGGTGCGTCTACCAATTTCGCCACTCACGCGCGTTTGTGCGGCTAGTTTAAAGCGGGTTCTTAGAGCCTAACTCCGCTTGATGCAACCTCGGGAAAGCGAATTTCCCGGCGACGCAGGTGCATGCGTCGCGCCAAGCCCGGCATTCTAACCGAATCGATGGCCGATGTCTCCATGTGCAATCTGCACGCGGCGTGCCTGCGAACCCGGCCCAATGCGCACCAAAGCAATACATCGACAATCGCTGCCCGAAACCCCCGAACCGCATTGCATCGCGCAGACGGCGTGCTTACAATCGGTTCTCATTCTCGTTTGCCCGTCCGCGGCTGAACTTATCCTGATCCTGATGAATCGCACTTCGCGCAATCGCCTCGTTGCATGGCTCGGCATGGCCGCCATGTGGCTGGCTATTGTCGCACCGGTGATTAGCCAGACGCTGGCGTCACGTCAGCAAGGTGTCGATCCGCAAGCAGCGATCTGTTCCGCCGATGCTCTCGCGCAAATCGTTTCATCGGCGCTTTCCACACCGCCGCAGACTGCGGTTCAAAGCCACGAACAAACCGGCCATCACATGGCCGGCGCCGATTCGTTCGACGCCTGTTCGTATTGCGGTTTGCTGGCGCACAACGTGCCGCTGGCATCGGCGCCGCCTGCAGCATTGGTGCGGGTCGAACGCGTCACGCGCCTCGCTGCCGCGCCGGTCGCGCAAGTCGTTCACGTCAAGTCGTTCAACGCCGCGTCTCCGCGCGCGCCGCCCATCGTTTCCTGAAGTCCGTCCGTATCGACCGTCCTGCCTATTTGCCATGATCGCGCGCGCCGTTTGAGCGCCCGTGGCCGGCCGGTCTGCGTCCACTCATTCAGGATTTTCTTCGATGCTCAAGCTCCTCAAGCGAGCATGGCAGCCGTCAGGCCGCCATGCCGCCGCGCGTTCGCACGCGCTCAGGTTTCATGGATTCACACTACAGCGCCACGCCTGCGGCCCCTTGTCCCTGCTGGCGCCAGCTTTTGCTCTGGCTGCCCCCGCAGCGGCCAATTCGGAAAGTCCACCCGATCGTCGAGAAACCGACGCCATCCAGCTCGCGCCGGTAGTCGTCACCAGCACCGCGGGTTCATCGGCACGTTCCCCGCTCGATCCCAACCTTCCTGCCACGACCGCGACGGTCACCGCCGACCAGGCGCAATACTGGAACGTGGTCACGCCGGAAGACGTGCTGAAGTACGTGCCGAACATGGCGGTGCGCAAGCGGTTTATCGGCGATGTGAATTCGCCAATCGCCGTGCGCGGCACGAGCAATTCGCAAACGGCGCGCGGGCTGGTCTACGCCGACGGCCTGCTGCTCAGCAACTTCCTCGGCAATACGTTCACGTTCGCGCCGCGCTGGTCGATGGTGTTCGCTGACGACATCGCGCGCACCGACGTCATCTACGGGCCGTATTCAGCGCTGTATCCCGGGAATTCGATCGGCGCGACGGTGGCCGTTACCACGCGCATGCCGGAGAAGTTCGAAGCCGATGCCCACGTCCAGGCATTCAGCCAGCACTTCGATCTGTTCGGCGTGAATCGCAGTTTCAACGGCACGAATTCATCGGCGACTATCGGCGATAAAAACGGCAAGCTGTCCTGGCTGATTGGCGTCGATCATTTGGAAAATACCGGTCAGCCGTTGCAATTCGCGACGCTGGCGGCATCGGCTATTCCAGCGAAGTCGACCGACCGGCCCGTGGCGGGCGCGGTTTTTTACAACGACCAGAACAACACCCGCACGGCGGTGCTGGGCGTGACAGCGGAAGGGATCGAGCGGACGTTCCAGGACCAGTTCAAGCTGAAGCTTGCGTACGACCTCACGCCTACTTTGCAAGCCGGCTTTACGCTCGGTTACTGGCATCAAAAATACAACAGCGATACGCAGTCGTTTCTCCGCGATGCCGCCGGCAATCCGGTCTACAGCGGCCTCGTCAATATCGGCGGCTACGAATACAACCTACCGGCCGCCACGTTTGCGCCGAGCCAGGGTTCGAGCGAGAACTTCCTGTATGGGTTGTCGCTGAAAACACGGAACGCGACCGGCTGGAACGCGGAAGCCATAGCGTCATATTTCGATATCACGCAGAGCATTGCGCGCACCGCGAATTCGGGCGTGCCGGGCAATGGCGCGGGCACGATCGCATTCGGCGATGGCACCGGTTGGAAGACGCTCGACCTGCGCACGACATGGACGCCGGCTTCGCCCACCGCGGGTCTGGGCGCGCACTGGCTGTCATTCGGCTACCACTACGACAACTATTTCCTCGATAACGAAAACTACAACACGCCGGCCTGGCGCGACGGCGGCGGGACGTCATTTGCCAACGCGTTCGGCGGACGAACCGAGACGCAAGCCGTGTACGCGCAAGACGCGTGGCGGTTCTTGCCGCGCTGGAAGTTCACTTACGGCGCGCGCTACGAGAACTGGAACGCGTACGACGGCACGCGAGCCGTTGGCGCGACCTCGCTGAATTACGCTGAAGTCAGCCAGAGCCACTGGTCGCCGAAAGCCTCCCTGTCCTTCGATGTCACGCAAGACCTGTTGCTGCGCGCATCGATAGGACGGGCGTACCGGTTCCCCACCGTCGGCGAGTTGTTCCAAGGGCAGATCACGGGTTTATCGATCGTCAACAACAACCCGAACCTGAAGCCGGAAGACGATCTCTCGAAGGAACTGACAGCCGAGTGGCAACACGGTAACGGCGTGTATCGATTCACGCTGTTTCAGGACGACGTGAAGAACACATTGTTCAGCCAGACGAACACGACCGTAATTCCGAACATCACGAATTTTCAGAATATCGACAAGGTGCGTTCGCGCGGTATCGAAACAAGTTACGAAGGGCAGGACGTGCTGATTCGCGGCCTGGACCTCACGGCGGGGCTGGCGTATACGCAGTCGAAGATCATCGCGAACAGCGGCAACCCGGCGTCGGTGGGCAAGTACTTCTACCGGATCCCGTTGTGGCGCGCGAACGTGGCTGTCACATGGCGTGCGACGAGCCAGAGCGCGATCACAGTTGCCGCGCGTTATTCGGGCCGCGAATACAACACGCTTACCAATACCGATACGAACCCGAACACCTACGGCGGCACGAGCACGTACACCGTTGTCGACGCCAAATTCACCTTCCGTCCGACGAAGCGAACCGAGCTTGGCATCGGCGTGGATAACCTCTTCGATCACCGCTATTACGTGTTCCATCCGTACGCGGGACGGACGGTTTATGTCGAAGGTCGAATCGGGATTTGACGGCTGGTTTGGGTTTGCAATCTACTCATTGAAGGACATCTCACATGCAACCGGCATCTCTCTCCGATGCACGCATAGCTGCGCGGCATCGTTTGTTATGGCGCTGGCATTTCTATGCCGGCTTGTTTGTCATGCCGCTGCTGCTGGTGCTCGCGATCACCGGCACGTTGTACTGCTTTCAGCCGCAGATCGAGCCGCTGCTGTATCGCGACCGCATGGTCGTCGATGCCCGCGCCGAGCCGCGTCTCAGCCAGCAAGTCTTGCTCGCGAAAGCGACGGCCGCTGAACCGCGCGATGCCGTGCCGACCACTGCGGTGATCAATGCCGATCCACGCCGCAGCGCCGAATTTGTGTTCCGTCTGCAGGCAGGATCGAGCGAAAGCGTCTATCTGAATCCGTACACGGGTGAGGTGCTGGGCAGGCTGAGCGTCGAGAACCGCTTGATGAAGCAGATTCGCAATGTGCATCGCGGATTGATGCTGGGAAAAACCGGCGAGATCCTGATGGAACTGGCTGGCTGCTGGACACTCGTGATGATCGGAACAGGCATTGCCTTGTGGTGGCCGAAAGCGCGCCAGGCGGGCGGTCGCTTTGTGCCGCGGTTATCGTCGCTGAAAGGCCGTGCGTGGTGGCGTGAATTGCATGCGGTCGGCGGTGCATGGCTCGCGATTGGCGCGCTGTTCTTTGTGCTCAGCGGCTTGCCGTGGTCGAGCACATGGGGCACGCAATTCAAGGCGATGGCAACGTCCGCGCAGCTGGGTTATCCGCAAGGGGCGTGGGGCAAGCCGCATGTCCATTCCGCGAAGCCCGCGATGGACATGACCGATCCATCGATGGCCGGCATGAAGATGGATGATCTGCCGTTGCCGCAGACACCGTGGGCAGTGGGCGCGACGCATGTTCCTGACAGCACGGCTGATGCACCGGACGCCACCATTCCGCTCGACAAGGTCATTGCGTTGGCAGCGCAAGCGGGCGTCAAGGATGGCTACGGCATCGCATTGCCGACCACCGCCGATGGCGTGTACACCGTGTCGTATTTTCCATCCGATCCGCAGGATGAACGCACCTTGCACATCGATAGATACAGCGGCCAGATTCTCTCGGACATCGCGTATCGCGATTACGGGCGTGTCGCGAAGTGGATTTCGTATGGGACGTCGCTGCACATGGGGCGTTATTTCGGCGTTGCGAACCAGATACTCGCGTCGTTCATCTCACTCGGACTTGCTGCGATGTCGATCAGCGGCTTCGTGATGTGGCGCAAGCGCAAACCGGGCAGGGCGATCGGCGCGCCGTCGAGACCGGTTCTCAATCCGCCGATGCGCGCATGGGTCGGCGGCCTGACGGCACTCGGCATCGTCTTCCCGATGATGGGTCTGACGATGCTGATCGTGTGGATATCGGACCGCATGCTGTTCAGTCCCGGCAGGGTTGCCGGCACGCGGTAACTACCCAAATAAACGCGGCGGCCAGCAAGTCGCCGGCCGCGGCAACTTACCTTGAACCGAACTTCAACCGCGTCAGTTGTTCGGCTTCGTTTGCCAGCAGGGCGGCGGCGTCGCGGATTGCGACCTCTAGCGCGATCGGGCCGGGTGCGGGAGAAAAACAGCCGCTGAAATGCTCCGACAAACGCGGCAAGGCGGCCGGATCAATAGCGCCTGACAGCAGCGACGCTTCCACGCCATGCGCACGGGCGTGCTGACACGCGATGAACGGCGCCTTGCCATGCAGCGTCTGCACGTCCGAACGTCCTTCGCCCGTAATCAACCAGTTCGCGCCATCGAGCGCCTCGTCCAGCCCAACTTCGCGCGCGACCACTTCCGCGCCGGCCTCGAAACGCGCGCCGAGCATATGCAGCGCAAAGCCGAGCCCGCCCGCCGCGCCGGCGCCGGGTTTATCGCGTCCGGTGCGTTGGAGCGCCGGTTCAAGCAAATCAGCAAAATGCCCAATCGCTGCATCGATGGTCGCAATCTGATCGGGCGTCACGCCTTTCTGCGGCCCGAAGATCGCCGTTGCACCGTGCTCGCCGGTGAGCGGATTGTCCACGTCGGACATGCCGGTGAATTCGGCTTCCAGCACACGCGGATCGAGCCCACTCGCATCGATGCGCGCAATTCGCGCCAGTTGCGAGGGCACCGGTTCGAGCGGTTTGTTATCTGCATCGAAGAGTTTCAGGCCCAGGCCCACCAGAAGCCCCGCGCCGCCGTCGTTCGTGCTGCTGCCGCCCAGCGCGACATAGAACTTGCGCACGCCGAGATCGAGCAGTGCGCGGATCGCTTCGCCCATGCCGAGCGAACTGCGCTCGGCGACCGGCACGGCCATGCCGTCCGGGTCCGTGATCCCCACGACTTCCGCCGTTTCCACCACCGCGCTGCCATCCGCCAGCAAACCCGTTGCGGCTTGGCGGCGCTTGGCCGCCGCACCCCGTACATCGATCAAACGACGTTCGCCGCCTGCCGCGAGCATGGCGTCGAGCGTGCCTTCACCGCCGTCGGCCATCGGCACGATGCGGATGACGGCATCGCTGCGCGCGCGCCGGATGCCGCCCGCAATCGCGTCCGCGACCTGTTCGGCGCTAAGCGAACCCTTGAAAGAATCCGGAGCGATCACTACAACGGGAGAAGGCGAGGAGGCGGAAAAACCGGCAGGTTGGGAATTGGGCATGATGTCTCGAGTTATGAATTTGCTTGAAATCTAGCGACACGGCCCGAATTAATCAAACCTTATGCGTGTACGGCATGCTTTCGATGCGCGCAGGCAATGCAACCCGCGCTGCCATTGCCCGAACGCGCGGTCGGAAACGAGTCGGGCGGAATGCAACCGGAGCAGCGTCACGGTGCCCGTGGACCGTAAAATTCGCACCAAAAGCGCCCAAATGGATTGAATTTGGCAGTGAATTTGCCAGTATTTGGCAGAGCAAACCCTCATCCGCCACGACCCTTGCAAATAGTTTGGTAAAATGTTTGGCTCGGTTGACTCAAACCGGCGCGTACGGCTTCCAGACACGGCTTGGCGGATCTACGGTATTGAGCGTTGGCGGTGTTTGCCAATGATCTCAGTCAGGCTGCTTGCATTGTTCAGGAACCACTGTGTGCCGTGCGCCTATCGTGGCGCGAGATCGAACCAGAACTGACCAGACACACGAACCCGAATACTCGATTTACTCTAGGACGATAGAAGCCATGGCTAACGTTGTTGAAAACCTCGGCAAGCTGGAACGCCGTGTGACGATTTCCCTGCCGAAAGATACGGTGCAAAAGGAAGTGGATTCGCGTATCCGTCAGCTGGCGAAAAACGTGCGCATGCCGGGTTTCCGCCCGGGCAAGGTACCGCTCAAGATGGTGACGCAGCAGTACCAGGGTCAGGTTGAAGCCGAAGTGCTGAGCGACAAGGTAGGCAAGGAATTCTTCGACGTCACGCGCACCGAAAACCTGCGCGTGGCAGGCCAGCCGAGCTTTGCGCCCAAGGGCGGCGAAGTCGCTGGCGAAGCGGCCGAATATGCATTCGACGCAACTTTCGAGGTATATCCGGAAGTGAAGATCGGCGACGTGGCGACGGCTGAAATCGAACGCACGGTCACGACCATCTCGGAAGCCGAAATCGACCGCACGCTGGAAATCCTGCGCAAGCAGCGCGTGCATTACCACGCACGCGGCGAAGGCGGCGAGCACGGTGACGGCGGCGCGGATACGGCAGCTAAAGACGGTGACCGCGTCACCATGGACTTCGTCGGCAAGCTCGACAGCGTGCTGTTCGAAGGCGGCAGCGCTGAAGACTTCACGTTCGTGCTGGGTGAAGGCCGCATGTTGCCGGAATTCGAAACAGCGGCGCTCGGCCTGAAGGTCGGCGAGTCGAAGGAATTCGACCTCAAGTTTCCCGACGACTACCACGGCAAGGACGTGGCCGGCAAAACGGCTCAGTTCACCATCACGATGAAGAAGATCGAATGGGCGCACCTGCCGGAAATCGATACCGACTTCGCGAAATCGCTGGGTGTGGAAGACGGCGACACGACGAAGATGCGCGGCGAGATTAAAGACAATCTGGAACGTGAAGCCAAGCGCCGCACGCAGCAGATCGTGAAGAACCAGGTCATGGACGCGCTGCTGAAGATTTCCGAACTCGACGTGCCGAAGGCGCTGATCGAGCAGGATCAGCAACGTCTGGTTGAAATGGCACGTCAGGATCTGCAACAGCGCGGCGTGCCGAACGCAGCGGACGCTCCCATCCCCGCAGAAATGTTCGCGGAACAAGCTGAACGCCGCGTCAAGCTGGGCCTGGTTCTGGCTGAGCTGGTCAAGAACAACGACCTGCAGGCGAAGCCGGAACAGATCCGCGCGGAAGTCGACGAATTCGCGAAAAGCTACGAGGACCCGAAGGAAGTCGTCCGCTGGTATTATTCGAATCAGCAGCGCCTCGCCGAAATGGAAGCGTATGTTGTGGAGAGCAACGTCGTGGACTTCGTGCTCGGCAAGGCCCGAGTGAGCGACAAGGAAGTAAGCTTCGAAGAATTGGCCAGCGCGACGGCGCAAGCGTAAGCAGCGTCGACAAGGCGTGCAGGGCCGTCGAGGTGACGGGCCGGCACGCCTTTTTTGCATTTCGGTTGGCGGTCTTGTTGCCCAGTTGTGCCGTTTTTCGGATGTTCCTTTGTCGTTCAGTATCCCTATTCCGAACAAGGAAATTGCATGACCTTTCGCGCTCAATTACTGGACACGCTCGCGTCGAACGCGCCGCATGATTTCGAAACCAAGGCGCTCGGTCTGGTGCCCATGGTGGTGGAAACGAGCGGCCGCGGCGAACGTGCCTATGACATCTATTCGCGCCTGCTCAAAGAGCGACTGGTGTTCCTGGTCGGCGAAGTGAACGACCAGTCGGCCAACCTTGTGGTCGCGCAGTTGCTGTTCCTCGAAAGCGAAAACCCCGACAAGGACATCAGCCTGTACATCAACAGCCCGGGTGGCTCGGTATCGGCTGGCATGGCCATTTACGACACGATGCAGTTCGTGAAGCCGGACGTTGCTACGTTGTGCATGGGACTGGCCGCGAGCATGGGCGCTTTCCTGCTGGCAGCGGGCGCCAAGGGCAAGCGGGTTGCGCTGCCCAACTCGCGCGTGATGATTCACCAGCCGCTCGGCGGCGCGCGTGGTCAGGCATCGGATATCGAAATTCAGGCACGCGAAATTCTGTACCTGAAGGAACGTCTGAACCAGTTGCTCTCGCACCATACGGGTCAGCCGGTGGAACGTCTTGCACGCGACACCGACCGCGACAATTTCATGTCCGGCGATGACGCGCAGGCGTACGGTATCGTCGATCAGGTTCTTCACAAACGTCCCTGAGCGGCGTCCATAGGCGCCCTTAACCGGGCGTCGAGCCGGTCGGTGGGAACGGGTTGGAAACTGACGGGCCGGCTGTTCCGTTCTTGTCCATGCGGACGTTGCGATTTCGGGCCAGACCGCCAACGGCGGGCGCGGCAACCGAAGCCGCGCGTCAAGGCTGGAGCCAACGCGGAAAACGGCGTCAAAGCACACGCCACACGCGCTTTCAGCTTACGCAGAGGCCATTTCTGCGTAGGTAAATTGAGCGGCGTATTATGTAATCGAGTGTCCGGAGGCTCGCACATCCATGGCGGACAAAAAAGGTTCTAACAGCGAAAAGCTGTTGTATTGCTCGTTCTGCGGCAAGAGCCAGCACGAGGTCAAGAAGTTGATTGCAGGTCCTTCTGTGTTCATCTGCGATGAATGCATCGACTTGTGCAATGAAATTATCCGCGACGAAGCTGCCGGCGCGGCGGAAGAGGCTGGCCTGACGAAGTCGGATCTGCCGAGCCCGCAAGAGATCAGCGAGATCCTGAACCAGTACGTGATCGGTCAGGAGCGCGCGAAGCGGATTCTTGCAGTGGCCGTGTACAACCACTACAAACGTCTTAAGCATCTCGAGAAGAAAGACGACATTGAGTTGTCGAAGAGCAACATCCTGCTGATCGGACCCACGGGTTCGGGCAAGACCTTGCTCGCGCAGACGCTTGCGCGCATGTTGAACGTCCCGTTCGTGATTGCAGACGCAACCACGCTCACGGAAGCCGGTTATGTTGGCGAAGACGTTGAAAACATTATTCAGAAGCTGCTGCAGAATTGTAATTACGAAGTCGACAAGGCTCAGCGCGGCATTGTTTACATCGATGAAATCGACAAGATCAGCCGTAAGTCGGATAACCCGTCCATTACGCGCGACGTGTCGGGCGAGGGTGTTCAGCAAGCGCTGTTGAAGCTGGTCGAAGGCACCATGGCTTCGGTTCCGCCACAGGGTGGCCGCAAGCACCCGAACCAGGACTTCATCCAGGTCGACACCACCAATATTCTCTTCATCTGCGGCGGCGCGTTCGACGGCCTTGAAAAGGTCATCATCGATCGTACGGAAAAGACCGGCATCGGTTTTGGCGCGAGCGTGAAGAGCAAGAAGGATCGTGACGCGGGTGAAGTGCTGCGTGAAGTGGAACCGGAGGACTTGATCAAGTTTGGTCTGATTCCTGAGCTGATCGGCCGTCTGCCCGTGGTGGCGACGCTCGGCAAGCTCGATGAAGACGCGCTGATCAAGATCCTGACCGAGCCGAAGAATGCGCTGGTGAAGCAGTATCACAAGCTGTTCAACATGGAACGTGTGGACCTGGAGATTCGTCCGGGCGCCTTGAAGGCCATTGCGTTGAAGGCAATCCGTCGCAAGACGGGTGCGCGCGGTCTGCGGTCCATCTTGGAACAAGCGCTGCTGGATGTGATGTACGAACTGCCGGCAATGAAGGGTGTGAGCAAGGTTATCGTAGATGACAATACAATTGATGGCGACGGCAAGCCGCTCTTGATCTACGAAGACACGCCGAAGGTAGCAGGTTCTAACTGAGTTGGGCTGTGTGTCGGCGAAAAGCCGTTCATGGCAACGTGAACGGCTTTTCGTTTATTTTTCGGATATCTTGTGGACGTTACTGACACGTTACTGAGGCGAATTTTTTCGATTCATTGATCTTTTCCCACACGCTTAAGGCTTGCAATCCATTTTGACGGCCTTATTTACGACTGAACTGATTCCACTACTGGGGAAATGAAAATGTCAGGAACCCAACTCCTCCCGCAGGAACGTATTACTCTCCCGCTGCTTCCGCTGCGTGACGTAGTCGTTTTCCCGCACATGGTAATTCCGCTTTTTGTCGGACGACCCAAATCGATCAAGGCACTCGAAGCCGCGATGGAAGGTGGCAAGCACATCATGCTTGTCGCCCAGAAGACCGCTGCGAAAGACGAGCCGACCGAAAAAGACATGTACGAAGTGGGATGTATCGCAAACATCCTGCAAATGCTGAAGCTGCCGGACGGTACCGTGAAGGTGCTGGTCGAGGGCTTGCAACGTGCCAAGACGCTCACGATCGAAGAACAGGAAACTCAGTTTTCCTGCGACGTGATGCCGGTCGAACCCGACCACGCCGACAGCGCTGAAACCGAAGCGCTGCGCCGCGCGATTGTGTCGCAATTCGATCAGTACGTGAAACTCAACAAGAAGATCCCTCCTGAGATCCTGACGTCGCTGTCGGGTATTGACGAAGCGGGTCGTCTGGCCGACACCATCGCGGCGCATTTGCCGTTGAAGCTCGACCAGAAGCAGCACATTCTCGAGATGTTCCCGGTTGTGGAACGCCTTGAGCATCTGCTTGCGCAACTCGAAGCCGAAATTGACATTCTTCAGGTCGAAAAGCGTATCCGTGGACGCGTGAAGCGTCAGATGGAAAAGAGCCAGCGCGAGTATTACCTGAACGAACAGGTCAAGGCGATCCAGAAGGAACTGGGCGAAGGCGAGGAAGGTGCGGATCTCGAAGAACTCGAGAAGCGCATCACGAACGCACGCATGCCCAAGGAAGCCAAGAAGAAGGCCGACGCGGAGTTGAAGAAGCTCAAGCTGATGTCGCCTATGTCGGCTGAAGCCACTGTTGTGCGCAATTACATCGACACGCTGATCGGCTTGCCGTGGCGCAAGAAGAGCAAGGTCAACAATGACCTCTCGAATGCGGAACGCGTGCTCGACGAAGATCACTTTGGCCTCGAGAAGGTCAAGGAACGGATCCTCGAGTATCTTGCGGTCCAACAACGGGTTGAAAAGGTCAAGGCGCCTATCCTGTGCCTCGTCGGGCCTCCGGGGGTCGGCAAGACCTCGCTGGGCCAGTCGATCGCACGCGCAACGAACCGCAAGTTCGTACGCATGGCGCTTGGCGGTGTGCATGACGAGTCCGAGATTCGCGGTCACCGTCGCACGTATATAGGTTCGATGCCCGGCAAGATCTTGCAGAGCCTGTCGAAGATCGGTGTGCGCAATCCGCTTTTCCTGCTCGACGAAGTCGACAAGATGGGCATGGATTTCCGCGGCGACCCGGCGTCTGCTTTGCTTGAAGTGCTCGATCCGGAACAGAACCATACCTTCGCCGATCACTACATTGAAGTGGATTTCGACTTGTCGGACGTGATGTTCGTGGCGACGTCGAACTCGCTGAACATTCCTCCGCCGTTGCTCGACCGGATGGAAGTGATTCGCCTCTCGGGTTACACCGAGGACGAGAAGGTCAACATCGCGCAGAAGTATTTGTTGCCCAAGCAGATCCGCAACAACGGCCTCAAGGCTGGCGAAATGGATCTGACCGAAGAAGCGATCCGCGACATCATTCGTTATTACACGCGTGAAGCCGGCGTTCGTTCGCTTGAGCGTGAAATGTCGAAGATCTGCCGCAAGGTCGTGAAGATGCTTCTGCTGAAAAAGGCGGAAGGCGCGGTTCGGATCGACGGCAGCAATATCGACACGTTCCTCGGCGTGCGCAAGACCGACTTTGGTCTGGCCGCGAAGGAGAACCAGGTCGGTCAGGTGACGGGTCTCGCGTGGACGGAAGTGGGCGGCGACTTGCTGACCATCGAAGCTGCTGTGATGCCGGGTAAGGGCAACATCATCCGCACGGGTTCGCTCGGCGACGTGATGAAGGAGTCGGTCGAGGCAGCGCGTTCAGTGGTGCGTTCGCGTTCGCGTCGTCTGGGCGTGTCGGATGAGGCGTTCGAGAAGAAGGACATCCACATCCACGTGCCCGAAGGCGCGACGCCGAAGGACGGTCCGTCTGCCGGTATCGCCATGACGACGGCGCTGGTATCCGTGCTGACCGGTATTCCGGTTCGTGCAGACGTTGCAATGACTGGCGAAATCACGTTGCGCGGCGAAGTGTTGCCTATCGGCGGATTGAAGGAGAAGTTGCTGGCGGCACATCGCGGCGGCATCAAGCTCGTCCTGATCCCGGAAGAGAACACGAAGGATCTGGCTGAGATTCCTGACAACGTGAAGAACTCGATCGAAATCGTTCCGGTTCGCTGGATCGACAAGGTGCTCGAGCTTGCGCTCGAACGTGTTCCTGCAGCTTTGCCGGAAGAAGAAGCCAAGCCGGCGACGCCCGCTGTCGCGGATAAGAAGGACACGCCAGCCGCTGGTGAGTTCGTGAAGCATTAAGCTAAGCAACGCCCGGCGCCCGGCGCCCGTCGCGGCGCGGCCTGAAAAGGTTGTGCCGGAGTCGAGCCAAAGTCGTGCATAGCAAAACCCGCGTGGTCAGTACGAACTGACCACGCGGGTTTTTATTTGGGCTTTAATCAGCGCTTTTTACTGCCGTTTCTAACGCACGTTTCCAGCGTGTTTGCGCGTCAACGGTCAGGCAAAGGCGCGCTGATCAGGCTCAATCCCGGTTGACACCGGTCTTTCGGCTACTTCTAATGACCGCCGCACTTGGGGCTTCCGGGCCGGTGCTCCAGCAGCTTGTCGTGAGCCAACTCTTTGCAGCATCGCCCAACCACAAACCATTATTCGGGGGATCACAATGAACAAGACGGACCTGATCGACCATATTGCGCAGCAAGCTGATATCTCTAAAGCGGCGGCCGGCCGTGCACTCGAAGCCGTGATCGGCGGGGTCAAGACGACACTGAAGAAGGGCGGCTCAGTGACGCTTGTCGGCTTCGGTACCTTTGCTGTGGGCAAGCGGACCGCACGCATTGGCCGTAATCCCCGTACCGGCGATGAGATCAAGATTGCTGCTGCGAAGGTTCCGAAATTTCGCCCTGGCAAAGCGCTAAAAGATGCGCTAAACTAGCGGGCTCGCTGGATACGGACCGGTTTGAACAGTTCGGGTCTGGCGGAGCAGGTCACATACTCAGTTGCGTAACGAGCGAGTGTGAGGATCGCTCCAAAAGATCATCCAAGCAGATTGCATAAGATCGCGAAACGGGTGATTAGCTCAGTTGGTAGAGCGGCGCCCTTACAAGGCGTAGGTCGGCGGTTCGAGCCCGTCATCACCCACCAAACCGTCTCGTTGGTATCGTCCAAAGCAGTCTGAAGAAGCACAGAGTAGTATCCGAAACCCGCAAAGCTATTGGCTCTGCGGGTTTTTTATTGCCAAGTCGAATGAATAAGAACTTGACAGTGCGCGCCGTCATCCGTATTGTCCGACAACCTGATAAAGAGATGAGCCCATGCTCGAGCTGGAACGCCCCGATTCGCTGGTCAAACGTGTCGTCGACGCCATTCGCGCGGAGATCGAATCGGGACGTCTGGCCGCAGAGGCACGCTTGCCGACGGAGCATCAACTGGCGGAGCGTCTCAACGTGAGCCGCTCGGTGATCCGCGAGGCAGTGGCGCAGTTGAAGTCAGACGGTGTGCTGGTGGCGCGGCGCGGTGCGGGTTCGTATATCTCGCAGACACCGGCAGGCACGGTGTTTCGTTTGCCGAGCGAGGCCGGACGCAAGCCCGACCTTGCTCAACTGTTCGAGATGCGGTTGTGGATCGAGACACAGGCGGCCACGAGCGCGGCTCAGCGCCGCTCGCCGAGCGATCTCAAGCGCATGAGCGACGCGATCCGTGAGATGCAGAAAAAGCGCAACGATTTCGACTCGGCTGCTGCTGCCGACGTGGCGTTTCATCGTGCGATCGCTGCTGCAACGAAGAACGATTACTTCGTTGCATTCCACGATTTCCTGCGCGGCCAGCTTGCAGCGACACGTCGGAAAGCGTGGGAAAACTCGGCGTATCACGCGGGCGGCTCGACCGACGCGCAGCAAGAACACGGCGAGCTGTACGACGCGATTTCGCGTCGTGACCATCGCGCCGCAGCCGCAGCGGCAGAAAAGCATTTGCGAGCCGCGGCCAAGCGGCTGGGAATCGAGTTGCCCCCGACAGATTGAACCGGATGCTGCGATTCCGGATCCGCCTTCAGAGGTTGGTCCGAAATCGCATCATCGTTTTTTTTGGCAAAAGTTAGTCTGACGGTCGCCGCGACTTCACCTTCCACCATCTTGCGGGCGCGAATGAGCTCGAGCGGACCTTCTTCGCTCGACAGGTCGAGAACATCATTGTTGCGAGGCTGACGCAGTGCCCGTACGTAAATGCCTGAGCTGACGCGTACCTCGATCAGACCTTCCACTTCCAGCGCAATCAAGGCTTCTCGCAACGAAGGCCGGCTGACGCCGAGCTGTACTGCTAGATCCCGTTCCGCCGGCAGGCGAGTCCCCACTGCGAATTCCCCGTTCATGATGAGCGCGCGTAATTGATCGCTGATCTGCCGGTAAAGTCGTTGGGGTTCGATTGCCTTGATGGGCATAGGCTATTCCGTTGCTGTTACTGAGTTTGGCTCGGGCACGAGCCAGTGAATGAGGGCGAGGCAGGCGGTTGAACCCCGCTTTAGCCTGCTGGCTCGCGCGATTCGGACTGTTGAATTATACCCGCCCGGAGACCCTGCGAACTCGCGGGGAAAGCTAATCAGGAGTCGACGCCAGGTGCAATGCGTCGCGCGAACGGATCGCTCGGTGTGCGTACCGTGCCCCCGGATGTGTGCGCCGCGACTTCTCCCGGCGCCGCCCACGCGTCCTGTGACCGGCCCCGTATCTCAACAGCGTGGAGGTCTTGTTTGGGCGTTGCGAGAGATCGGTTCCGGGGCAGCGTTTGCGAGAGGCTTAACGTTGGCAGAAGCGCTGGGAGAAGCGCTGAACCCTGACGCTAAACCTCGCTCTCGATACGGCTGCCCATCGCGTTGTTCGGAATGAACGTTTCGTTCAGGAAGTCGCGTGTGTACGAGCTTGGGGTCTTCCCTGTGAACGAAGAAAAGGCCAGTGTAAAAGCGGCCACGCTATTGAAGCCCACTTCCAGCGCCGTTTGTGTGACGGACAGACGTTTGCGCGTCATCAGTTCTATCGCGCGCGCCATGCGCAACTCTTGCAAGAAGCGGCGCCAGCTCATTCCCAGCTCGTCCTGGAAGTATCGACGTAGCGTGCGCACCGACGTGCCGGCCGCTTGCGCCGCCAGTTCGATCGTCGCCGAGTCCAGCCGCGTACGCGTATAAGCGATGGCACGCTTAAGCGCCGGCGACTCGCCAAACGGAATCCACATCATGCGCGAGCACTCGAACCAGTCCTTGCATAAGAGGCCGAGCGCCTGGAAATAGGCGTTGGCGATGGTGTCATCGGCGGCGCGTTCACGGCCCCAGCGCAGCGCATAACCGAACATCTCGCGCGCCAGCCCGCTGACCGGTGCTGCCCAGCAGCCTTCATGCTGCCACACCGTATGTTGCGCGCCAACGTGGGTCACCACCACTACGGCATCGGCACTGGTGTAAAGCCGGTATGGCCGGCTATGTGGAATAAAAACCATATGCGCGGGCAGCAGCAACCACTCACCGTGCGGCCCTTCAAGTTTCAGGCGCCCCTGCTCGACATACAAAATCTTGTTCTTCGGATCGCCGCGCGAGCCGATCACCGCCTTGCCCGGTTCCACGCGTTCGACACATTCCGGCAGCGGATCGCCGCATCGAAACGGGTTGACAGGATCGTCCTCCGGCAGGGTCCAGTCGATCAATTCGTCGCTCTCTTTCATGGTGTCTCGCTCCGTTCTTCCGGCTTTTACGTCGTTTCCGCGCTGGCCGATTTTCGATGTTGAGCTGGCCGGTTTTCGATGGGCGGCCGCGAATGCCTCGTCCAATAATAGTAAAAACAAAAAAACTGTGTGACAAACACTAAATTCGGCCAACGGGCTAATGATGGAGTGAGACATGTCTGCAACGATGCAACACGCGGCCGAGCCACGTGCAGCACCGCGTATCCCGGTGCTCGAAGTTCGCGGTGTCGGCAAGCGCTTCAACGGCGTGAGCGCGCTCGAGGACGTCAGCTTCGACGTCGCCGCCGGCGAAATCGTCGCGTTGCTTGGCGAGAACGGCGCCGGCAAATCCACGCTCATCAAGATATTGGCCGGTGTTCACGCACCGTCGAGCGGCACGCTGCTGTTTCGCGGCGCGCCGACGGATGCGCGCGCCATGCGCGGCCGTGTCGCGTTCGTGCACCAGGATCTGGGGCTCGTCGACTGGATGACGGTTGCCGAGAACATTGCGCTCGCGACCACCTATGCGAAGCGGCGCGGCCTGATCTCGTGGGGCGCAGTGCGCGCGTCTGCTGAAGCGGCGCTGTCGCTGGTGGGCGGAGACATCGATCCTGAACAGCGCGTCTTCACGCTGTCGCGCGCGGAGAAGTCACTGGTGGCCATAGCGCGTGGCTTGTCGAGCCGCGCTGATCTGCTGGTGCTCGATGAACCCACGGCAAGCCTGCCCGAAAGCGAAGTGCAGCGCCTGCATCGGGTGTTGCTGGGTCTGCGCGAGCAAGGCGTTGCGATGATCTATGTATCGCACCGGCTGGACGAGGTGTTTGCGCTGTCCGATCGCATTGTGGTGCTGCGCGATGGCCGGCGCGTCGCGCAGCAGAACACGGCAGACACCGCGCCCGCTGAACTGATTCGCCATATTGTCGGACGTGAACCTGACTCGGTATTCGTGCGGCCGCCCGCGCCGGTTGCTGCGCCCATCGCGTTGTCGGTGCGCAGGTTGCATACCGAAGAAGCGGGTCCGCTTAACTTCGATGTCCGCCGCGGCGAGATCCTCGGACTGGTCGGCTTGCGCGGCGCGGGCCACGATTCGCTTGGCAAGGCGCTGTTCGGCGCGGAGCCGATCCTCTCCGGCACCGTGCTGCTCAACGGCGAGCAAGTGGACCTGTCATCGCCCGGAGCAGCTGTGGCGAACGGCTTGTGCCTGGTCGCCGGCGACCGTTACGGCGAGTCGATAGGACCTGGCCTCAGCGTCCGCGAAAACCTCTTTCTCAACCCTCGCGCGAGCGGCCGCAAGGGGCTGCATATGCGCTCGGCGGCCAGCGAAACCGTCGAAGCGCTGGCGCTGGGACGACGTGTTGCGTTGCGCCCGAACGATCCGGCGGCGTTGATCGAAACGCTCTCGGGCGGCAATCAGCAGAAGGTCGTGATTGCACGCTGGCTGCGGATTGGCGCGCATGTGCTGATTCTCGAAGACCCCACCGCAGGCGTCGATATTGGCGCGAAGGCCGAGATTTATCGGCTGCTTGGGGAAGCGGTGCGCACCGGCATGGCGGTAGTGCTGATCTCGTCGGACTTCGAGGAGACCGCCCAGATCTGCCATCGCGCACTGGTGTTCCGGACAGGCACGATTGCTCGCGAGTTGCCCGTCGACCAGCTCAGCGTGTCGGAGTTGCTGCATTGCGCGTCGCTGGATTATGGCGTGAGCCCAGCCGATGTTGTTCCACTTACTGCCTGAGGCACCCCTATGCAATCGCTCAAATCCAACGCGCTCGAACCCACGCGCCGTGAACTCGCCGGCCTCTCGCCGATCTCCCGATTCGTGCGTCTGTTGCCTGTGTTCGGCTTGCCGGTCCTCACGCTCGCACTGATCGTGCTGTTCTCGCTGATCCTGCCTGACACGTTTCCCACCTTGCTGAATGTACGTTCAATCGTCGGCGACAAGTCGATCATCGCGATCCTCGCACTCGCCGCGATGATCCCGATGGCAACCGGCCGCATCGACCTGACAGTCGGCTACGGGATTGTGCTTTGGCACATCCTCGCCATCAGCTTGCAGACGTCCTACGGGATTGACTGGCGGGTCGCGGTGGTCATTGTTCTTGCACTTGGCGCGCTGCTGGGCCTGCTCAACGGGCTGCTGGTCGAAGTCGCGCAAATCGATTCATTCATTGCCACGCTGGGAACAGGCACCGTGCTTTACGCCATTGCGATGTGGCATACCGGCGGACGTCAGGTCATTGGTACCTTGCCCGACGCTTTCACGTCAATCTTTACCACGTCATTGTTCGGACTGCCGATCGCTGCAACGTATGTGGTGGTGATCGCGGTCGCGTTATGGATCGCGGCGGACTATCTGCCGATCGGCCGCTACCTCTACGCAATCGGCGCGAACCCGCGTGCTGCCGCACTCAACGGTATTCCGGCCCGTCGCTACGTGATTCTTGCCTTTGTCAGCTCGGGCGTGCTGACGGCCTTCGCGGGGATCGTGCTCGCGGCCAAGCTGCGCATCGGCCAGGCGAGCGTCGGACTTGACTACTTGCTGCCCGCGCTGGTTGGCGCGTTCCTCGGCTCGACCACGATCAAGCCCGGGCGGGTCAATGTGTGGGGCACGGTAGTCGGTGTGTCCATCCTGGCGGTCGGCATAGCGGGGATCCAGCAGCTTGGCGGCGACTTCTACATCGAACCGCTTTTCAACGGCGCGACGTTGCTGGTTGCTATCGGCATTGCCGGGTACACCCAGCGGCGGCGCCGCAGCCCGCGCAAGTCCATTCAGACCCCTGTGCCGGGCGAAACCGATGGATCGGCGCACACGCTGCCGGGTACCGGGCGCAGCGAGTAACCACACGTACCGCACTGATAAAACTAACAGGAGACACCATGAAGCAGCGTCTTATCATCACCTTTTGTGCCGCGCTGGCCGCATCGTCCGCATTGAACGCACGCGCAGATGACACGTTCCTGGCCGAAGCGAAGGCCTATACGGCGCAGGCGACGAAGTCGGGTCAGGCGTGGAGCGGACCGACTACCGGACCTGCCGCGCAGCATGGAAAAACGATCGTGTTCGTATCGGCGGATCAACGCGACAGCGGACCACGCGGGGTGGCGGAAGGCGTCAAGGAAGCGACGAGTGCGATCGGCTGGAACTTTCGTTTGATCGATGGCCAGGGTTCGATCTCGGGACGTTCCGCCGCGATGAATCAGGCCATTGCGCTCAAGCCCGACGGTATCGTGCTTGGCAGCGTTGACGCGAGGGAGCAGGCTTCGCTGATCCACCAGGCCGTTGCGCGCGGTATCAAGGTGGTGGGCTGGCATTCGTTGCCCAAGCCCGGACCCGCCCTGAAGGATGGGTTCGTCACCAACCTCGCGACGGATCCGCTCGACGTGGCGAAGGCCTCCGTCATGTACGTGATCGCGCAGTCGAACGGCAAGGCGGGTGTGGTTATCTTCACGGACTCGACCTACGAGATCGCAACGGCCAAGTCGAACGCGATGGCGGATCTCGTCAGGAAGTGCACGGGTTGCCAGTTGCTGAAGATAGAGGACACGCCGCTGTCCGATACCGCGACGCGCATTCCGCAACTCACCTCCACCATGTTGCAGCGCTACGGCGCGAAGTGGACGTGGGCGCTGACCATCAACGACCTGCCGTTCGATTTCATGTCGCCCGCGTTGCAGCAAGCCGGCTACAAAGGTACCGGGCCGCTGCTCGGGGTCTCGGCGGGCAATGGCAGCGAGTCGGCGTTCCAGCGCATTCGCAATGGTGAATATCAGGCGGCCACCGTTGCCGAGCCGGTGTCGCTGCACGGCTGGCAGGCGGTGGACGAGCTGAACCGCGCGTTTGCCGGTACGCCGGTGAGCGGCTACACGGCGCCGGTGCACCTGGTGACGGCAACCGATATTCCCTACGACGGCGGGAGGATGAACCGCTATGACCCGGACAATCATTATCGCGATGTGTATCGACACATTTGGGGCGTTAAATAACCGACGGCGTCATCTTGTTTTCGATGACGCCAATCACATAATTTGGATTCCGTATTAAACACCATTCCCGCTATCCGGTTCATGCACCGGCGCGGGGGCCGAACACGTCGGATTTCCCGGACCCAGGTCTCATCATGACTGACATTCAATTACCCACTCCTGATTTTTCGCGAAACATGCGCCTGATTGGTCACAGCGACCAAGGAGGTCGTGCCGACGGTGTGCAACTGATGGTGCATCGCGGTTACGCCTACATTGGCCATATGTTCTCGAAGGGTTTCAGTGTCGTGGATGTGCGTGATCCGCGCCGTCCCGCCACGGTCGCTTACGTGCCGGCGCCACCGAACACATGGAACATTCACTTGCAGACGCATGACGACCTGCTGCTCGTCATCAACGCCAAGGACATGTTTGCGGCCGCGGAGTTTCAGGATGAACGTGCGTACTACGAGGGCGCACTCGGCAAGAAGGTCGGCACCGCGCAACGCTCGACCGGCAATCGAAACTGGCGCGCGGGCCTGGCTGTGTATGACATTTCGAAGGGGGATACGCCGCGTGAAATTGGCTTTATGCCGGTCGAAGGCGGGGGCATCCACCGCGTCTGGTACACGGGCGGACGCTGGGCGTACGCATCGGCGCTGCTTGACGGTTTTTCGGATTACATCTTCATCACAATCGATATGTCCGACCCGAGCCATCCGCGCGAAGCGGGGCGGTTCTGGCTCCCCGGCATGCATGTTGCCGCCGATGAAACGCCATCATGGCCGGCGACTCGGCGTTACGGCTTGCATCATCCGATCGTTCATGGCGATACCGCTTACTGCGCATGGCGGGATGCCGGACTTGTCGTGCTCGACGTCGCCGAGCGCAGCGCGCCGAAGCTGATCACACACCGCAACTGGTCGCCGCCCTTCGGCGGCGGTACCCACAACTGCCTGCCCTTGCCCGAGCGTGATCTGCTGGTCGTGCTCGACGAGGCGGTGCTCGATCATCAGGAGGACGGCGAGAAATTCATCTGGCTATTCGATGTCCGCGAGCAGTCGAATCCGGTCAGCATCTCGACTTTTCCATCGCCCAGCGAGATCGGGTACCGGCAGAAACCAGGGCACTTCGGCCCGCATAACCTGCATGAGAACCGGCCGAGCAGTTTTGTCAGTTCGCGGCTGATCTTTGCGACTTATCAGAACGCGGGAGTACGAGTATTCGACATAAGCGATCCGTACCGGCCAGTCGAAGTCGGGGCGTTCGTGCCACCGCAACCGGCACAACTGATGGATCATCGTCCAAACCGGCCTAACGTGATCCAGTCTTCCGATGTATTCGTCGATGCCGAAGGGCTGGTGTATTCGACCGACTACAACGGGGGGCTCTACATTCTTGAGTTCCAGGGTTAGAACATCACGCTGCCTGAAGCGAACGCCGCCTGGAATTTCATTGCATTTGCCGGTGATTATCCGGATTAGCGACTAGACTTGAAGCATTGCCGGCGCATGCTCATGCTCACGCAAGAGGAATATGCGCCATTCAGTGATGATCCGGACGTGCGACCAATCGAGGCACAACGATGCCGAAGACCGTTCAAACCGCTGAGCAGATTCGCGACGAACTGCAGAGGCGCATGGCTAACATTGCCGCTGACGCGCCCGGAGTTTCGCGCGTACGCATACCATTACCAGAGCGTCATCCGCCGGACGCATCCGGCCGCAACTGGAATATCGTGCCGCTCAATGAGCCCGGCGCAGATTACGTCCATCATGTCCAGAAGGTGATCGAAGACATGCGTACTGAGTTCGTGCTTCCAGATTGACGCCTGGGTGCGAAACCGGAGCGGCTCATGCAAACGCACGTGTTTGAACATCGAGGCTACGAGATCGTAGTGCAGCCGGAGCAGAACGCGTACAACGCGTGGCAGGCGAAAGTGAGTGTGCGTCATGTCGATAGCACCGTGGCCGAATTCCGCCCGGAGACGGTTCAGCCGGAATGGCTGACGCAGGAGGAGGCAGTGCGCGATGGCATCGAATGGGGCACGCGTTTTGTCGATCACGCGCTGAAAGAATCGCACGACCGGATGTGATTGAACGATCAGCGGAAACCGGAAAAAACCCGCAGGATCGCGAAAGACACCGCCCTGCGATGGATTTACGATGCACGGATACGGCTAACTGTCGCTACGCCGTTACGTCGTTACGTCGTTACGTCGTTTCCCGGCGCCTGCCTGCCAGTGACGTGCGTGAAACCAAACACACTCCTGAACGTCTTCAAAGGTGGATGCCATGTCTGTCGTCAGGATCTATGGACGCATGGGCAGCGCTAACGGATACGTGATACGCGACTTCCTGCATCGCAGCGACATACCGTTTGAATGGATCGAACTGGGCAGCGATAAAGAAGCGAAGGAACTGGCGCACGTACAGCATCTTTCTGATTCACGCTTGCCGGTCTGCGTCTTCCATGACGGCACGCGGTTCGAATGTCCCACCATCCGGCAAATTACCGAGAAGCTCGGCTGGTTCGCGAGTCCATCCCGCGAGGCCTACGATCTGGCGATTTACGGCGCCGGACCGGCGGGATTGAGCGCGGCGGTGTACGGCGCATCGGAAGGGCTGCATACCGTACTGGTGGAGCGTTGGGCACTGGGCGGCCAGGCAGGCAGCAGTTCGAAAATCGAGAACTATCTGGGCTTCCCGGAAGGCACGAGCGGCGCGGAGCTGGCAGAACGGGCGCGCGTCCAGGCCATCAAGTTCGGCGCTGAGATCCTGCTGGCGCGCGCCGGCGTGCGCGCGGAATTTCCACCCGGCAACGGCATCGTGTATCTGGAGGACGGCACACGTATCACGGCGCGCACGTCGATCTGTGCGACGGGCGTCGCATATCGCACGCTAGGCCTGGAAGGTGAAGAGCGCTTTGTCGGCGCGGGCCTTTATTACGGCGCCGGCGCGAGTGAGGCTGCGCTGATCCATGGCGAAGACGTCTATGTGGTGGGCGGCGGCAACTCGGCGGGACAGGCCGCCATGCATTTTTCGCAGTCCGCCAACCGCGTTTATTTGCTCGTGCGTGACCCATCGCTTAAGAACACGTTGTCCCAATACCTGGTGGATCGCATCACGTCGGCGCCGAACATTGAAATGTGCCCGTGCACCGAAGTCACCGCGCTCGCAGGCAGTGATGTGTTGCAGGAAATCACGCTGACCGATGTTCACAGCGGCCGGCAACGCAAGGTCAAGACGAGTTGGCTATTCGTCTGCATTGGCGGCGTGCCGCAGACCGAATGGGCGCAGGAGGTCGGCATTGTCCGCGATGAGGGCGGCTATCTCGTGACAGGTCCCGACCTGCAGGAATATCGGTCGGACCTCGCATCGCCGCTCCAACGCGCGCCGTTGCATCTGGAGACCTGCGTGCCCGGCGTATTCGCAGCGGGCGACGTGCGTCACGGTTCGATCAAGCGTGTGGCGTCGGCAGTCGGCGAGGGTGCAATGGCTGTCGCGCTGGTGCATCGCTATCTGAATGGCGCGTGAAGGTAGGCACTGGTAAGCGCTGCCTTGATGCGTGCAGCTATCCGAGGAGTACGATCATGACCCGTGGTTGCACGCACCTGGGCGAGGCCCGCATTCTCCACACGCACATCAACTATTGCGAGGACTGCGTGAAGCTTGGCCAACCCTGGCTACATTTGAGGCTTTGTCTTTCGTGCGGGCACGTCGGCTGCTGCGATTCGTCGCCCAACCGGCATGCAAGCAAGCATTCTCACGCGACCGGCCATCCTCTGGTGCGATCAATCGAACCGGGCGAGACGTGGATCTGGTGCTATCGCGATGAGATCGTCGTAGGTGAAATCGGATTGTGACGATTGTGACGGCACGCCGCCTGCACGTGCGGGCGGCGTCGTCTTGATGCGTGCCAGCGTCACGTATGCGCCGGTTCTTGCGTCGGCGCCTCGCGGGGCGCTTCTGTGGGCGTTGCTCCCTTCTGCACACGCACAGAGCGCGTACCCGGGTCGTAGGTCATGGTGACCTTGTCACCGTCACGCACGTCGCCGCGCAGCAGCGCATCGGCTAGTTGCGATTCCACTTCCGCCCGGATCTTGCGCTTGAGCATCCGTGCGCCGAACTCCGGGTCATAGCCGATCTCCGCGAGATGTTCGCGCAGCGAATCCTCGAACGACAACTCAATGTTTTGCCCGGCCGCGGTGCGCTGCACGCGCGCGAGTTGCAGATCGACAATCCTGCGGATCTGCTCCTTGCCGAGCGCACGGAACACGACTACTTCATCCACCCGGTTCAGGAACTCGGGCCTGAAATGATGCCGCAATACTTCCATCAGGCGGTCGCGCAGCTCGGGGTAGTCGAGCTGCTTCTTGTCGGAGCGCATGTTGTCCTGGATCATCTGCGAACCAATGTTGCTCGTCGCGATGATGATCGTATTCGTGAAATCGACGAGACGTCCCTTGCCGTCGGTGAGACGGCCTTCGTCGAAGAGTTGCAGCAGCATGTTGTGCACGTCAGAATGCGCCTTCTCGATCTCGTCGAGCAGCACCACGCAATACGGGCGGCGGCGCACCCGCTCGGTCAACTGGCCGCCTTCGTCATAGCCGACATAACCTGGAGGCGCGCCCACCAGCCGCGCCACGGTATGCCGCTCCGAGTACTCGCTCATGTCAATGCGCACCAGCGCATTCTCGTCGCCGAACACCGATGCGGCGAGCGCTTTGGCGAGTTCGGTCTTGCCCACGCCAGTCGGTCCGAGAAAGAGGAAGCTCGCGGTCGGCTTACCGCCTTCGGTGAGACCGGCGCGTGAGAGCCGGACCGCCTTCGCGACGGCGCTGACCGCCTCGTCCTGACCGACCACGCGCTCCTTCAGACGGTCCTCGAGACGCAGGAGCTTCTCGCGGTCCTCGGCCGTGAGTTCGGACACCGGCACGCCGGTAAGCGACGCCACGATCTGCGCGATGTCCTCCGCGGTCACCTCTTGCGAACTGGTGCCGCGTTCTTTCTTCCACACCTCGGTCTCATCGTTGAGACGCTTCTGTTCGGAGACGAGCTTGTCTTCCAGTTGCTTCGCCTTGTCGAACTGCTTGGCGGCGCTCGCCGCGTCCTGTTCCTGGCGCGTGCGGCGGATGGTCGCCTCGATGTCATGCAGTTGCGACGGCCGGGAATTCGACGAGATGCGCACGCGGGCGGCTGCCTGGTCGAGCAGGTCGATAGCTTTGTCCGGCAGGAAGCGCGCGGCGATATAGCGGTCAGACAGCTTCGCCGCGGCCGTGATGGCCTCTTCGGTGATCTTCACCTTGTGATGCGCTTCAAGGCGGTCGCGCAGTCCGCGCAGGATTTCGATGGTTTCCGCGACGCTCGGCTCGGGCACGTTCACCGGCTGGAAGCGCCGTTCGAGCGCCGAGTCCTTCTCGATGTACTTCTGGTATTCGTTAAGCGTCGTGGCTCCCACGAGATGCAGTTCGCCGCGTGCGAGCGCCGGCTTGAACACGTTGCCGATGTCGAGCCCGCCTTCGCCGCCGCCCTGGCCGGCACCGACGATCGTATGCAGTTCATCGATGAAGATGATCAGCCGGTCCTGGTTTTCCACGATCTCGTCGAGAACCTGCTTCACGCGCTCTTCGAACTCGCCACGATACTTGGCGCCCGCCACCACGCTGTTGATATTCAACTCGACGACGCGCTTGCCGCGCAGCACTTCGGGCACCTGGTCCTGGGCGATGCGCTGCGCGAGTCCTTCGACGATCGCCGTCTTGCCCACGCCCGGTTCGCCGATCAGCACCGGGTTGTTCTTGCGGCGGCGCGCAAGAACTTCGATAGTCGTTTCGATTTCCTTGTCGCGGCCGATCACCGGATCGAGCTTGCCGCGCCGCGCGAGATCGCTGAGATCTCGCGCGTACTTGTCGAGCGTCGGGGTAGTGGAGCGGCCCTCGACAGTGCCTTCCTCGGCGCCCTTGCCGACCACCTTGACCGTCTTCTGCCGGAGCGCATGCGACGACAGGCGGTACTTGCGCAGCAACTCGCCCGCGAAGCCGTCTTCCTCTTCGACGAGCCCGACCAGGATATGTTCCGGTCCGACGTAGCTGTGACCGAGTTCCCTCGACGCGGTGAGCGCGTTCTCCAGCGCGCTTTTCGCGCGCGGCGATACGCCGATGCGTTCTTCGTCCGTCTTCCCGGCGCGGGTGCCGCGCGGTGCGTTCTGATCGATGTTCTTCTTGATCTCTTCAGGATCGAGCTTGAATTCGCGAAAGATCTCCTGAACCACGTTGTTGTCGGCGAGTGCCAGCAGCAGGTGCTCGGTATCGACTTCAGACTTGCCGAACTCTACGGCCTTTTGCGCAGCCGCCTGCAAGCGGTCCAGGCCGCTTTCGCTCAGGAACGTCTGCAGGTCGACGGCTTCACGCGCACGGCGATGCCTGCGCGGCCGGCCGCCTGTCCGGCCCTGGCCTTCCCCTGCGCTCGCGCGCGTCGTCTCCTCCGGTTGGTCGAGAGCTTGCCAGCCGCCGCGCCTGCCTTCGAGCGGCGACCGCATATCGTCGAAGAGACTTTCGAACAGACCGCCGTGAAAGAGCGATTCGAGCGGCGAGAGGCTGGACTGCCTGCGCGCCATAAACGCCATGTAGTGCTCGTCGCACAGCGTCAACAGACGGCGCCGGCCGTTCTCGGTGATCGTAATCTGTGAGGTCGCCGGTTTTCCGCAAACGCTGCAAGTGGCCATGATGTTATCCATTGGGTGGGCAGGGGAGGACAGGGAAGCTGACGCGCTGTTTCACGAGTGTCGCCGGGCGCATTGCGCTATTTGATCTCGAGTCGCCGCTTCGCCGCGGGTTCACTGGCCGCTTTGGGCAACCGCACGGTGAGCACGCCGTTCTCAAAATTTGCCTCGGCCCGTTCGAGATCGACGCCAGAGGGAAGCGGAATCGCGCGCTGGAACTGTCCGAACGCCCGCTCCACCCGGTAGCAGCCCTTCTCATCGCTCTTCGATTCGATACGCTTTTCGCCAGTCAGCACCAGCATGTCTTCGACGACTTCGAGTTCCACGTCCTCGCGCGACATGCCTGGCAATTCGATGACGATGCGCAGCGCGTCGCCGTCGTCGACCACGTCGAGGCGCGGCTGAAACCGGCTGGAACTGAAGTCGCCGAACCAGTTGCCGAGCGGACCCGTCCCGCCGAACGGATCGCGTATCAGGTCGGTGAGAAGGTGCAGGGGATCGGGCAGCGGCCAGCGCGCCGTATCGAACAATGCCGGCAAGGCGGCCGCGGCCCCATCTGGAGTCGACGGCGAGGGCGCCTGCTGTGAGGCCGCGGGCGCGACGTTCGGTTTCGCGCCCGCGCCCTTTTCCTCAGGGCTCTTGCGCAGGAAACGGAAGGGATTCCACTTATCGAGGTCCAATAGCATCGCCATGCTCCTTGTTCTGGTGAGCCGCCAGAGCGGCCGGGATCTTCAGTGACTCGCGCCGCGGCGTTCGCGGCTGACGTCAGCCCTTGATTCAGCCCTTGACGTCAGCTCTTGGCATATTCGAACTCCGGCAGTTTTTTCAGTGCGTCCTTGTTTGCGCCGGTCAGGATTGCCTTCGGCGCGATCTGTTTGAACTGCTGAATGGGGATGGCGACGCGGTGCGCGGCCATCCCGAGAAAGCCGCCCACGTCGATAATCGCGGCGGAGAGCGAGCCATCGGGTGCAACGATCAGGTCGTCGACGCGGCCGATCTTTTCGTTCTTTTCGTTGTAGACATCGGTGTGGATCATTTTCGATGCGCGCCAACCCGTTGCGACCAGTTGCGCTTCGGTGACCATCACGCCGAGCGTCGCCTTGCCGGCAATTGGTGCGTCCTGCGCGGTCGCGCCGCCGGCCACGAAGCTGGCAGCGGATAGCGCCAGCACGATTGTCGACAGCCATGCGGCCGATGCGAGGATAGTCTTCATGACGTTCTCCAGAATGCACAACGAGAGACGCGGGCGCAGGTGCAAGATGGGCTCAAGAATTGGGCTCACGATGGGCTCAGGAATGCAGCGGCGACTTTTGCTCGTCGCGAAGGACGGTGTCGCGGCCGTTCCGTGCGGCGAGGCTGAGGACGACCAGAAGCGCGCCGGTCACGAACGCGTAGGTGCTGATGATCCAGACGAGGGCGAGCGCTCCAGCACCCGGGAACAGCAGCACGAAGATGCCGAACAGCATCGACACGATTCCGATGACGAAGAGCAGCCACTCCGTGCGTCCACGCCTGTTCAGCCGAATCCCGGTGATGACATCGAGCACGCCGGTGACGATGGCGTTCGCGCCCATCACGGCGATCAGCACGAGCGCCGTGATGCCCGGCGCCACGACGGCGATCAGGCCCGCGGCGATCGTGCACAGTCCGAGCAGCAACGGGATCCACCAGTCCTTGTGGATCGAACGATGTCGTATCGCTGCGCTGACCGCCGCGATGCCTCCGATGAGTGCATACGCCGCGAACATCCCGACGAGAAGCAGCAGCGTGAGGCCAGGCCACAAGAGCGCGAGGAGCCCGAACAGGATTCCCGCGGCACCGCGCAGCGTGAGCATCCACCATGCGCGTCCGAGCAGTTCGTCCATCGTTGGGCTCCTCGGTCGGATCGCCGAATTCCGGCTGATACAGCGGGCCTCATCTCCATGCGGCACGTAGAGTCAAGCCTACGTCCGCCAGGCGCGCGCTTCTTTCGAGTTCCTGCCCAAAGGTGTCGGATTTCTGTGTTTGTTGATCGCTCACCGATCCAGTCGTAAGCGCATCAACGGACCGTCGGGCGGTGGTGCGCCACGCGGAAAGCGCGGGGCGTGCAGCCCGTATATCGATGAAACACTTCGGTGAAATGCTGCTGCGTCTGAAAGCCCGCGCGTGCAGCGACATCGATCAGCGGGAGGCTTCCTTCCGACAGCATCGACTGCGCTAATCTCAACCTTTCGGTTGTCAGGTAGAAGTGCGGCGGATGCCCGGTCGCGTTCTTGAAAGCCCGTGCGAAATGCGACGGGCTCATGTGCACGAGCGCGGCGAGGTGCTCGATCTGGATGCTCTCCGCGATGTGCTCGCGTATGAAGTGCTCCACCACACTCAGCTTTGGCTGGGAGAGACTCGTACCCGCGTCGCACTTATCGGCGTTGTGTCCGTACCGGAGGGCGAGATGGAGTGCGAATACGTCGGCGAACGCGGTAAGGCACATCGGGTCCGGGCTTCCGCCGACGTGCAACGCAATGAGCGTGACGGCCGCTTCGCGCAGGAAAGGGTCCCACGCTGTGAACCAGCACGGGATATTGCACGCGGTGGTGCCTAGCGCCTTTCGAGCGGTTTCCCTGAGCTTGGACAAATTGAGCGCCACGACAAGGCCGCACGGATCGTCGTCATTGTCGAGTTCGACGCTTGCCCGTGCCGGCACGATAGCGATGAACGGCGCGCTGACGCTTATATGCCGGCAGGGGCGCGCGTTGTCGCCGACATCGCTCGCATGCGCGGTGGTCCGGTCCGCCGGGATGACACACAAGATCCTTCGTGCCGACTGAACGGCACCATCCGCGCACGCCACGCCGATCGAATGGCAGCGAAGATCTTGCACATGTGGAGAACATGGTAATTGCTGCATGGGGGCGCATTGCCAGGCGTGAATGGAAGCCGCGAACTCTGAATCCTGGTATCCAGTTAATTCTAGTGTTCAGGTTTCGTCTAAGTATCTTTTGCCTTGTTATGTGGATGTGGAAGACGCTGCATACCCGACGGCGGGAATGCAGCGTCAGGCAATGCACGCGTGGCGCAGAGGCCGAACGTCGAAAACAGTCTGGTTCACAATGGTCTGGTTTCGGACATATCATCGCGGGCGTTGAGCGGGTCGCGCTCGTCCGGGACCCGCACCTTGCTGGAATACTTGCGCTCAGGCGAGCGTCATACCAGCCCGCCAGACCACCATTTACTTCACCGCACTGACGTCTAACCCGCTTGCATAGTCGTGCACCGCATGCCGCTGGTTCAGAATGTCGTCGCTACCCAATTGCAACGGCACGAAGTTAGTCGAACGGACGTAATCCGGACGCGGCTTCTCGACATTGGCGGGACGGTTCGCGACCGGGTTGTACACGATATACGCCTGCCAGCGGTCGTCGCCGGAAAGATTATGGCCCGACGAATGCACGATGTTGGCATCGAAGAACACGACCGTTCCTGGCGAGCCCATGATCGGCACCGCTTTGGGATGCGTCGATAAAACTTCGAGCATCGTCGGCTTCGGCACGACGTAAAAGCGGTATCCGGTCGCGTCATCGAATGCGGGTTGCAGCGAGCCGAGCTCGTGACTTCCGGGAATGAAGTACAGGCAGCCGCCCATTTCGGTCGGTTCATCGAGCATGACGAGCGCGGTGGTCATCGCCGGATTCGGCACGCCGTCGAGGTGCCACGTGCCGAAGTCCTGATGCCATTGCCATACCGAACCATCGATGGCGGTTTTCAGGTTGCACTTGGTGTGATGAATGTAAAGCGCCGGGTCGTTCAATAACTGCTGCGCCGGCTCGAGCAGACGCGGCGCGCGCGATAGCGCATGAAACACCGGCGATGCCGTCGGACTCCGCGTTTCGTGCACCTTATAGATCGTCTTCGCAATGCCACCGGTTTTTTCGCGCACCAGATGATCGGTATCGATTTGCTGGATGCGCTTCAGGTCGCGCTTCATTTCCTGCACTTCCTCGCTGGACAGCAAGGACGGCAGAACGACGAAGCCATCGCGCGCATAAGCGGCCAGTTGGGCGTCACTGAGTTTCACGATGCATATCTCCTTGTTGATGTGTTTGAAGATCGATCGTAGTGGCATCGGGAAGCGATGTAAAAGATATAATAAGTTCGCTTTCAGTACCTTAAAGGTATGACATGGAGCTTCGTCATCTGCGCTATTTTCTGGCGGTCGCGCAAACCCTGAACTTCACCAAAGCGGCCGAGCGTCTGCACATGGCGCAGCCGCCGCTGAGCCGCCAGATTCGCGAACTCGAAGAAGAATTGGGCGTGGAACTGTTCGACCGGCGCGGCAAGCGCGTGGCATTATCGTCGGCAGGAATGGTGTTCGCGGATCGCGCCCAGCGCATTCTGGCATCGGCGGATGCTGCCGTGATCGACTCACAGCGCGCGGCGCGCGGAGAGATTGGACGCCTGGCGGTCGGCTTCTTCGAACATATTGCGTACACGCTGTTGCCCGCGCTCATTCGCGAGTTCCAGCAGCGTTTCCCCGATGTATCCATCGAGTTGCGCTGGTTCACGGCCGCCGAGCAGGTCAACGCGCTCGCGCGCGGTGAAGTCGATGTCGCGTTCGTGCGCGCCGTGCCGCCCGAGACGAACCTGGCATCCACGATGATCCTCCGCGAGCCGTTCGTCATTGCCATTGCAAAGGACAATCCGCTTGCCGCGAGACACACCATTTCGATCGTCGATTGCGCGAACATGCGCGTCATCAACTATCGCAAGGATGTCGCGCCCGACTATCACGCGATGATCAATCAGCTCTGCGCGCTGGGCGGCTTCACGCCATCGCCGCTATTCGAAATGGGACAGATCTATGCATCGCTTGGACTCGTGAGCTCGGGATTCGGCATTGCGCTGGTGCCCGCTTCGGTCCAGCGAGTGCACATGGATAACGTGGTGTATCGGCCGCTTCGCGAACGCCATGCAGTGAGCGAATTGCTGCTCGCGTGGACGAATCCATCGCCGCCTGCGGTGTTGAGCGCGTTCGTGGAGCTCGCGCGCGAGATTGCCGCGCGGCCCTGAAATACGACCGCCCTCAACCTGTCCCACTAGATCCGTCCGCCGTTGCGCGCAGCCACCGCGACGGTGGTCGGCGAAGCAGCTAGCGGAACGAAGCTTCGCGTCGTGCCGTCGAGCGCATCGATGTTACCCGTCTCGATGTCGTAGACCCAGCCGTGCAGGTTCATGCGCCCCTGTTCGAGCGCGAGGGCCACCGAAGGATGCGTGCGCAGGTTCGCCAGTTGCGCGATCACGTTTTCGCGCACGAGGCCGTCGAGCTTCGCGCGCGGCGTGTCGAACTGATGCGCCGCATTGATCGCTTTCGCGGCGTCCGAGTGACGCAGCCAGTTCGCGACCGCCGGCAAATGATCCAGACACGTGCAGCGCGAAATCGCACCCATCGCTCCGCAGTCAGAGTGGCCGCAGACCACGATGTCCTGCACGCCCAGCACCGCGACTGCATATTCGACCGTGGCCGACACGCCGCCCGGTTCCGGACCGTACGACGGCACGATGTTGCCCGCGTTGCGGATCACGAACAGCTCGCCCGGCTCGCGCTGTGTGAGCAGTTCGGGCACGACGCGGCTGTCCGAGCAGGTGACGAACAGTGCCTTCGGATTTTGCGTCGTTGCTAGCTGCCTGAAAAGCTCGGCGCGTTGCGGATAGACCTCGCGCTGGAAGCGCAGAAAGCCGTCGACAATGTCACGCATGGCGTCCTCCCAATTCGATTGCCGGATGCTGGCACGACCGTTTGATACGCCGTCGCGCCGCTGTGGCCGACATTATCGCCGACATCGCGCGTTGGCTGAACTTCGATCGACAAGGATCATCGTCGTATCCCCTTCAGATACAACAGGATCGTCCTATCAGCGAAGCGGTGGAAGATACCAAAATCGTAGCCATTATCTGCGGATGGACATCGCG
Organism: Caballeronia eucalypticola; assembly: GCF_047608185.1. Lineage (NCBI taxonomy): Bacteria > Pseudomonadati > Pseudomonadota > Betaproteobacteria > Burkholderiales > Burkholderiaceae > Caballeronia > Caballeronia eucalypticola. The sequence goes on from NZ_JBLKRU010000003.1 coordinate 295,662, forward strand.
CTTCGGGCGCGCATTTCCGAAGGTCTTGATTGCAGCAACCCAACGAGAAGCGGCATAAACGGCTATGACATGCTAAGGATCGACGAAGTCACGGTTAGCGAAGGTTTTCCCGAACGATGCGATGTCGCGGTGATAGGCGGCGGTATCGTTGGCGTCAGCACCGCGTACGAACTGGCGCGACGTGGCGTTCAGGTGACCCTGCTCGAAAAGGGCGTAATCGGCTGCGAGCAGTCGGGGCGCAACTGGGGCTGGGTGCGTCAGCAAAACCGCGACCTCTATGAGTTGCCACTGGCGATGCAGAGCCTCAAGCGCTGGAGCGAACTAAGCGAAGAACTGGGCGAGGACATTGGGTTTCGTAAAGCAGGCATCCTGTACGGCACGGAGCATCAATCTGACGTCGCGCAATGGGAATCGTGGCTTGCCCGCGCCCGGGAAGTCGGCTTTAACAGCGAAATCCTCAGTGCGCGCGAACTGGCAGCGCGCATTCCGTCCGGACGCGCAAAGTGGGCTGGAGGTCTGTGGTCAGCCTCGGACGGCCGCGCCGAGCCGTCGAAAGCAGCGCCTGCGATCGCTCGCGGCGCGCAAGGTCTCGGCGCGAAGGTGTATCAGAACTGTGCGGTACGAAGTCTCGATACGAGTGCGGGGCGTGTCTCCGGCATCTGGACGGAGCGCGGCCGCCTCGCCGCCGACACGGTCGTTCTCGCGGGAGGCGCCTGGAGCGCGCTGTTCTGCCGGCATCACGGCATTGATCTGCCCACCATCAACGTGATGGGAACGGCGTTGCGAACCGCCGAGGCGCCGGGGGTTATCGAAGGCTGTTTCTCCGGGCCTGACTTCGCGTTGAGGCGACGGCTGGACGGCGGCTATACCATCGCTGTGCCCGGACATGGACGCGTGGAACTCGCGCCGCAAAACCTGCGGCACTCGGTGAAGTTCGGCAGCATGTTCCGCAGCAAGCTGAAGAAAAAACTGAAGATTCGTGTTGGCGCCAGCTTTTTCCACGGACCGGAGGCAAGCGCGGCCTGGCGCGACGATGACGTCTCGCCGTTCGAAGAAATACGGGTGTTGGATCCCCGGCCTGATTCCGAATGGCTCGATCGAGCCCTGCAAAACGTGGCGAGCGTGTTTCCCGAGCTGTCGGGCTTGCGGATCGCTCACGCATGGGCGGGCGCGATCGACACGACGCCGGACCTCGTCCCCGTCATCTCGAAGGTCAATGCGAAACCCGGTCTCGTCATCGCATCAGGCTTTAGCGGACACGGCTTCGGACTAGGGCCAGGCGCAGGCGTGCTCGTGAGCCGGCTGGTAATGGACGAGGCGCCGCAGTTCGACATCGGTCCCTACAAACTGGCCCGCTTTTCCGATGGAACGAAACTGAACAGCCCCGAAATGATGTGAGTTGAGGCGGTGGGCGAGCTATCGCGGTAGCCCACTTCGGGAGATTGAACCTCCAGTACGATTCAACTGTATTGATCAACGGCCGTTGCAATTCTAAGAGCGTCCAATCGCGTTGCTCTAATGACAAACGGTTAGTCAGGCCCGAAGCCACATCATCAGGATGAACTGCCGCTCGGGCGGTCCAACATTAATCGGCGGCGGGATCGTCCGGGATGAGTCCGGCTCCCGCGCCCTTCTGGATTGACGTGGGTCGTTGGCTGACGTCCGCAGGAGGCATCTGAGGCTGGGAATCTCGCTGAAGCAGGGCGAGCAGCTCCGGGCGTAATCCGTCCCCTCGATGCGCAACCAACGCATGAAAAGAAAGCAATGGCAACATGATTGGACTCCTGTGGATGATATCTGCCTTCGTTGACCTTGCCGGTAGCAACTCGCTTTTCGCTTGACGGGATGCGTCCTCTGCAGTGACTTCAACTTATCGTCGCGCGCATCCAAAAAAACTCCGTTTCTTGCGGTTTAATCCCGCTGTGCGCTGTGCGCTGTGCGCTGTGCGCTGGACGCGTCGTAGTCGACCGCATCGTTGCGTCGGCTAGCCAGCTACGTGCCACCCCGCCCCGGGACAAGCCGCCGGTCGAAACGATTCGTGCTGCTTTTCGTCCTGCTTCCGCGGCTGCTTCCAACTGCGCCGCACAACGCCCGTCGTCGTGCACGGTGGTCCCAACGAAGATGTCGTATGCCTTTCTTGGTCCCGATAAACGGCCTCTACGAGTCGCGCACGCGCGCTCATGTTGTTCTCGATTGCAAGACGCGCGACGTCAGCTACTGTATTCAGCAACTCAGCGGGGCACCCACGCGTCGCGTGCAGTCGTGCCCGATGTTTGCCTGGAGTTTTCCACTCGGCGTCGAATTCCACAGAGCTTTCCCGTTGATTTGAGCACCCGCCGGCGCTGCGATCGCCGGCGGGCGCCCCTCGACATTTATCCAACGCTCACTTCTACCCGCCGCGGTTTCGCCTCCTCTCGACGCGGGATGTTCACCTTCAACACTCCATCGGCGAGATTGGCTTCGATCTTCGACGAGTCGAAGTCTGAGCTCAGCGAAAACGCCCGCGCAAACCGCGGTTCACGAATCTCTGCATGGTGCAGGCGCAGACCGTCCGGCGTATCGATCAGTACCTCGCCTTCGATGAAGAGCGTCCGATCCTGCAGGTGTACATTCAAGCGATCGCGCGACACCCCCGGGAGATCGGCCCACAACGTAATGCCATGAGCGTCTTCATGGATATCGACGGCCGGCGCGATGGTGGGTCCCTTTCGCGCATTTTCGTCATTGAACTGCGCAAGGGAGCCGGGCTTGCGTTCTGCAAGTTGAGTTGACGTATTCATGCTGTCCTCCTCGAATGTTTCAGCGGTTAATTACTGGATCGCGATGGTGCGCGGCCGCGAGGTTTCCCGTTTGCCCACGCTGATGGCAAGGCATCCATTCGCATAGCGCGCCTTCACCTTGTCGGGATCGGCGTCGCGCGGCAACTCGATAGCACGGCGAAAGCTCCCGGCGAAGCGCTCTTGCGCATAAGCGCGGCCCTCGGCAGGGGCTTCGACGCCGGCACGCTCGCCGCTGATGGTGAGCAGTCCCTTGTCTATCGTCACTTCGATTTTGCCCGGATCAATGCCCGGAGCGAACGCAACGATCTCGACCGAGTCGTCGGTGCTGCCGAGGTTGATCTGAGGGAAGGTGCTCAAACGCGTGGCCCGGATACTCGTTGGCAGGCCACCAAACACCGACGACATCTGGCGTTGCAGACGGTCGAACTCGTCGAACAGGCTGGTATTAAAAAGAAGGTCACTCATGGCTGCAATCTCCCATAGGCGGCAGGAGGCGAACCGGCATACGCGCTCCAGTTCGTCTGCCAGGTTTCTGACAAACCAATCGAAACACGCAGCGCGAAAACCGCGGCTGCTTTCGAATCCAAAATAGGAAATGCCTAAAAATTTTCAAGGGGGCTGAATGAATTATTTTTGCTTCTGAATGCGACCGGTGACATGTGGCCAAACATGGCAGCTTCCCGTGAAATTCTGCGGCTGACTACCCGACCGACTACCGGGCCGAGCGTACGGATGACATCGCAAGTCACAGCTCAGGGTTAGCGATATCGGCTTGTACTATTTTGGCGCCGAGTTCCGCCGCCGCGTTGAGCGCTTGTTCCTTTGAGTCAAAGGGCCCAATTGTGCCGGACCCGTCAAAGGGGAACAGGCGCCGGCCATCAGTTTTTCTAATGGAGCCGACAAAGCGGCCGTGATCTACTCGATAGGTCGCGTAGACCGCGAAGTCGTCAAGGTATTCGCCCGCACGCGCCGGAGTAAATGCGTTTCGCGGAGCAAATACATTTTTTGGTTTTCTTCCAGCTTGTCCCATTGGTTCCTCCCGCGGACGAACTGAGGCATACATGTGTGTAAACAAAAGTCGGAAAAATCGCAATGTGGCGGCCTTGAAGCGTCATGACCTGCCCGTCTAGGCAGAGTCGCGCGCCTCGTGCGAAGCGTGCACAAAGGCGCTATTCATTGGATGGATTGTCCGGGTCGTCAGCACCTTTGTCGACGTTGTCCTTGAAGTCGGCCAAATCTTTTTTGTTCGAGCCGTTTGTGATTTCCACCTGGCCGCGAAGCTCAAGATCTTCGTTGCCAGTGAGCTTGCCCAACGCAAGATCGATTACACCTTTCACCTGTTCCTTCGCACCGCTAAGCTTTTCTTTATCCATTGGTGACTCCAGTACGAAATGTACGAAACGGCCAGCCGCGTGCCGGAATACGACACGCGGCACCCTGGCTAGGTTGCTTGACCTGAGCCAAGGTCAGCGCCGGTTTTAAGATCGGCTGTCGGATCAGATGCAGTACGCGACGCCATCGCTTGCAGAACAGCCACGTCTGCCTCAGTGACACCGACGATTGCCAGTCCGTCTCCACCGTCGACCGCGGGTTGCGGGTCTTCAACGAACTTCCAGTCGCCGCCTTCATTCCACGGTCCGCGAGCATCCTCGCCCTTTGACATGTTGAAGTAGACGCTGGTGAATTCCGGGTTGCCCGGCAGCTTGCCTTGCGGGAAGTTCGGTTGAATGGAGTGCAGCGCCTTCTCAAAAGACTTTTGATGCGCGATTTCCCGCGTCATCAAAAAGCCTAGCGCGTCCTTGATACCAGGATCGTCGGTCACGTTGATGAGACGCTCATAGACAATCTTCGCCCGCGCTTCTGCAGCGATGTTGGAGCGCAGGTCGGCCGTCGGCTCGCCGATCGTGTCGATGTAAGCGGCCGTCCATGGAACACCGGCCGAATTGGTCAGAGCCGGGCCGCCACCGTGCAACAAAGCCGTGGTGTGGGAGTCGTTGCCGCCACCAGTGAGCGAACGGTAAAGCTCAGCTTCGGATTCGACTGCTTCCGCGAGCTGCCCCTTCGCACCCTTGTTCAACATTGCAACGATAGAGCCAATAATTTCAAGGTGACTCAGCTCTTCCGTCGCGATGTCGAAGAGCATGTCTTTTCGGCCCGGATCGTCTTCACTGACAGCCTGCGTGAAATAGCGGCATGCCGCGGCAAGCTCGCCCTGTGGACCCCCGAACTGCTCAAGCAGCAAATTGGCAAGGCCGGGGTTCGGAGCCGCCACACGAACGGTGTATTGCAGGCGTTTGTTATGAACGAACATAAATTTCCTCCATTAAAGACGGGCTAGGTTAGAGCCAGTTGAGTGAGCAAACCAAGTAGCCCGGACAAACCGATGCGAAGAACGCGATGGCGAAGAACGGACAAGGTCCGCTGTCCAGGTCTCGGGGAAGAGAGCTCCCCCGGCGTCGTGGCGGAGAACCCGCCGATAAGATGAACCGCAACTCTCGCTGTGCATTCGCCGTGCCAGAGGGAGGCGTTAAAGAATGCAAGTCTCTTTTCTTGATTGGGAACACAATGTTAAGGAGCACTGCATATCCGGAGTCCGTGACGACTCGAGACCGTGTCGTTGTCCAGGGTCGTATGTTGCCGTTCGTTGCTTGTTGATCCACCGGGGGATCGACCCTGGAACGGCACCCTTTACCCGGCAGTCGAGCCTGGAGGGACGGGATTATTGTCCTGAGCAGGCCCCAGGGCGTTTTCCGATGCCGGGTGCTTGCAGTGTTCCACCTTGTCTCGCGCAGCTTGCTCTGAGAACAATCGCGAGCTACGAGTCGTGGTATGCAATCAAACCTGCTTCAACTCGTCTAGGTCGACGACGCCAGACTGGCTCGTGAACGCCAGCGAGTGTCCGTGGCTCTGCTGCTGAGATACCCCGCTAATTCGATGATCGCCACTGTCATAGGTACGAAGCTCGCCATTCTCTTCGATCAGCAAGCGCTGTTTGTCCGGGAAAAACGCGTAGCGCACGCCGTTTTGCGAACCGCTAGCAGACGCGTGACCCAATTCGTCAGGCCACCATTTTTCCATGGCGGGCATGGGCTCCATCGGTTTCATAGGTTGCATGGGCTTCATCGGTTCCATTTCTCTCTCCTTGCAGATGAAGACGGCAGATCGCCGCCGTCCATGTCTTTACGATGAGTGCAAACGGCGTACCAGTTACCGGGAGAACACCAGGCTAGATGATGGCTCCAGGGAGAAAATCAGCTTTTGGACGCTTGCAGTGGGCCGCGGGCTGCTTGACTTGACCCTTTTTCGATTCGCAGCGCATATGCAAGCGGGCGGGGCGGTGAAGCGCCCCTGACAAGAAAACTTCATTTGCACTGCACTCCTGGCGCGCACCCATCCCCGACCGGGTCCGGTCATCGCTACCGAATGTCAACGGGGGTATCTGCCACACATTCCTTCCGGCCCCATGCCACAGGGTTGTTCCCCGGTTGAACTTTTATCTTGTGCCGAGGCGTGATGTCTTCTACGACATGGCTCGGCCGAGCACTCGCCGGTCACCACGGCAGCACGATTGATCGTTGTACTTTAAGAGGCCATCGACTGCCTTTCTGATCATGTGCATTCATTCGATCCCACTTAAATGGCGCGCGCGCAGTGGAAATCCTTGAACCCTGGCATCGGCTGGTTGATTCGTTCGATGGGCCGATACATAACGCGTCTCGTCCGAAACGGCCGCAGCCTGGAGAAGAGCGTTCGATCCTTATCGTTCTAACCGTTGGTCTGCTGGAAGGCGGTACGCTGTCCTGACGATGAGCCGGCACGGCAGGCCAGTGCTCCCAGCGTGCGCATGGCGGTCTCGATAGCAGGCGTCCACGGATGCCCGTAGTTGAGCCTGATGTAGCGCCGCAAATCTCCCGTCGCTGAAAAAATGGGTCCGGGTGCGATCGCAATGCCGTGTGCCGCAGCGGCTTCGAACAGATGTACTGAGTCGACATGCGGAGGCAATTCAACCCACAAAAAATAACCTCCGTCCGGTCTCACAAGCGACGTGCCCCGCGGGAAATAGTCGCGTATGGCTCGCAGCATCTGGGCCTGAAGACGCATGAGATCCACACGCAGCTTGCGCAAGAAACGGTCATAACCGCCGTGTTCGAGATAGTCTGCGATGGCGAGCTGCGCCGGCACCGATGCCGACAATGCGGCGGTCGATCGTGCGCGCGCGATCCACGGGGCAAAGCGACCCGCTGCGACCCAGCCGATCCGGTATCTTGGGGCGAGACATTTGGAGAACGAGCCGCAGTGCAACACAAGATTGTTGCGGTCAAATCGTTTGACGGGATGAGTGGGGGTCGACCCGAAATGCAGTTCGCTATACACGTCGTCCTCGATCAATGGCACGTCATGCGCAGCGAGCAATTCGATCAGCGCTTTTTTCTTGTCATCCGGCAAGGACACACCGTTGGGTTTTGAAGCGACGTCATGAACCAGCAGACGCGGATGGGATTCCGCCCAAGGGCCTCAGCCAGTACGTCGAGATCGAGCCCTTCGTGCGAGTCGACAGGTATCTCCACGACCTTCAGGTGAAGGCGCTCGATCGCGCTAAGCGCGCCGTAAAAGGTCGGGTGTCCTATAGCGACGATATCGCCGGGGCGGGTGAGTGTTTGCAGGCTTAGCGTCAATGCATCGAGCGCGCCGCTCGTGATGATGATTTCGTCGATGGGTACCACCATGCCCATGGTGAGATAGCGCCGTGCGATCTGGCGGCGCAGGCATTCTTCACCAATCGGCACGGGCGCGGGATTTTCGCCGCGATCCATGTTTCGGGCCGCCCTGTTCAGCGAGCGGGCCAACCGGCCCAACGGAAAGAGCTCCGGGTTCGGCCAAGGGGAGGCAAGGGCAGCATTGTCGCAATCTTGCAGTGCCTGCATGAAGCGATGCGTCAGGCTGGAGGTTTGCGCGGCTGCGCTGTGCGCGAGGATGGGCGCCGGGCGGAGGTCTGATGGCTGCCGGCAATTGACAAAATAGCCTGAGCGGGGCCGCGCCACGACCAGGCAGCGTCGCTCCAGTGCGTAATACGCCTGGAATACCGTTGACGGACTGATGCCGTATGAACGGCTTGCCTGACGCACGGACGGCAGCCGCATGCGTGGCTTCAGCACTCCACTTTCTATCAGTCCTTCGATCTGAGACGCGAGTTCTTGATAGCGCTTCATGCCAGAAGCGGTCCTTGTATTGCTTGCGTACCTATCATGCTGCGCCTTCGTGAGTCATGCTATTTGCGCGCTTGCCAACATCGCGTGAGCAACGGGGGTGCCGTACGCTGCAGATGCGGTACGCGGATTCTTTTGCGCCGCGTTTGTTGTGACGCCGTGCGAGCTGCCGACCGGTTGTCGGCGTCTGATTCAGGCCGTTCCCTCGAATGCCTAAACTGTCCCTTTGGTGAACAAAACCCAGACAATGCCCGTGCGTGAGGAAATTTAGAAGGATCAGTTGAGCCAAGAATCGGCGGATCAGATTATTTGTGCCGAGCGCCGGGCTTGTTTCATCAAGCTCCCCGGCCCGGGAATGGCGTGGTTGGAATCCCCCCACGACAACGCGTTGCGACTGACATCGGCCTCACGCGCCGGGCGCTCGCTCTACGAATATTTCCTGATGCGCCATGCAAGGATGGCGGCGCCACCGCCGTCGGCAAGAAATGCCGCGAGACGGGCAATCTTGAGCGCTCGGCCATAAAAAAATCCCTGACCGAATTCCGCTTGTGTCGTGCGCACGGCGGCATGCTGCGCTGCCGTTTCCACGCCCTCCACTACGACCATCACATCAAGACGGTGCGCCATGCCGATAATCGATTCAAAGTAACGCGATCGCTCGTAGGGAGTGAGCTCGAAGATGCCCTGGCTTACCTTGACCATCTCGAAGTTCATTTGTGAATACGAGCGAAGATCGGTGAAAGGCGCACCGATTCCTGCGAGTGCGAATTGCACGCCTAGTGCGCGAGCACTTGTCATGACTCGCGCCAGTTGCGGTCCCATTTCCGTGACCTCGTCTTTATCGAGTTCGAGTATCACCGTGGGCTCGCTGGCACGAATCGTATTGCGGAGATCTTCCATGAACTCCACGCTTAGCAGTTGCGCCGCGGACATGTTGAGGCTCACATAAAGCGACCTCGCGTCCGGGATCGCGCTTATCTCACGCGTAGCAGTCGACAGTACGAATTGCGTCAACCGCCCGACCAGACTGCTTTTCTCGATGTATGGCATGTAGTGGTCGGGGCCCAGTGAGCCGAATGCCGAGTTGTCCCATCGCAGCAACGCCTCGGTGCCCACGCACCTGCCTTGTCTCAAGCTCACCACGGGTTGATATTCGAGATGAAACTCGTGACGCTTGAGTCCAGCTCGCGCTGCGCGTATCAGCGCCAAGTCGTAGCGGGTCCAGCGTTTGAACAGCAGCCATCCCACGGCAGCAATGAGCGCCAGCAGAAGCGGCCAGCGCAGACGACTCCAGACGCGCACCAACGCATTAGACCCGGCTGTGACGGAAGGCGTGGCGAACCCGATGCGCTCAGCCGTGGGGGCTTTGTTCTGGCTAATCGACGGGGAAGGACGGGCATTGCATGGCGGGCTCGTCGAGCAAGTGCTGTCATCCGCTGTCGACGTGTCTTCGGCGAGCTCAACTGTCCGGTCCTCTGGCCGGCCCTCTGCATGGGCGACGGCGTTCTCATTGTCGCCGGGCGACCATCCGGAGTCGGAAGAGTCAAGGGGGGACTCTAGCTTGAAGAGAAAGGTCTGCGACGGAGCGCTCCATTCGAGCCTTGCAAGCGAAGGTCCGCTAGCGCTGCTTACCATGTTTTCGCTGCCCTCGCCGAACGCATCAAGCAGCGAGTCGCACACACGGGTGAGGGGAAATAGCGGACTCGCGTCAGGACCCGCAAGCGAGGCCGGAATCAGGGGAAGCGAGATTGGCAGTGCGCACGCCGCGCCAAACCGGACGGACGTCTCGACTGCGGGCGCGGGTTCGCCGAACGTCTTCGGCAGTTGGCCAATGATGCCGGAATAGCTGTGTTCGGCGTTCGTGCCGGTGTAAGAGCCCGCGCCTGTGTCCGCGCGTGCGAGCGATAGCCTTGCGACGGCCAGCAGAAGGATAACTGTCCAGCGAATGAAATCGAAACGCCGCGGCTCGACAGCGCGACGCTTCGAATGTTTCCCTACAAGACCCAACGACATGAATGTCTCTTCTTCGCAAATTACGTGGGCCTGGAACGGTCGAAGCGCGACTGCGCCTGATAAGCGCTGGCGACTCCTCCGATAAAATTCGGCGATGGGAATGGAAGCGCACTTTGCCAGTGAACGACGTACGGCGACAGGGGCAGATTCGTCCAAAAAAGACGTATCAGACGCTTTCTGGAAAGCGCTACCGGCGAGCGTTGACAACGGGTTGCATCAGGTAGAGCCTGTCGATTAAGTCATGCAGCACGTCTTGCATGGGAGCCGAAGATGAAACGTTATGAGCGGCTGGCCTCACAAATCGGCGACCTGATAAAGCGCGGCGACCTGCCGCCGGGCGCGCGCATCCCCGCGGTTCGCGCTGCGTGCGACGCTTATGGCGTCAGTCCATCCACCGTGTTTCGCGCGTATTACATGCTCGAAAGGCAGGGCTTGGTCGTGGCGCGGCCACGCTCGGGCTATTTCGTCTCGGCGGCCGCTCCTGGCGCTCCCCTGCATGGAGCAGCCTCGACGCCGAATGAACCATCGAAATCCGTCAACATCAGTGAGCTCGTGTTCGAAGTGCTCCACTCGACCAGGGACACGCGTACCGTGGCACTCGGCTCGGCATTCATGAGTCCCGCGGTCTTTCCGATGCAACGTCTTGGAAAGTCGTGCGCATTGGTCAATCGTTCGACTGATCTCGCAAAAATGGTGGCCGCGCTGCCGCCTGGCGATGACGCATTGCGTCGTCAGATAGCACTGCGCTACCTGATGGCCGGGATGGTGGTGCATGTCGATGAAATCATCATCACGAGCGGCGCACTCGATGCGTTGACGCTGAGCCTTCAGGTTCTTACTCGCGCAGGCGATGAAATCGTCATCGAAAAGCCTACGTTTTACGCGGCGCTCCAGGCGATCCAGCGGCTTCAGCTGAAGGTGGTGGAAATCCCTGTCGACCCTGTGGAAGGTCACGACATGGAGGCGCTCGCGCAGGCGCTCGACCGCCATCCGATCCGCGCGTGCTGGTTCATGACCGCGTTTCAGAACCCGACAGGCGCGACGCTCTCCAACACAAAAAAGCAGGCGCTGGTCGCCTTGCTCGCGAAGTACGAAGTACCGCTTATCGAAGACGACGTGTACAGCGAGCTGCGTTTTGGACCGTTGCCGAACCGCCCGGCGAAATTTTTCGACCGGCGAGGACTCGTGCTGCATTGTGGATCGTTCTCGAAGAGCCTCGCACCCGGTTATCGAATCGGCTGGGCGGCGGCCGGACGATTCGCGGAACGGCTCGAGCGCGCGAAGTGGATGACGACGCTATCGGCTAGCGTCCCGGCGCAACGCGCGATAGCCGACTACCTCGAGCATGGCGGCTACGACCGGTTTCTGCGCAAGCTTCGCCGCGACCTGGCGGCTCAGCAGGCGGCCATGCTGAGTGCCATCGACCGGTATTTTCCCGCGCAAAGCATGGCGACTCACCCAGACGGCGGTTACTTCACGTGGGTAGAGCTGCCGCGCCAGGTCGATTCGCTACGCCTGTTCGAAGCGGCGCTCGAGCGGGGGATCAGCGTCGCGCCCGGGCCCATGTTTTCAGCCAGCGGTGAATTTCGTCATCACATCCGGCTGAACTACGGGTATCCGTGGTCCCCGGAAATAGAGCGCGCGATGGCCACCCTCGGCGAGCTCGCTCAGGACGAGGCGCTTGTATCCGCGAGCCTCGCCGGACCCGCACAGCCGTTCTAGCGGCCGGACGATGCGGCAGCCAAAGGCGCGTCCAGCGCGGAAATCTCCTGCATGACGAAACGTCCTTTACCTGCCTGCTTGGCGCGATACATCGCATCGTCCGCAGCCTTCAGCAGGACTTCGCTCGACAGCGTCGCGCTCGATTCGGGTACGAGGACGCCAATGCTGGCTGACAACTGGATGGCCCTTCCGTCGATTCGCATCGGCTGGCCGATCGTTTGCAAAATGACTTGTGCAATGCCCGCGATCGCGTGTTTGTCGGACCCGCTGCCGGTGAGCAGGACGGTGAATTCATCGCCGGCAAGACGCGCGACCACATCGCTGTCACGCACGCAGTGGCGAATGCGCGCCGCGACTTCGACCAGCACTCTGTCGCCGGACAGATGCCCGTAGGTGTCGTTGACTGCCTTGAAGCCGTCGAGATCGATGAACATCACGGCGGCGAGACAGTCGCGGCACTCGCGCAACGCAGTATCGAGTTTCGACAGGAACGCACGCCGGTTGTGGAGCCCGGTCAGGGCGTCATGAAAGGCGAGATCCCGGAGGCGATCGACCAGGGCCTGCCGCTCGGTTACGTCCTGCACAAGGAGGTAGTAGCCGCCGGCGGAGCGTCCTTGAATGTGGGTTGGGACCAGCAGTCCGCGCAACACGCGCCGGGTTCCGTTGATGGTTGCGCTGATCTCATACTCGACGCGCTCTCCCGCGAGCGCACGCTGCACGTACGGCTCGATAGTCGCCACATACTCGGGGTCGAGCACTTCACGCACGGTGCGCCCGAGGATTGCTTCGGGATCCAGCCCGAACCAGTCACGGTAAGTGGAGTTGGCAAACCGGAAGCGCCGCTCGCTATCAACGTAGGCTACCAGCACCGGCAAATTGTCTGCGAAGGCGCGCAGATCGAAGCGACGGCTGACCAGCTGCTGCGCGGTGTCCGCAAGCTGCCCATAGGAATTTCGCAGATCGTCCGAAGCCGATTGCGCGGCCTGATGAAGGCCAGCTTCACGTTCCTGTTGCTCGGCGTGGGCGTCGTGAAAGACGAACAGAAGCTCGTCGTCGGGGGATTGGGTATCACGCTGCAGTGCGATCTGCACCCGCGCACCCTTCTTGCGGCCGTCAGGCAGGCGCAGCGTGACTTCCACCATAGTCAGGCCGGCGTGATACGGTTCATCGAAGGCGGTAAGGGCGTGCTGCAGGGCGTTGCGTTCCGTTTCATCGAGGAGTTCGGGCAGCGTCGTCCCTGTCAGGCTTTCACGCGAGTTGCCGAACAGTTTGACGCAGGCCGCGTTCATGCGCCGCCACGTCCAGTCGCGTCCAATATGGGCGATTGCGACCGGGGCCTGGTAGAACGTATCGAAATAGAGCGCGTGCTGATTTTGAAGCCGCTCGATAATCTGTTGAATGGGCAGGCCCGAAGGTTCTTCCAGCTCCCGAAGCCGCAGTTCGTGTTCGATCATCCTGCCGAGATCCATCAACATCTCGCGCTGTTCGAATGAGAAGCGGCGTGGCACGCGGTCCATCACGCACAGCGTACCGATCGCGATGCCAGAGAGCGTTCGCAACGGAATGCCCGCGTAAAAGCGGATTCGCGGCGCGCCCGTCACGAGCGGGTTGGCGGTGAAGTCCGGATGGGCGCGTGCGTCGCGAACGACCAGCAGGCGATCGAGGTCAAGCGCCCGCTGGCAGAACGCGATATGACGCGGCGTGCTCTGGATGTCGAGTCCGACCGATGCCTTGAATGTCTGAGTTTGCTCGTGCAGAACCGACACCGCGGCAATCGGCATTCTCAGCGCGCGCGACGCAATGCGGGTGATCCGGTCCAGGACCTCCTCCGCGCCGCTCTCGAGCAGCCGCGTCGCACCGATGACCGATTCCCGATATCGTTCATCGGCGGCGCTCGCGGTATTTTCAGGTACGACGGGCACGCCGTTCTCCTGCGTCGCCACGAGCTGGCGCTGCATCGTTTCGGCGGATGCAAACTCCCGCAATTGTTTGATTGTCATTGGCATTCCATACCGATACCCCTGTGCCAGATCGATGCCCGACTGTCGCACGGAGCGATGTTGTTCGGCGGTCTCCACGCCTTCCACTACCACCTTCGCGCCGAGCGAGTGCACGAGGTTGGCGACCGCCTTAAGAAAAGCTGGGCGATTCTCGTCGTCGGTCACGAGGTACCGACGGTCCACCTTGACGAGATCAAAATTGAAATCGCCGAGAAGGTCCAGGTTACTAAAGCCGGTGCCGAAATCGTCGAGAGACAGGAGTACACCGGCCTGCTTCAGAGTATGCAATGCCGCGCGGACTTGCGGCGTGCGCGCGGCGCAACTGCGCTCGGTGATTTCCAGAACGGTGCGGTTAAGCATCGTTCCCGCGGCCTGCCGGATGTCATCGACAAAACCCCTGCTCGCCAAATGTCGCGCGCAGATATTCACGGAAATGTGCCAGTGATCGACGCCCGGCGTCTGCCTGATATCGATGCTTGCCTGGCGCAGTACAAAGCGGGTCAACGGACCGATCAGCGAGGTGCGCTCGAGATGCACGATGAAATGATCAGGGCCTGCTCCGCCGAAGGTATCGTTACGCCATCGGACCAATGCCTCGACACCGACGCACGCGGAGGTGTTGACGTCGAAGATGGGCTGGTACACGACGTAGAACTCGCCGCGACGCAGGCCCCTTCGCGCGGCGCGCAGGAGCTTTGCTCGCGATAGAAAGTGGACCGCCCGCTCGATAGTGGCATGCTTGACGCCAGATTCTGCTGCGAGCGTAGCAATGAGGCGTCTCATGAGCATGACGAAGATCTGTTCAAACGAAAACGGGCGGGGAACGAGCAGGAACGCGTCTGCGCTGCAGCGAGTGTTTGCGGCCTGAGGTTTCGCCGAGGAAGCGCACGGTCGGCGAAGGGGGGACTATGACTGAGATCTTTTCAGGAAACGAGTATCACATCCACCGAAAAAAAGCGGATCAGTGCGTTCCGTTCACGTGCGCTGTCCAAACCTGCCGGAACGTGTGACGGAACATAGGCGGCGGGGATAAGACAAAAGCCCGGCAGTTAGCTGGGCCGGAGGGGGAGACATGGGTCATTCCGATGGCGAACCGTCTTGGCCGAATACTGCCAGGCAGCCTATCCGGTTCACCGGCGATCATCTCGACCGCCTTTACTCGTCGTCGCTGCTTAAGTCCTGGCGCTTTTGCCGTTTACTTGTTTGAATAAATCGATTCAACAGTAGGGCACTGGCCGTTTTTCCGGAGGCGGTCGATGTGAGCTTGACCCTAACGGGGCGTGTCGGCAACGACTGGATTTGTTAGCGTTCCGATCCCTTCGATATAAACTTCGATTGTATCGCCGGGCTTCAGAAAGACGGGCGGCTGGCGCTTGAATCCGACGCCGCCAGGCGTGCCGGTCACGATCACGTCACCTGGCGTCAATGTCGCGAAACGTGAGATGTACGAGATCAGATACGGAATGTTGAAGATCATCATGTGCGTCGTGCCGCGCTGCATTTCTTCGCCGTTCAGTCGCGTGACGACGCTGATTTCCGCGTCATCGGGGACCTCGTCACGCGTCACGAGCCACGGTCCAAAGGCGGCCGTAGCATCGAAGTTTTTACCAGGTGTCCATTGCGTTGTATGCTGCTGCCACTCGCGTACCGAACCATCGTTGTAAGCAGCATAACCGGCGATAAATGACCAGGCATCGGCTTCAGCGATCCTGCGCCCGCTACGGCCGGCGCTGTTGCCGATTACGATCGCCAGTTCTCCTTCGTAATCCAGAGAAGCTGACTCGTCCGGGACGATCAGCGGCTCGCCGTGCCCGACTTGCGACGTTGGGGTGCGTACAAAAATCGCCGGCTGTCCAGTCTTCGGCCGGTTCGCCTCGACGCGATGCGCTTCATAATTGAGCCCGATACAAAAAATCTTCTGCGGCTCGGTGATCACCGGCAGGTGACGCACTTCGTCGAACGCGAGATCTGCCGCGCGCCCCTCAGCCTGCCGCGCGAGTTCAACCAGCGAATTAGACGCCAGCGCCGCGCGCAGCGTCGGCACGCGCCCCCCGGACAACGCGCCGAGATCGACGATGCCACGCTCGTTCAGCAAGCCCCAGCTTTGTTCACCCGCATGCTCAAAACTCAACAGTTTCATTTGCTCTCCAGGATCCAGCCCGTGGACGCACCGCGCGGGGAGCGTCTGAGAAGGCTTAAGTCGGTCACACAAAGTAAGCGACACAAAGTACGACGAGAGTAAGGGGATCCCGTGCGTCGAGCTATTCGACTTTGCTAATGAATGGATTGGAGATTGTGTTGAGTGGTTATGAGGCGCTCAGGTGCGCTCAAGCAGTTTGTTCGGCGTCCGGGTCGGGGCGTGTCCGGAAGCCGGCGGTAAAGGTGCTTAGGAAATCGCGAAAGGCCTCTGCCGCTGGCGACAGGCTCTTGCCCCGTCGTTGGAAAAAACTGACCTGCCTGTCGACCCACGGCGAGTCGACGCTGACGGTGGCGAGACCGGACAGCATGATCATCGGCATGGCAGAGGCGGGCAGCGCCGTGATGCCATGGCCGCACTTGACCATGCCGAGCGCGGTGGTCAGGAACGCGACTTCGTGCTGCGGCCGCAAGATCAGCGAGGACGAATGCGCCGCCAGATCGGCCTGCAGCCGCGACGTGTAATCGGAGGTCAGGCTGACGAAGGGGTGTTCGAGCGCCTCCCGCCACGTGACACGGCCGGTCTTCCTGAGTGGATGATCCTCCGGCACCACCAGTTCAAAACGATCGCGGAAAAGGGGTTCCTGGACGATGTCCTGGGAGGTCGGGCGGGTAGGCGCGACGGCGAAGTCCACCTCGTCGCGAGCCACGCGCTCCAGCGCCTGCTCGTTCAGCGAATCAAGCAGCCGCACGCGAATCGCCGGGTAGAGCCGCTTGTATTCAGCCATCGCGGCGGGCAGCAGCCCGAAGCTGTAGAGCGGCGTGCATGCGATGCGCAGCGCGCCGCGCTGCATGTCCTGCAGTTGCAGCGTGCTGTTCACCGCGCTGTCGAGATCCCGCAGTACGCGGAAAGCGAGCGGGTAGAAGTCGGCGCCGGCAACCGTGAGGCTGATGCGCCGCGTGCTGCGGTCAAACAGGCGCAGGCCCAGTTCGGTCTCCAGTTCCTTGACCAGCAGGCTCAGGCCGGACTGCGTCAGGTAGAGGCGCGTCGCCGCGTCGGTGAAGCTGCCGGCGTCAGCTACCGCCGTGAAAGCCCGTAACTGCTTCAGCGTGATGTTCATAACTGGGGTTCATCAAGTTTCATCATGAATCGATTAGCAAGCCGGATTGGATGATAGGGCGTGCGCTCTTATCCTGTCACTAGCTGCCGACCCGTAGCGGCCTCGTTCAACGATCCCCGAGAGATACCCATGCTGCGCTTTGACCCGAATCTACGCTGGCTTTACACCGAATTGCCGATGCTCGAACGTTATGCCGCCGCGGCAGGCGCCGGTTTTCGCGGTGTGGAAGTCGCTTTCCCCTACGACTACGCGGCGGCCGAGATCGCGAAACGCCTCGACGACAACGGCCTCACGCTGGTGCAGATCCTCACGCCTTGCGACTGGGCCGCCGGCGAGCGCGGCATTGCGGCACTGCCGGGCCGCGAGGCCGACTTCCGCGCCAGCGTGCAGGTTTCGATCGACTATGCGCTGCAGGTCGGCAAGCCTCTGATTCATGCAATGGCCGGCAACCTCGGACAGGAAATGAATTACGAGGCCTGTCGCGACACCTTCGTGGAAAACATTAGCTACGCCGCGGCGCTGGCCGCCCGCGAAGGTCTGACAATTATTCTGGAACCTTGCTGCCGTGAGCGTTTCCCCGACTATTTCTACCACCGTCTCGACGAAGGCGTGCAAATGATCGAGGCAGTCGGTGCGGCCAACGTGAAGCTTTGCTACGACACGTTCCATGTGCAAAGCGAAGAGGGCGCGCTCACGCAACGCCTTGAAGCCGTCTTTGAGCACATCGGCCATATCCAGGTGGGCGATGTGCCGGGGCGCCATGAACCGGGCACCGGCGAGATCCGCTTTGCGTACTTGTTCGACCTGATCGAGCGGCTTGGGTGGCAGGGCTGGATCGGTTGCGAATACTCGCCTTCGTCCAGGGACACCAACGCCCGCCTCGAGTGGGCCGCGCCTTTTGAAATCGGACAGCCTGTGCGCTGATGGCGCTGGAACGCCGCAGGGCATCGCAGCGCGCTGCGGCGCGGCTGCGGCGCAACAAGAATACTGACGGAGCATACGAAAATGTTGAATGCGCAGGACAATCAGATGCTGACTCACACCGGTCCCGGCACGCCAATGGGAGAGCTGTTCCGGCGCTTTTGGCAGCCGGTGGCGTTGTCGCGCGAACTGCCGGAAAACGACGGTACGCCGATCCGCGTGCAGCTTCTCGGTGAACATCTGGTCGCGTTTCGCGACACGAAGGGACGCGTGGGCCTGGTCGAGCCGCGCTGTCCGCATCGAGGCGCCGATCTGTTCTACGGGCGCAACGAGGAATGCGGGCTGCGCTGCGTTTTTCACGGCTGGAAGTTCGATGTCGACGGACGCGCGGTCGATCTGCCCAATGTTCCCCCGGATTCGAACTACCACGAGAAGATCACCATCAAGGCGTATCCTACGCGCGAATTCGGTGAAATCATCTGGGCGTGGCTTGGCCCTCGCGAATCGATTCCCGAAGTACCGCAACTCGACTTCGGCACGATGCCCACCAGCCACCGCTACGTGACCAAGAAGCTGCAAGAGTGTAATTGGGCGCAGTCGGTTGAAGGCGCGCTCGATACGTCGCACTTTTCGTTTCTGCACATGCCGGCACCGTCGGTGCCGTCAAACGCCAATCCGGATGCGCCCGCAGACGAGCGCCGCTTGCGCTGGATCCGTGAAGATCCCATGCCCCGTTTCTCGATTCTCGAGCATGACGTCGGCTTCGTGGTCGGTGGGGCACGCAAGACCGACAGTGAACAGTTGTATTGGCGTTCCGCGCAGTTCGCACTGCCGTCGCATAGCACCACACCGTCGACACTGCCCGGAGAAAATCACTTCGGTTACACGTTTGTGCCAATCGACGATTTCTCGTGCTGGATCTATACGTATGTCTGGAATCCGGAGCGGCCGCTCACCGACAGCGAACGCACGCAACTGTGTGGGGGGCACGGTGTGGTCGCGGAGGTGGACAGCGAATACCGGCCCCTGCGTAACCGTTCGAACGAGTATCTGATCGATCGCCGCGAGCAGAAGACCCTATCGTTTACCGGCGTACGCGGCGTCGCTGAACAGGACGCGCTGGTGCAGGAAAGCATGGGCGCCATCACCGATCGCACACGTGAGAACCTGACCATGACCGATGCCGCCGTGGTCCGTTTCCGCCGCACCATGCTAAAGCTTGCGAAGGAGCTTGCTCAAGGCCGTGAACCTGAGGCGCCCCGGCACCACGACGGCTACCGGCTGCGCTCGGGAAGCTGGATGGCGGCCGAAGGCGTACCGTTCGACGATGTCATGCGCGAACGCTTCGGCCATCCTTTCGGCCACGTGGAAACCGAGAAGTCCACTGCGTGAGGTGGAGTGATGCGCGTCAAGCTGGCGGAGTATCGGACAGGCGCGCGCAGGCGGGATATAAAAAGTTCAAAGGAGACATTCATGGAAAACCTGATCGGGCGATACGCCGCGGAGTCGGCGACCGCTCGCGCTGTCAGCGACGCGGTCTATGCAAAAGTGACCCGCCGTCTGCTGCCGTTTCTATTCATCTGCTATGTGTTGAACTTCATCGACCGTGTGAACATCAGCTTCGCGCATCTGCAGTTCAAGCAGGATCTCGGTTTCAGCGATGCGTCATACGGGCTCGGTGTAGGACTGTTTTTTATCGGCTATGTGCTGCTCGAGGTGCCAAGCAATCTGCTGTTGCAAAGGATCGGCGCGCGCCGGACGATTGCGCGGATCATGGTGTTATGGGGAATTGTGTCGGCGAGCATGATGTTCGTTCGCACACCGATAGAGTTTTATGCCGCGCGGATTCTGCTAGGCGCCGCCGAAGCGGGATTCTTTCCCGGCATCGTACTGTATCTGACCTACTGGTTCCCGGCCGCGAGGCGCGCACGGATCACGTCGATCCTGCTGTCGGCGGTGGCGGTCTCGGGAATCGTCGGCGGTCCCATGTCGGGTTGGATCATGGGGCATATGACCAACACATTCGGGCTGCGCGGCTGGCAGTGGCTGTTCCTGCTCGAAGGCATCCCGGCCGTGATTGCGGGCGTCGTTGCGCTCTTCTACCTGACCGATCGCCCGTCGCATGCGCGCTGGCTCACCCATACCGAACGCGCGCTGATCGAGACCAACCTGCAGGCCGACGAGCGCGAGAAAGGCGATGCCGCACCGCATTCGTTCCGCCGTGCGCTGGCTGATCCGCGTGTGTATATTGCGGCGCTGGGTTATATGGTTGTGCCATGGGCGGGCAGCGTGCTCAACTTCTGGGCGCCTTCCATCATCCACAAGTCGGGGGTAACGAACGTGTGGCACGTCGGGTTGCTGTCGACGATTCCGTTTCTCGTGGGTGGTCTCGCGATGATTTTTATCGCCAACAGTTCGGACCGCTGGCTCGAACGCCGCTGGCACTTCACGGCGTGCGCATTTCTCGCGGCGCTTGGCATTGCGTTCCTACCGGCGGTAGCGGACAACTGGGTTGCATCGATCGCGCTGCTGACACTGTCGACCATCGGTTATCTGTCGGCGGTGTCGCTATTCTGGACGATTCCGCCCGCGTATCTGTCCGGGCCCGCGGCGGCAGGCGGCATTGCGTTGATCAGTTGCATTGGCCAGGGCGGCGGCCTGATCGCACCCGTCGTCATCGGCAAGGTCAACGAACTGACCGGCAATATCGCGCTGGGTCTGTATGTGGTTGTCGGCGTGCTGGTGACCGGCGGCCTCGCTATCGTGCTGGGTATTCCGGCGCGGGCCTTGCGAGAGCAGCGCGAGTTCGCATGACGCTCTGGGTTTGACCATGTTCGTCGGGCCGGCGCTTTTCCGGTCTGGCTTGCCACGTAAAAAGAGAGGACGGAAGCCGCGCTTCGTCCTCTCTTTCATGTGACGCCCGACGACACCGTATCTGCCGCGTCCTTCGTAAGGATCCTCCCCACGATCTACCCGCCGCGTCGGATCGCCATCTCGATCGCGTTGCCGACGTCGCGCGTATTGGCGGTACCGCCGAGGTCCGGCGTGCGTGGCGCTTGCGCATCGACAAGCACTGCTTCGATCGCCTGCATGATCGCCTCGGCGGCGTGCGGATGACCGAGGTGTTCGAGCATCATGGCGCCGGACCAGATCTGCCCGATCGGATTCGCAACCCGTTTGCCGTAGATGTCGGGAGCCGACCCGTGCACCGGTTCGAACAGCGACGGAAAACGCTTGTCCGGATTGATATTGGCCGACGGGGCAATGCCGATCGTGCCTGCGGTCGCGGGCCCCAGGTCGGACAGGATGTCACCGAACAGATTCGACCCGACGATCACGTCGAAGCGGCCGGGATCGAGCACCATCTGGATCGTGATTGCATCGATGTGGTACTGGCTCGTCGACACGTCCGGAAAGTTTTTGGCTATCGCCGCGAAGCGTTCGTCCCAGAACGGCATGGTGATGGAAATGCCATTCGATTTGGTCGCCGATGCAATCCGCTTGCGCGGCCGAGACTGCGCAAGTTCGAATGCGAACCTCATGATCCGGTCGGTGCCGAAGCGGGAAAATACGGATTCCTGGATGGAAATCTCGCGCTCGGTGCCGACGAACATGCGCCCACCCGCCGCCGAGTATTCTCCTTCCGTGTTTTCGCGCACGACATAGTAGTCGATGTCGCCTGCCTGCCGGCCACGCAACGGCGACACTACATTGGGCATCAGCCGCACCGGGCGCAGGTTCACATACTGGTCGAACTCGCGGCGGAACTTCAGCAGCGAATCCCATAGCGACACATGATCGGGCACGCGCTCGGGCCAGCCGGTCGCGCCGAAATACAGGCAATCGAACTCCGCCAGTTGTGCGAACCAATCGGCCGGCATCCATGCGCCGATCCGGTCGTAGTTGTCGCTGCTCCAGTCGAACTCCGCGAATTCGAGTTCGATATCGAAACGGGCAGCCGCGGCGCTCACCGCCTTGACGCCTTCCGGCATGACTTCCTTGCCGATGCCGTCGCCGGCAATGACTGCAATACGTTGGCGTGTCACGCACACTCCTTTCAAACTGGGGGAAAAGCTGCGCGGCGTGGTGTTCGATCCGCGCAGGAAAAGGGAGCTACAGATCGAGCACCAGCGTGGCGCTTTTGCAGCCTGAGCAGCAGATCATCATCGTCTGCTTCGACGCGCGTTCGTCCGGTCCGAGCACGCTGTCGCGGTGATCCGGCTCGCCTTCGAGCACGCGGGTCTCACAACTGCCGCACACGCCCTCCTGGCATGAATGCGGCGCATCGACGCCGCGTGCGAGCACCGCGTCGAGAATCGTCTGTCCCGGGGCGATGCGTATCGTCTTTTCGGAGCGGGCAAGGACGACGTCAAAGCCGCCTTCGACCGCAGGCGCTTCGTCCGCCGCGAATCGTTCGAGATGCACATGGGTAGCCGGTCGAGGGCGGCACGCATCGACAAACGCGTCGAGCATGGGCGCCGGGCCGCAGCAATACAGATGCGCGAACGCCGGAGCCGAGGCGATGCGCCTGGCCAATTCGGTCCGCGACCCGGCTGCATCGTCGAAGTGAAAATGCATCGAGCAGTGGCCGCGGGACGCCAGTTGAACGAGCGCTTCGGCAAACGCGGCATTGGCGCGCGAGCGGGCAAAGTAGTGCATTTCCCAGGGGCGCTGCAGGACGTCGAGGCGCTGCGCCATCGAATAGAGTGGTGTGACGCCAATGCCGCCGGCGAACATCACCGTGCACTGCGCGTCCTCGGCGAGTGGAAAATGATTGCGCGGCGCACTGATCGATAAGAAGTCACCGGCCTGTAGTTGCTCATGAATGAACTGTGAGCCGCCGCGCGATGACCGGTCGCGGTTGACCGCGATGACATAACGATGTGTTTCGAGCGGCGTGTTGACGAGCGAATAGCTGCGCGAGAGTCCGTTGGGCAGTTCGACCTCAACGTGAGCGCCCGCGTTGAACGGCGGCAAAGGCGATCCATCGACGGATCGCAAATCGAGTGACAGCACATTTTGCGCTTCATCGCGGCGAGCATGAATGCGGACCTGAAGCGCGGTTTGAGCGACGGCGCCAGGCTGCGGCAAAAGCGTAATAGAGGCGGACTGGGTGAACATGTCGAAGGTCTTCGTTTCTCGAAGAGCCCATCGTAAAAGCCAGCGTTGTATCCGCCTATCTAAGTCGGTTAATGGATTAAAGAGAAAAACTTATGTGACAGGGGGGCAGCGTCAGCACGGACGTCGTATTTTTTTGGCGCGTTGCGCTCTTTCCAGCGGGTGTGGTAAAAAATGTGGCATGCGCGGTCTCTTCGAATCGCCCGCATCGCACAGTTGTTCGTTCAGGTCGATGAAGAAAGTCACTCCATGTCCTGCGTTTACACGACAAAAAATGCTGCATCAAACGAGGCAGGCGCCGCCTGGAGGGAAGTGGTCGCCTCCATTTTCTTCGATATGGAGCTCGACCTTTTGCATTCCGAGGGGTTCGACGGTCAAGCGGAATGCTGGGACTTCGGCGATCTGCGCCTGACCCGTTTCGAGTCGAGTGCGGTGCGCTACCAGCGGTTGCGGCGGCATTGCGACGGCAATGAGCCGCAGATTCTTGTCAGCGTGCCGCTTGCCAGCACGATCGAATTCGAGCAACTCGGCCGCCAGATCCGCTGCGAGCCCGGGCAGTTTTTGCTCGAACACAGCAACGCGCCCTACGAGTTTCGCTACGGCGAGCGCAGCGACATGTGGGTACTCAAGGTGCCCGAGGCCATGCTGCAAAGCCGCACCGGCAGCGCCAGCCGCTTTTGCGCGATGCAGTTCAGTGCGAGCGAGGGCGTTGGCAAGCTGTTTCGCGACTATCTCGCCCTGATGGTGCAACACGCGGCGATTGCCGATCCCCGCTTTCAGGCCTTGATGGGCATGCAGTTCACGGATCTGCTCGGTGCCGTGCTGGAAGCGGATCCGCGAGTCATGCAGTCGTCGGGATCGGCGGTGAAAAGCGCGCACCTCGCGCGCATCGAGCATTATGTCAGGCAGAACCTCACCGACTTCGAGATGTCGCCGGAGCGGGTCGCCACTGCGTGCAACATTTCGGTGCGCTATCTGCATCTGCTGTTCAAGGAGTCTGGCCGCACGCTGTCGAGCTGGGTGCGCGAGTTGCGGCTGCAGAGCGCGTATGAGCTCCTGCAGCGCGGCGCAGTGGGCGTCAGTGTGGCGCAGACCGCGTATCAAATGGGCTTCAACGATCACGCCCAATTCTCCAACGCGTTTCGCAGGCAGTTCGGCCGTTCGCCGAGCGACGTGCTTCGCGAAGCACGCATCGCTACGTCAAAGTTCTGACGATTCCCCGCTGGCTACGCTCTTCCTAGAGCACAGTACTTTTTGCTTTATCGAGCAAAAACGGAAGTGCACTGGAACACAAACTTTCCTGCACCCCGCCTCAAGTCACGCGATTAGTGGCTTCCTAACATCTGTTCCATCGATCGGTTCAACGCGCTGACAAACGGCGGCGAACCGGCATTTCGCCCGCTCGCGCTCGACGCGTTGCGAGCTCTCGACAATGGGGCAGTGCAGTGAAGAACCTCTATCGCATCGGACAAATCGTTCCGAGCTCGAACATCACGATGGAAACGGAAATTCCGGCGATGCTTGCCGCGCGTCAGCTCGTGCGTCCGGAGCGCTTTACATTTCATTCCAGCCGGATGCGCATGCGGACCGTCAGCAAGGACGAGCTCGCCCATATGGATGCCGAATCGAATCGCTGCGCGCTGGAACTGAGCGACGCGCAGGTCGATGTGCTCGGCTATGCGTGCCTCGTCGCGATCATGGCGATGGGCCACGGCTATCACCGCGAGTCGCAGGCGCGCCTGCGCTCGCTCACCGCCGGGAACGGCGGCGACGCGCCGGTAGTAACGAGCGCGGGAGCGCTCGTCGACGCATTGCATCTGATGAAAGCGAAGCGCATAGCGCTGGTCGCGCCTTACATGAAGCCGCTGACACAACTCGTTGTCGACTATATCCAGGCAGAAGGCATCGCAGTGGCCGACTGGACCGCGCTCGAGATCCCGGACAACCTCGATGTCGCCCGCCACGATCCGGCCAGGCTGCCCGCGATCGTGCGCGACCTTCGCACGGCCGATGTGGACGTCGTCGTGCTCTCGGCCTGCGTGCAGATGCCGTCGCTCGCGGTCGTGCCGCTGGTGGAGGCGATCACAGGCAAGCCGGTCGTAACGGCGGCAGTCGCTACCACTTACGCACTACTGAAAAGCCTCGGCCTCGAACCAGTCGTGCCGGGTGCCGGCGCGCTGCTCTCCGGCGCCTACTGATCTGGCGCCTGGCCGCGAGCCACTGAGAACTTATGAACGTCGATATCGCAGGAGGTAACGCATGGCACGGTCAAGCTGGTCCTATCTGAAGGGTGAAAAGCGCACCGGGGAGTACGAGGAACTGACCGTTCGTTCCATCGGACACTGGTGGATGAAGGACGATCCCGCGTGGCCAGAGGTGTTACGCGATGGCTACCATCTTTCGTCGGAAACGGGAATCGCAATGATCGAGCCGACAGCGCTCATCACGAGCGATTCCGCCGCTTATCGCGATCGTTTCAAACTCACGTATCGAAGCTATGTACTGCAGCAGGACGGCGAAGAGAAGAAGCTCGACGCGATCGTCGAGGGAGCGAAGAAGCGCGGTGCATTTGCCGAGACGCGTATTCCACTCCCCATCACGCGCCAATACATTCCTGCGATGCGTCATTACTTCTGGGGCTCCGGAATGATGCAGATCTATGGCGCGACCTATACGCCGTACGGTCCCGTCATGAACTCGCTGCTCTTCCAGATCTTCGATTCCATGCGTCATGCGCAGCGCCTCGTCGAACTGTCGTGGGAACTCAACCACGGCATTGCCGAGCCGGTTGATTCACACACGGCATGGCTCGACTGGCAACCGGTCCAGCCGCTGCGAAAGTTTATCGAACACGGCCTGAGCGTATTCGACTGGGCTGAGACTTTCGTTGCGCTCAACTTCATCCTAGACCCGATTTTCCTGCCTATGCATGACGTGATGCTGGTCGACATCGCCGAGCACGAGGGCGACTGGGCCATCGCGCAGTTCTGGCTGGTGCTCGCCGAAGACATGATGCGTCACATGGTCAGCGGCGCGGATTTCGTCGCCGCCATGCTCAAGGAAAGCGAACACAACCTTGCCATTGTGCAGAAGTGGCTGGATCGCTGGTATCCGATGGCGGTCGACGTGCTTGAGGGTCTGCGACCCCTCATCGACGACGCGAACCGCATGGGTTTTCCGAAGCGCTTTGAGCAACTGAAGACCGAAATTCTCACGCGCTACGCCGATAGCCTCATTCCTTACGGGCTGACCGTGCCCGTCACTCACGGAGAGACATATGAGTCAGAAGCCGGTTTTCACGGATAACAAGCATCACGTGTGCATGGAACTGATGAAAGGCGAAGTGGCCGACGCGGTCCTCGACGCGATCAGGGAAAGCAACGACGGCGTGAAGGTCAGCGATCTGCCGGGATTCATCGTGATCGAGGTGCCGCAGCGCATTGCGTTCGATGCTCAGACCGTGCGTGAGCACCTCGGCAAGCTCGACTGGACCATGAACGATCTGAACGAAGTGATGCACGCGTTCGCCGGAAACATCGAAACCTATACCGCCGACAATTTTGTGCTGTCGCGGCTGAAGATCCAGGAGAACTGATCATGTCGAGCGAAACGCTTGAAAAGAGGATGGAGAGGGAGGCAGCCGCGCTGCGCGATCCGGGTCAGTACTATCGCGAAACCTCGCGAGGGCTCTATTGGGAGCCGACTTACGTCACGCGCGAAGCGGCGTATCCGCATCGCTACACGCCGCAGTCGTCGCGCATTCGCGCAAAAAACTGGGACGCGTGGGAAGACCCGTTCCGGATGTTCTATCGCGAGTACGTGCGCATCCAGGCGAAGAAGGAGATGTCATATCACAGCATTGCCGATTCGAACCAGCGCTTCGATGTCGCGAAGCAGATCGACCGCCGCTGGGTAGAAGGCATGAAGCTGTACATGACCGGCCTGTCGAACACTGAGAATTTTTCGGCCAACCTGATGATGCGCATGGCGCGCTTCATTCCTTCGCCGTCGTTCAGCCAGGCCGCGATGTATCAGGCGATCGACGAGGTTCGCCATGGTCAGAACGACGTCAACTACATGCGCTGGATCAACAAGCACCATGGCGGCCTGGACGACTGGATGGAATGGTTCCAGCGGCACTGGCTGCTCCAGACGGCACGCGTGGGCTTTGAAAATTTATTCTCCGGCGATCCGTTCGAGATGGTGATTGCGGTCAACACCGTGTTCGAAGCCGGCTGGACCAACTTGCTGTTCGTGGCGAACCCCGCGGTTGCGGTCGCAAACGGCGACATGATGTTCGGCCAGCACCAACTGACTACGCAAACCGATGAAACCCGTCATATCGCGATCGGCATGACCGGTGTGCGAATGATGCTCGAAGCGGATGAACGCAATATCCCGGTGGTGCAGGAGTGGTTCGACAAGTGGAGCTGGCTGTTGCACCGGATCGTAGGCGGTGCGACGAGCGTCTTCATCGACTACTTTGGCAAGAACAAGGTCATGTCCTACAAGGAGGCGTTCCAGCACTACTACATGAAGAATTACATCGAGGGGCTGATCGAGGATCTGGGGCCGTTGGGACTCAAGCCGCCGCGTTTCCTCAAGAACATGATCGATGAAAACGAAGTGTATTCGCACGCAATCTGGAAGAACCTCTATGAAGGCCGCGATGCGAATATCCACAAGGTGGAGATACCCGATGCCGCCGAGCGGGCGTGGTTCACCGAAAAGTATCCGCTGTTCAAGAAGCTGTATGAACCCTTCTGGGAGGCGGCCGACGACGGGGAGCCGCTGCAGCTCAACACCACGTTCCTGCATTGCAAGGTGTGTCAGTTCCCGATGCTTTTCGTCGATGCGGACAACCAGCCGGTCGTCCACGCGCAGACGCACAACGACAAGCAGCATTACTTTTGTTCCGAACCCTGCAAGTGGATTTTCAACCTCGAGCCGGACAAGTACACCCGTGTGTTCACGCAGGATGAAATTTTCGCGCAGGGGATCGTCGAAGCCGACGACCTGACGAATTTCTGGGCTGTGGGCCGTGCGGACAACGGTCAACTTAAACGCGATTAAGGAGGTTGCGATGGCTGTGATCGTCAGGCTGGAAGGCGAAATGCCGCCCGTGGTCGTCCCACCGTATTCGATGAACGGCGACACCACGGTGAGCGAGTTGATGGAGGCCGCATGCAGGTTTTTCAAGCGCGGACCAGGTGAATCGAAACTGATTGCATTCGATAGCGGTCAGGAACTCAACGAGCCCGGGCGGCAGCTGAAAGATTACGGACTGGGTCACTGGTCGCTGATGACGCTCGTGCCGACCACTGGCAAGGCGTATAAGCGCGTGACCTTCGGCAACTGACCTGAACTCTTGAACCAAAGGTGTTTGCAATGCAGCAAGAAGACGTCGAAGTATTCGTTTGCATGAATGTGGACTGCAAGAGCCGCGGTGCAGAAGCGGTCCTTGCGCGGCTCAACGAGCGGCTCGACGAACTCGGGCTCGACCACGTGGTGCCCGAGCCGTATCTGTGCTTCTCCGCGTGCCAGTTGGGACCTAACGTGATTATTCCGTCAAAGCGTTGCTGGATGTCCGGCGTGACGGCGGCGGATGTGAACGAGGTGGTCGATTACCTGAACGGTGGCAGCGAAGTGCCGCGCCTCACCGAAAAAAGCGATCCCGGTTTAAGAAAGCTGATCTTCGACATCATCGACGCCGGGCTGTTGCCTGGGCGTGGCGACTACTTCTAAGCGAGCGACGGTGATGAGAACCGCAATGTTCAGGCTCGCCCGCAAGCCTGTCCGATACACGGCATGGACACGCGCACTGACGCTCGATGCCCAGGCGCTGATCGGCATGGTGGAGTTGTCCGGGCTGACGGGGAAGGGTGGGGGGGCGTTCCCGACGCACAAAAAGATGCGGCTGATGCTTGCACAAGCCGGCGAGCGAAAGGTGCTTGTGATCAACGGGAGCGAGCACGAACCGGGCTCGCTGAAGGATCGGCGATTGCTCGCGCAGTATCCGGAGCTCGTGCTGGAGGGCGCACTCATCATGGCTCACGCAGTCGGCGCGACAGAGATCGTGGTGGCGATAAACCGCGCGGCGAGTTCCGCGCTACAGGCGTTCAGGGACGCAATCGGTGACGCAGGCCACGAACTGCGGGGCCTGACCGTCCAGATCGATGAAGTGCCGGATTCGTACATTGTCGGCGAGGAAACGGCGTTGCTGGAGGTGCTGGAAGGCCGCGATGCATTGCCCCGAAAGAAGCCGCCGTTCCCTATCGAGCACGGCTTGCACGGGTTACCGACCCTGATCCAAAACGTAGAAACGGTTGCGCATCTGCCGCTCATCGTGGGCGAGGGGGCGGAGGCTTACCGGGCGCTGGGCCTGACGTTATGCACGCTGGGTGACGAATTCGTCCATGCCGGCGTTCATGAGGTTCGGTCGGGAACTTCGTTATACGAAATTTTATACGAAATTGGCGGAGGGCTTCGCGACGGCTCCCGCATCAAAGCGATCCAGACCGGCGGTCCGTCATCAGGATTCCTGCTGCCCGGCCAGTTCGACCTGTTGTTCGACGCGGGCGTCCTGGCGAAAAACGGCGCGTCGCTCGGCTGTGCGGTGATCCGGGCGTATTCGGAGAACGACTGCATGGTCGAGGCTATCGCACGCATCACGGGTTTCTTCTCCGAGGGCTCATGCGGTCAGTGCCCGCAGTGCCGGATGGAGACGCAGATGCTCGACGCGATCATGAGGCAGACCTTGAACGGCAAGGGCAGTTGGCGGCTACTCGATCGTGTCGGTGACATCCTCAAGATGGCAGAGGGCGCCGGACTGTGCAGCCTGATCAAGATGCCGGTGGCACCGGTCGTAAGCGGCATCGACTTGTTCCGGTCTGAGTTCGCTGCGCACATTGAAGGCGCGTGTATCGAATGCGCCGCGGCAGCAGGAAGAGAACCCTTGCGGGCTGACGCTTGAACACAATTCCAAGTTTCTTGAGCGGTTGTACAGGTTGTCTAATTATTTGGGTCGCAAAGAGCGACAAAGGGGATTTCTCATGGACAGACTACAGCGGCTAAATCAACTACCGGAACATGAGGTCTATGACACGCGAGTCGTCCTGAAGCGCACAGGCGACAGCGAGACCGCACAGGATGACTACGCCCTTCGGCGTGTGCCTGCTACCTGGCGATGGAGCGCGTGGGGATCGCTCTGGGCCTTCAGTGGCATGTCCACGGCCATGGCCTACCCGCTGACCGCGGCGTTGCTCGCGATGGTGCTGGGTGGCAGCGCAGTGGTATGCGCCTTGATCCTTTCCATGCTCTACACGTGGGTAGGCGTCTGGTACATGTCGAAGAAGGCGGCCAACGAAGGCGCTATCCTCGAACTCATCAGCAAGCATACGTTCGGCTTCAAGGGCTCCGCGTACCAGATCGTGGTATTCGGGCTGCTCGGCACCATCTATTTCTCGCTCGAAGGCCATGTGATGGCGACGGCGCTGACGGAGTCGGTGCCCATGCTGTCGTACAAGCTCAGCGCCGCATTGATCTGCGTGGCGTTCATTCCGCTGACCATGTATGGCATGCAGTTTCTGTCGCGCTTTCAGTCGCTGACCGTGTGGCTCTATGCGTTGGGCATTGTGCTGGCGCTGGTAGGGCTGTTTGGCGGCTGGTCGAGCGACATTAGCAGCAAGCTTGCAAGTGCTCGCTGGTGGGAAGTGAATCCCGGCAATGCGCCGTTTAGCTGGGTAGCGGTACTGAGCGCGTTCGGCGCATTCAGTGGGTTGCTGGGTTCCATCCTGGTTCTGCTTTGCACCGATACGGCCCGTTTTGCAAGGCGCCACGAAGCGGGCAAGGTCGCTGCGTTGACGTCGCTCATCGGGGCCACTGTGCCTGTGATCGCCACGACGCTGTTTGGTATCTATCTGCTTGCGAGTTCCGGTGGCAAGGTGCCGGATCCCGGTGTCTCGCTGGTTCGCCTCCTCGGCTCGGCTGGCTTGTTCCTGATCATCGTGACGCAATTGCGCGTGAACGTCATCAACGTGTATTTCGGTACGAACGCGCTTGAAAATTTTGCATCGCAAGTATTCAAGCTTAACTGGAAGCGTTCCCGGTTTCTCATCCCTTTCATGATCATCGCGTACTTGATCGTGACCTCGCCGTTCCTCGCCTACTTCGGCACGATCATGACGATGCTCAGCGTCTTCCTGTTCAACTGGACCATGGTGTTGTTCGGCGACCTGATGCTGGTGCGCAAGCGTTTCGACCTTCCACAATGGTCTGAATTCCGTCGTGGTTATGTTGCCCAGTACAACAAGATCGGCATGATCTCCATGTGGGTCCCAACCGTGGTCGGCGTGGTCATGGGCAGCGGGTTTTTCGGTGTGAAAGTCCAGGCGTTGGCAGTACCGCTGTCCGGTGCCGCGGCTTTCCTGATGCCGACGCTCGTCAGTCGGATGATGTCGCGCAAAAGCGTGATAGACCAGTATTTCGCACGAATTCCCGAGAGCGTTGCCGCGCTTTCCGAGGAGCATCAGTGCGATGTCTGTACGCACAGTTTCCACCGGTCCGACTTCGTACTGTGCCCGTATCACGGGGGCAAATTCATCTGCTCGAACTGCTGCGCCGCGGAGAAGTCGTGCGGGACAATGTGTCACACCGAGTCGATCGTGTCAGCACCGGCCAGCCGTAAAGGTGCGCCGGTGACGGCCGCCGGGACAGTCTGAAAGATGCATTCACAAGGAGTCTCCATGAACAGCCCCAGGCATTTCGATCACTTGTACGTGAAGGGAATGGACATCGAACTGCATCTGCTTTCCAAAGGCAACCGAGGCGGAATTCCGGTGATCTTCCTGCCCGGCATTACCAGCTACAGCCGCTCGGTGATGCGCATGCTCGACCTGATGCCAGACGATTATCATTCGCTTGCACTCGACATCCGTGGCCGCGGGCGTTCGAGCTGGCCGAAGCGAGGATATCGGCTGGCGGACTACGTTGGCGACCTGCTCGATGTACTGAACGCGCTTGCCGACAATCCGGTCTCGCCAGTTCTCGTCGGCCATTCGATGGGCGCGCGGATTGCCGCCGCGTTTGCGGCGCGTCATTCGTCGCTGGTGTCGGGTCTGGTGCTGATCGATCCGCCTGTCAACGGCCCCGGCCAGAGGCAGGTGTATCCAAACGCGCTCTCGATGTTCCTGCAGCAGAAGGCGGCAGCCGACCTGAACGACATGGCATCGTTCCGAAGCTATTTGCCGTCGTTCTCTGACGCTGCGCTGGAAGAACGGGCGGATGAGTATCGCAACTGCAGTCAGCAGGCATTGATCGAGTCCTATGAGTCTTTGCTGAGCGAGCCGTTCCAGATCCATGTGAAGGCCGTTACCTGTCCGATGCTTCTGCTTGCCGCCGAACACGGCGATACGATCCGTGAGACGGAGTTTGCGTCGCTTAAAGCGCTCAACGAGCGCCTGCGCGGGGTGCGCGTTCCGGGCGTCGGCCACATGATCTACAAGGATGCTCCTGAAGAGACGGCGCGGCATATTGTCGAGTTTGTCGGCGAACATGCTCGCCGGCCGGTAGGTGAGCGTTAAGCGGATGGCACACGACGCAGCTCACGGTCCGGTCCCCAAGACCCTGACGTTCGGGCCCGACGGGATCAGGCAGATCGCTAGCGGCGTGAAGATACTGGCCGGCGCCATGCGGCGTGCTTATGGACCGAGACGCAGCCTCGTCGTGATGGCGCGTCTGCTGGACTCTCCATTGCTGGTATCGAGCGCGTGGCAGATCGCGAAGGGGTTCGAGTGCGAAGGGCGCCTGCCGAACATCGGCGTGAGACTGCTTCAGGAAGCACTGGACGATGTCAGGGCCAGCGCGGGCGACGGCGGTACGACGACCGCTATCCTGCTCGATGAAATGCTTCGCGATGGCCTTCGTTGCATCGTCGCCGGCATCAATCCTCAAGGTCTCTGGCGCGGCATGGAAAGGGCTACGTCGACGGCCCTTAACGCCATACGGGCAACCGCGTGGACCCTCGACGATGACTTCGTGGTGGCCTCGCTGCTGAACGCCAGCGGGTTCGACGTGGCCCTGTCGCGGCTGATTCAGGAAGCGGTCAGCCGTGTCGGTGTCACAGGGATGATCCGCGTGATCGAATCGACGAAAGCGGTTTGCGAACTCATCGTTCACGATGGCATGTTTTTCGAGCGCGGATTGGTGTCGAACTTGCTTGCGACCAATACCACCAAGGTCGAGGCGAGGCTGCATAGACCTTATGTGTTCGTCACCGATCGCGTGCTCGCATCGCACAACGACGTGCTCGGGATTCTCGATCAAGTCCACGCGAAGGGTGGGGCGCTGTTTATAGTCGCCGATGATGTGCAAGGCGACGCGCTGTCGACGCTGATCAGCAATCAACTCGGCAACGTCATGGCAGTCGCCGCTATCCGCTCGCCCGAGTACGGCGAGCAACGCGACGAGGTGTTGCAAGACATCGCTGTCAGCACCGGTGGGCTGGTCCATCAACAGGCCATGCACAGCGCAGTGCCCTTCGAATGTTTTGGCCGCGCGGACGAGATCGTCATCACCAGGGATTCGACGCTGATCATCGGTCCGCATCGCAACGACTTGCAGTGTGCGGTCCGGTTGGGCCAGGTTCAGGATGATATCGGCCCGGCGCTATCGCAGTTCGATCAGGAACGCTTGCAGCGGCGGGTCGGTAATCTAAAAGGCGGGACGGCTGAGCTGCGGATTGGTGGTGCAACGGACGTTGAAATGGGCGAGTTGCAGGAGAAAGCCGTCTATCTCCTGCACGCTATTCGAACCGGGTTAAAACATGGCGTGGTTGCCGGCGCGGGTTCCACTTATGTCAAGGTTGCCGCGAACATGACCGGCATGCCGGCAGTGAATGCGGATGAACAAGCGGGCGTCGATGTTGTGCGGCGGGCGCTCGAAGCCCCAGCGCGGCAGTTGTTAAGCAATTCACATATTGATGATCTTTTGGTTGATCAGATTATCAAGCGATACAGAATGGTTGGTAGTGATCTGGTCTATGACCTTGACGGTGGCGGCTGGACAAACACGCTCGTCGGCGGCTTGGTCGATCCGGTTCTCGCGTTAACCGAACCCCTGCGCGTCGCCACGTCGATGGCAGGGCTGCTGCTAAACACCGGAGCAGTGGTCAGCGACGATCTGATGATCAACTAGCCCGGTTTCCTTAACGCACTCAGGAGTAAGACATGTCCGTAAGCGATGCAGTGATGTTCGATGCGTGGATGCAGGTGCTTAAACTATCGCGTCTCAAACGCGGACAGATGGTCACCGTGCTGACATCCGTCGATAC
Organism: Caballeronia eucalypticola; assembly: GCF_047608185.1. NCBI lineage: Bacteria > Pseudomonadati > Pseudomonadota > Betaproteobacteria > Burkholderiales > Burkholderiaceae > Caballeronia > Caballeronia eucalypticola. The sequence goes on from NZ_JBLKRU010000003.1 coordinate 330,009, forward strand.
CCATCCGCAAACACTTTCGTCCGCCATGTCGGCGGCGCATGCGCTCGGCGCGACCGTCAACCGGCTCGAATTGCCGCCGGTCAACGCGGAGAAATCGCTAAGCCGCGACGCGCTTGCGTATGTCGGCACGACGCCGCTTACCGGCAATCGCGCGGCGATGGCTGCGCTAAAAGAAAGCGACCTGGTCATCGATCTGATGCTGTTGCTGTTTTCACCGGAGCAGCATGAGATCCTGCAATCAGGTACGAAGATCCTGCTGGCAGTAGAGCCGCCTGAAATACTTGCCCGGCTGGTACCCACCGAAGAAGATCGCGTGCGCGTGCTCGCGGCGGCCGAGCGCCTCGCGGCAGCGCGCAGCATGCACGTCAGCTCTGCTGCGGGCACCGACTTGCATTGCGCTGTTGGCGACTATCCGCTGCTCAAGGAATACGGTTTCGTCGATGAACCGGGCCGATGGGATCACTGGCCGAGCGGATTTCTAGCGACATGGCCGAACGAAGGAAAAACGCACGGGCGGATCGTGCTCGATCGTGGCGATATCCTGTTGCCGATGAAATCGTATGTTCAGCAACCGATCGAGTTGACCGTCGAGGCGGGCTATGTCACGAGCATAAAGGGGGGCCTCGACGCCGACTTGCTCAACGATTATATGGACGCCTTCGGGGACCCGGAGTCGTACGCGATCTCGCATATCGGCTGGGGCTTGCAGCCTCGTGCGCGCTGGTCCGTGCTGGGGCTTTACGACCGCGAGCGCACGATTGGGATGGATGCCCGGGCATTCGCCGGCAATTTCCTGTTCTCACTCGGGCCGAACACGGAGGCCGGTGGTACACGTGATACGCCTTGTCATATTGATATCCCGATGCGGCGCTGCTCCGTGTCACTGGACGGTGTCGATGTGGTGCGTAATGGCAAACTGATCGACGATGAGGTGATGGCATGACAATCGCAAACGACGAGCAGCGCTACAAACGGCAAGGATTCGGTGCTGCGCTTGGCGTGAGTGGGCGAATCGGCTTATTGATTGTCGACTTCGTTGTCGGGTTTGCCGATCCCGACGCATTCGGCGGCGGCAACATTCGGGAGGCTATCGCGGCGACCGTGCCCGTGCTAGCAGAGGCTCGCCGTCGGGGCTGGCCGGTGGCTCATACCCGGATCGTTTTCGCCGACGACGCAGGCGATCACAACATTTTCGCTGCCAAGGTTCCCACGCTGCTTGCGTTGACCGAGACCGCCGCCGGCAGCGCAATCGTGCCCGAACTGACGCCCGTCGAAGGCGAACTGGTTGTGAGAAAAACGGTACCTTCGGCCTTCTTCGAGACCGGTCTGCGCTCCTGGCTCACACAGCGTGGCGTCGAGACACTGTTGATCGCAGGCACAACGACGAGCGGCTGCGTCAGGGCCAGCGTGATCGATGCCATGTCGTGCGGATTCAAACCAGTTGTCCTGGAAGACTGCGTTGGCGATCGCGCCCTGGGACCGCATGAATCGAACCTGTTCGACATGGGTCAGAAAAACGCCGACGTGCTGAGGTTCGCGGGGGTTCTTGCGCAATTGTCGTGACGTCCTGGCGTCAATGGATCCCGGACGTGCGCGCAGCGTCATCGTCCGGGGGGCGCGGATAGCAGTTCGAAGTTGAAAATGTTGGTTAGTTATTTAGGTATCCGATATTTATTTTTGTAAGAAGATCAATACGACGTTGTCCGTCAAATCCATCAATATCAAACAAAAGATACCACTATGAAAACCTTCAGACGGACTCTTCCGTTTCTGTCGATTGCGTTCGCCGTGTCAGCGCACGCGCAGTCCTCGGTAACACTTTATGGCGACATGGATCTGGGCATCCAGTATTTGACGCATGCGGGCAGCGGCGGGGGTAAAACAATAGGTTTGCAGTCCGGCAATGAGCAGCCGAGCCGCTTCGGTTTTACCGGATCAGAAGACTTGGGCGGTGGATATGCTGCCGTCTTCAGGCTCGAATCCGGATTCAATCCGGGTACCGGCGGCTACACCATTCCAGGAACCCCTTTCGATCGATACGCCTATGTCGGCTTGAGTAGTAATAAGTTGGGCACGCTGACGCTGGGTCGCCAGCGAAGCATCTTGTTCGAGCAATCGCTGTTCTATGACCCGACCTATCTCGCCGAATACTCATCGGAATCGACGAATTACATTCCGGTGTCCAGCTTCAACCAGAACAGCTCGGTCAAATGGGCGAGTCCGGTGTACGGCGGATTCTCAAGCGTCTTGATGGTTGGTTTTGGACAGCAACTGGCAGGCAATGCGACTGCGGGCCGCTTCGCCAATGGGGCGCTAATATGCGAAAAAAATTCGTTCGGCGCGCATGTCGTCTATGAACAGAGCCGCGGTTCCGTGGCGACGGGTGCTGACTTGTCGTCGGCGGTCGATCGGCGCATCAATGGCGCCGTTCGCTATGCAATCGGCGACGCTACCGTCTATGGCGGCTATACGCATAACAGCGGTGACCTGCATCTCTCGCCAGCCGGATACACCTACTACGGCGGCTTGCAGTATCGCCTGTCGCCGGCGTTAGCGCTGGTCGGGGAGGCCGCGCACTATCACACGAGTGACAATGAGGGCCAGCCGACGTGGTTCATTGCCGGGGCGACGTATTCGCTGTCGAAGCGCACGAGTATCTATGTTTACGGCGGCATCCTGAAAAATCACGGAGGAACGTCGTTCACGCTTAATACGTACGACTTCAATTCGCCGGGCGGCTTTGATCAGACCGGCGTGATGATCGGCCCGAATCAACTTTTTTGACCGGCGCAAGGAGAATACCGGCTGGATCGCCGGCAGCAGCGGCCTATGCGACCAGATACCCGCCGTCGACCGGGACAACCGCGCCTGTCATGAAGGCTGCCGCCGGCGAGCACAGGAAAGCGACGACTTGCGCGACATCGTCAGGCTGGCCCCAGCGTTTCATCGGCGTGCGGTCGAGGATAGCTTGCGACCGGTGTTCGTCGGCCTGTAGTGCTTGCGTCAAGGGCGTCGCGATCCAGCCGGGAGCCACCGCATTCACGCGGATGCCATCGGCCGCATAGGCGATCGCAAGTGACTTCGTCAACTGCACAATGCCGCCCTTGCTTGCGCTGTACGCCGGCACAAGTCCACCGCCGAAAAAACTGAGCATCGATGCCGTGTTCACGATCGTCCCGCCGCTCGCCTTGAGTCTCTCGCGCGCCGCGGCGCACACGCGCATCGTGCCGCTAAGGTTCACGGCGATCACACACTCGAACACATCGATCTCAAGCTCGTCGCCGCGCCGGATCATTCCCGCGCAATTGATGAGCATATCGATCGAGCCTGCTCGCTCGACGAGGGCCGCAACGCTCGCATCGTTGCTGACGTCGAGCTCAACGACATCAATGTCTCGTCCAAACGCCTCGCGCTGGGAATCGGTTGGCGCAATCCCGCCCACGACCACGCGTGCACCCAGGCGAGCCAGGCGCTGCGCGATGCCTGCGCCGATACCCTGTGTCCCGCCCGTCACGACGGCGGTCTTGCCGTTGAAAAGATCAGTTTGAAAAGTCATGTTGGTCAGGCAGAAAAATCGGAAACAGCTGCAGAGGAGACAGCAGTTTCACTGTCCTCAATCTTCGTTTTAACGATAAACATATAAACCAGCGCAGCAGCAAACGCTACCGCCGCGCTGATCAGGAACGCATTGACAAAGGAGTGCGTCCGGTCCACGACGATGCCGGTGACAAACGGTGCAAACGATCCGCCGAAATAGCCACCGAAATTCTGGATGCTGGCAAGCGACGCCACCATGTGACGGGGCGCCGCGACCGTCGCGAGCGCCCAGCATGCGCCGCTCGCCAGATTAACGAAGTACATCGCGGCGCAGAGGTACACCATCGCGAGCGTCAGGTTGGGCGTGAATGCAGCCGGCACGGTGAAGAGGGCCGCGCCGAGGAGGCCAACGCAGATCGGCCACTTGCGGCTTCTCATGGGCGCCATGCCACGTGCCATCAGCCCGTCCGCCACGAAGCCGCTCGACAGCATGCCGAGCGTGCCGAACAGATAAGGAATCGAAACGAGCCACCCCGTGCTGGCGATGGAAAGGTGACGCTCGTGTTCGAGATACGCGGGCAGCCAGGTGAGATAGAGCCATACCATGTAGATCACGCCCATGTTGCCGAAGATCATGCCCCACGTGGTCGACTTGCTGAACAGGCCGCGCCACTCGCGCATCGTCATGCGGCGTTCGGCGCGCTGTTCTGGTTCACCTTCAGTCAGATAGGCGATCTCGTCGCGCTCGAGCGGGACCTTGCGGCGATCGCGATAGACAAGGTACCAGCCGATCGATACGGCAATGCCGAGCACACCCATGACGATGAACATCGTGCGCCAGCCGAAGATCAGCAGGAGCGCGGTGAGCACGGGCGGAGCAAGAGCGGGGCCAATGGTCGACGACGTAATGAAGATGCCCGTTGGCCGGCCACGTTCATGCACGCCAAACCACTCGCTGACGACTTTGGCGCCAGCAGGAAAATTAGGCGCTTCGCCGAGCCCGAGCGCCACGCGTGCCACGAGGAATTGCGGCAGGCTCGACACCAGGCCGCCGCAGAGCTGCGCGCTCGACCAGATGAACATGCCAAGGCCGAGCATCACGCGCGCGCCGAAGCGATCGAGCAACATGCCGATGGGCAATTGCGAGAACGCATAGGCGAACGAGAAGGCTGACAGCAGCAGGCCCATCTGCGACGCCGACAGTCCCAGTTCCTGGCTCACGGAATGGTTGGCTATCGAGAGGGTGCTTCTATCGAGGTAATTGACGATGCCGGCAAGCGTCAAGAACGCGATGGCAACGACCTGAATATGCTTCAGGCGAGGGGATTTCAGAAGCATGGTGTCTCCTCCAATGCTTTTCGTCACTTTGAGCGACGTCTGTTGTTATTGACGGGAAAGGCGAGCGTTACCGGATGAACTGGTCGGCGAAGTCCTCACCGAGTCCGACCGATGCAAAGTGTTTGCGGCACATGTCGACCTTGGTGAAAACGTCTTCGTAGCCGGTGTAATTGCCATACGGGTCGCAATAGAACATCACGCCATTGACTTGGAAGTAGGTGATCATTTCTTCCACGTCTTCAGGCACATATAACGTATGGGTTTCACCGGGCGGCTCGAATACATAGCTGCCTTCAGTCGCTTCCCAATCGTGTTCGAGATACCGCCAGCGGCCCTTGAGGACCATGCCATGCACGGCTTGCGGATGCCGGTGCCGGCTGAGCACGCCGGATTTGCGCACGCGCAGGAGGTTCATCCAGTATCCCGTCGATACGTTCAGACACAGCGGACGGAACCAGACGTTCTCGGCTTGCGGAACCCAGAGGCGTTCGTCGGTGGGTATCGCCGATTCAACGACGATCTCCTTTGCCGCTTCCTTGGGGAACGGCAATTGGTACGGCGTCATTGCATCCGCCGAGGGTTTGGCTACAGCCATGCGTTGCCTCCTGGTAATAGTCAGTAGTGGGAAATGTCGATAACGGCACCGCGCCGACGATGCGCCGTGACCCATCTGCATTGCGCCGGAGCCGTATCGTGGTGGTTATTTCGCTGCCCGCTTATTGCCGATCACGGCCCGTGAATAGGGTCCGAGGACGGGGCCATCGCCTGCGACCGTCGTCCGGCGAAACACCCGGCGATACTTGCTCATATCGTAGGCTTCCGCTTTATGCAGCATCGTCCGGTTGTCCCAGACAACGAGATCGCCCTTTTCCCACTCGTGGAAGTACGTGAACTCCGACTGCGAGATGTGCTCGACGAGTTTCCTGTGAAGCGCCTGGCCCTCCTCGAGTGGCAAGCCGCTGATTTCATTTCCCGCGTTTGCCGTGAAATATAGCGAACGCTCGTTGCCGCGGTCCGGATGCACGCGCACTAGCGGTTGGCTCACCGGGGGCACGCTTTCCTTCTCATGCTTTGAAACCGGCGGCAGTTCCGGGAACAACCGGCGGCCGAATTCGTAGGTGTGAACCATGTGCAGCGGTTCGATTTCGTCCTTGAGCGCCTCGGGCAGGGCGGCGTACGCCTTGATCATGTTCGAAAAACCGGTGCGTCCGCCCGGCGCGCCTTTGGGCATGACCTCGATTCCGTAGAGCAACGAGACGAATGCCGGGACATATCGATACGAACTGTCGGTATGCCAGCGTGCATTGACCTTCTGGAAGATCACGCGGAAATCCGTTTCGGGCAGACTCTGCCCGTCGGCCGAGACGTTCGCCACGTGATACACCGTGGCAGCAGCCACCGTCTTGTCTTCTTCCGGGAAATCTTCGAGCGGACCCCATTGTTTCGAGAACTCGATCTGCTGCGCCTCGCTCAACGCCTGTTTGCGAAAGCACAGCACGCCGTATCGCCCAATCGCTTTTTTCAATTCGTCGATGGTCTCGCCGCTCAACGGTTGCGTGAGATCCAGCCCCGTTACCTCGGCGCCGAGCGCATCGCCCAATGGTGAAATTACATAGTCCGTCGCTGCTGTCGTTTGCTCCATCGTCTTCTCCAAAGTGTCAGGTTTGTTGTGGCATGCCACTGGCATGCCACGAATGGAGGCGATAATAAAACGTCGTCACGAGTGAGGACAACGGGGAGTTAACCCTTAGTGATGCAGCATGAAACCGGATGCCAGGGGAGGGTTCGGGACGGTCGGGTCAACCAAGGCTGTGGTGGTGCGGCAGCGTGGCGTTCGCGAATTCGACGAGATAATCGATCAGTTGATTCGACGCCGCGCCTGCAAGCGCTGGATCGCCTGACGCAATCGATTCGACGAGATGGCAGTGAATGGGGCCGATTCCGGCCAGCGCCGTATGTTCGTCGTGGTGATAGAACCAGAAGCGGCGCGACACCGTATGCAGCATGGACGCCAGCGCTGCCGCCGTGCCATTTCTCGCCGCTTTCGAGAGTAACTGGTTCAGCTCGGCGTCGAGCCGCAGGAACTCTCGCACGTCGTTGCCGGCGACTGCTTTTAGGGTGAGCGCGAAGTTATCGGTGAACAACGCACGTTCTGCCATGCTCGAGCGCTTCGCGGCGGCCGCGCTCAGCAGGCGGTCGAGTTCACGCCGGGTTTCGAGCACTTCGAACTGGCGGCGGACATCGATGGTCGTCACCACGACGCCGCGCCGCGGAATGATTTCCACGAGATATTCCCGCGCGAGCCGCTGCAGCGCTTCACGGATGGGCGTGGTGCCAATGCCGAGTTCGCGGCTGAGTATCGATTCGGAAACGAGCGAGCCGGGCGCCAGGTCCAGCGTGACGATCATTTCCTCCAGCCGCCGATACGCCTCCTGATTGAGCGTGGTGCCCGGCCGCGGCACCGGTTCGGCGGCAGGGGCGGCTTCATTCGTGTCGGTGAGGTGCTGCACAGCACAAGTCTCCCAAGGCAAGCAGTAATCTGTAATCTGGTTTGGTGTTTCGCAAGATGCGTGCGTCAACCTATAGCTTACCTGAGCAAGAATTTAGACAGGCGTTGACCACGGTGTGCGTGGCCGGCGGGCTATCTCGCTCCGGCGTTGACTATTGCTTTCATCAGCATGCCTGCTCCGGGCGACAAAGGGGCGTCGCGCCGTGTCACCAGTTCATAGGGTTCGCTAAGTGACGAGAACTGCAGCGGCAGGGCGCAGGCAATACCATGCCCGATACAAAAGTCCGCGACGTCCGTCGATACCAGCGCGACGAAGGAGACGTTTTTCTGCAGGAGAGAGACCGTTGCGAACGCCGACGTGGTCTCCAGCAGATGGGTGGGGAATCGAAGTCCAGCGTCGTGGAATTCGCGTTCGAGCAGCAGCCGCATCGGCATGTTCGCCCGATAGACAACCCACCGATAATTCGCGAGATCCTTGAGTGCGACGCGGCGCTTGCGCGCGAGCGGATGCGACGCATTGGCAATGACCGCAAGCGTTTCTTCACGTACGAACACGCTGTCATACAGGTACGGCGTCTGGCTCACGCTCGTGCGGCAAATGGCGAGATCGAGGCGCCCTGCGTCAATCAAGCTGAGCAGGGCAGCGCTCGTGTCTTCGACGATTTCGACCGACATCTCCGGTTGCTCCGCGCTCACCGAAGTAAGCGCGTCCGCGAGGAGCGGAACTGAGCCCATGATTACGCCCACCGATACGCGTCCACCATAACCGCGCATGACGCCGACGATCTCCTCGCGCAGATGGGCGAGATCAGTCTGGATCAGTCGCGCGTAGCGGATCACGCAATGTCCAACTGCGTTCGGCTCCAATCCGCGATTGGTGCGCACGAAGAGACGCGCGCCGAAAGTGGTTTCGATCTCGTGCAGGGCTTTGCTGGCGCCCGGTTGCGTCAACGCCAGCTGTTTCGCCGCGCCAAGCAGGGACCCGTGTTCTCCAAGCGCGATCAAAAGACGTAACTGCTTTACGTGCAGACGGGAAATGATCGAGTCGAGCGACGGGATCATCGGACTTGAGAAAAAGTAATAGCGGTATCAAATGTTGTCAATACCGCGACGGCGTGTTGGTCCATATACTGCGGAATTCCCGTGGTTTATCGGGTCGGGAAAACGAATCCCCGGCAAGAGCATCGCTCCCCTATAACTCTTCCTCAACTGTCATGTCCCTTATCAACTACATAACCCAAATCCAGTTTGAATATGGCGCGATTCGGCTGCTGGCCGGTGAATGCGAGCGCATCGGCATACGCCGGCCTTTGATCGTGACGGATGCGGGCATCCGGGAAGCGGGCATTGTCGACACCGTACTGGCGGCGCTCGCCAGCACAAGAGATTTGCCGGTGTTCGATCGCACCCCGCCGAACCCGAACGAGGGCGTCGTGCGGGACGCTGTCGCAATGTATCGGGCGCATGGATGCGACGGTGTGATCGCGGTGGGCGGCGGCTCGTCGATCGATCTGGCGAAGGGTGTCGCTGTTTGCGCCACGCATGACGGTCCGCTGCAAAGCTTCGCGGTGATTGAAGGCGGCGCGGCGCGCATCACGGCGGCGACGGCGCCCGTTATCGCGATTCCGACCACGGCGGGAACCGGCAGTGAAGTAGGTCGCGGCGCAATCCTGATTCTCGACGACGGCCGTAAGGTCGGGGTGATTTCTCCTTACGTGGTGCCAAGGGTTGCCATCTGCGATCCAGAGCTCACGCTCGGCCTGCCGCCGATGCTCACGGCCGCCACCGGCATGGACGCCATCGCGCATTGCCTCGAAACGTTCATGTCACCGGCATTTAATCCGCCCGCCGACGGCATCGCGCTGGACGGCCTGTGGCGCGCGTGGCGCCACATCGAACGTGCGACTCGCCATCCCACCGACCGCGCCGCGCGCCTGAACATGATGAGCGCGTCGATGCAGGGCGCGCTCGCCTTCCAGAAAGGTCTCGGATGCGTGCACAGCCTGAGCCATTCTCTTGGAGGCATCAATCCGCGCCTTCACCACGGTACGCTCAACGCGATCTTCCTGCCAGCCGTCATCGCCTTTAATCGCGCGGCGCCTTCAATGCAGGAAGAAACCAAGCTCGAACGCATTGCACAGGCGATGGGTCTTGCATCGGCTGACGAGGTCGGCCCGGCGATCCGTGTGATGACCGCAGCGCTCGGACTGCCGCTTGGTGTCGCGGAACTCGGCGTGACGCGCGAGATGTTTCCACGCATTGTTGCCGGCGCCCTGAAGGACCATAGCCACAAGACCAATCCACGCGAAGCGACGACCGATGACTACCTCACGTTGCTCGAAGCATCGATGTAACACCGCGATGCCGAGCGCTTAGGAGCGCGCTGGGCAACAATAAAAACCCGCAGACAACAATGTCGAGGTGCTGCAGTGACCATCGACTCTCATTTTGCTATTTTTGTCACGGGCCTTGTCTTCACCCAAGGCGTCTCGACACGGTGCCTGACACGCAAGCGTGCCCCGGCCCGAATACGAGGCACCCGGTCCCTCTCGCCGGATCATTTCACTGGATCTGCAGCCGACACCACTGCCGGCGGAACGCCAAAAAATTCGTCGGCGGCCACCGGCCGCCGGTAGAGGTAGCCCTGACCGTAGGGAATCCCCAGCCTCCGCAGTGCGTCATGCTGCGCTTGCGTTTCGACACCTTCGGCGATCACCTGCATGCCATAGTGTCCTGCCACGGCGGCGATTCCCTCAATAAGGCTCGCACCACCCTTGTCGACTTGCTCGATGAACTGCCTGTCGATCTTGACGAAATCGAACGGGAACCTCGCGAGCAGATCGAGGTTGCTGTGCTCCGTACCGAAGTCGTCTAGCGCGAAGCGCACGCCGTGTTCTCGCAGGGTCTCGAAGATCTTCCGAACTCGGGGATGCCGGGCCAGCAAGAAACGCTCGGTGACCTCGAGTACAAGAATCGTCGATTCAGGCAGTCGTTCAGTGAGCGCGAGCACTTCCGATACGAACTCTTTGCGTTCAAGGTCCATTGGCGCCACGTTGACAGCGATCCGGAACGGCGCGCTGCCGGTCGGCCCGCGGATATCGGCCGTGGCCCGTTGCAGCACAAACCGGGTGACGTCGGCGAGAAGGCTGCTCGATTCAACCTCCGCCATGAAGACAGCGGGGCTGATCGGCCCCCAGCGAGGATGACTCCAGCGCAGCAAGGCTTCGGCGCCCACAATGCGGCGGGTCGCGATGTCGACGACCGGTTGATAAACCACATGGAGCTGACCGGTCCTGAGCCCTTGCCGGACGGCGGACAGCAACAATCGCCGCGGCGCGAAGGCAAGCAGGTAGGCGGCGGCAATCAGGAGACTCAGCAGCACTCCGATCCCGAAATAGATCGCGCCGTACTTCCACCGCATCTGCGACGCGAAAGCGGGCGATGCCGCTACCGTCACGGAAAAGGGGAACCCGGCTGATCCTACCTGCGTGCCGGAGCGCTTCGTCACGGCGGCACCGGCCGCGGAAAATACATCGTTTTCGTCAACTGCACCGGACCCGATGACAGACAGTGTCACCTTGCTTGCGCCGTAGCGCAGGCCGTGCGCCAGAATATCTGCGATGTACGGGGCTTCGATAACGTACAACAGGCCGTTGCCATATCCAGTCGAGCGAAAGACTGGCAGTACAGGGATGGCAGGTTGGTAAGGGGTGCCACGGATCAGGCTGATGCCGGGATCGCGTTGCATGGTGGAGATGTAGGCCGACAACGGTACGTTCATCGGCCCTAACGCAGAGGAGCAATAGAGGCGTCCATTCTCAACGAGGTTGACGCCGCGCACGTAGCGGACGTATGTCTTCAATTCGGCGAGTTGCTTCGCCACGGTTTCACAAGGCTGGCCCGGCAGCCGATCGAACGGCTCGCGCTGACTGGACACTACATGATGCAGGATGCGCTCGACCGAATCGACCATGTCGCTGGCGACGAGTTGTTCGCGGGCACGGATCGCACCGGCCGCATGGTGCTCGCCGAACGCCACGGCGGACAGCATCACGCAGACGCCGCCAATCACCGCACTCGCACCCGAGATATTGCGTGCGGCGCCGCGTCCCCAGACCGGGCCACGATCGGGAAAGAAAGACGGGAATTGCCGAGCGGGTTTGAGCTTAAACACTCGAAAGTATTGTGTGAAAATCGAACGGGAGACACAGGCGTCGCGCATTCATCATACTTGTTCTTTGCTGGCAAGTTAAGTGACCCTTGCGCCAGCCGACCTGGGCTGGTCGGCGCGCTACACACTCATCCGTCCGTCGATCTCGTAACACTTTCCCAAGCGTTAAATTCTGCATTAAGCGACGAGATTTTTTCCCTGACCAAACCAAGCGCGTCACTTCCTAACAGAAGATGCGCTGGCGGTTCATCGCTTTCGATGGTGGCCAACATCGCGCGCGCCGCTTTCACAGGATCGCCGAGTTGCCTGCCGCTTTTCTCTTCCCGTCCTTTTCTGATCGGGTCGAACAGGGCGTCGTAGTCGGGGATCGAGCGCGGCGTTCGCACCATCGAACGACCGGCCCACTCAGTGCGAAAAGACCCGGGCGCTACCGCGGTCACGTGGATGCCGAACGGTTTGACTTCTTTGCCGAGGACCTCGGAGATCCCCTCCAATGCGAATTTACTGCCGCAGTAATAGGCGATGCCCGGCATGGTGACAAAGCCGCCCATCGATGTGATGTTGAGAATATGTCCGCGTCGTCGCTCTCGCATAAACGGCAGCGCGCTTTTCATGACAGCAACGGCTCCGAACACATTCACGTCGAATTGCCGGCGCATTTCCGCAAGCGTTGACTCTTCCATGACGCCCTCGTGACCGTAGCCGGCGTTGTTCACCAGCACGTCCAGCGGCCCGACGCTCGCCTCAATTTCATTTACGACAGGTTCGACAGACTCAAAGTCAGTAACGTCAAGCACGCGACCGAATGCATTGGCGCTAAGCGCTTCGAATGTCTGTTTTGCCTGCTCGCTTCGTACCGTGCCGACGACCCGATACCCTGCCGCAAGCGCTTCTTCCGCCAGAGCGCGTCCGAAGCCGCTGCTGACGCCAGTGATCAGCATTGTTTTGATCGATGACATGAAAACACTCCCGGGTTGATATGAAAGATTGCATGTTATTCTTAATAAGTGCTCAAAATCAGACCCGATTCTCTACTTATGTTGCCTATTTCTATGAGCGGATTGGACGTCACAGAAGGCGCTGAGAAAAGTGTTTCCTCTGCCGGTGCACGTGATCAGCATCGAATGATTGCCTTGCTTACTGCGTTGGCACCGCAGGAAGGCTACAACCTGACTGCGTTGCGCGATGTACGTGTCCTGCGCTCGGACCGGGCGTTGTCTCGGACGCCGGTGTTATACGATCCCGGCATCGTGATCGTCTGCCAGGGTACAAAGCGTGGATTTTTTGGTGACCGGGTCTACGTGTATGACGAGCAGCACTATCTGGCGGTTGCAGTGCCGGTACCCTTCACAATGGAAACCGACGCAACGCCCGAATGTCCGCTGCTGGCCATCTATATGCATCTGGACTTTCAGGTCGCGGCGGAGCTCATGATTCAAATAGACAGTCATGGCTTGCTTAAGTCGGACGACGCGCCGCTGACCATGATGTCCAGTCCAATGGATGCAGGAATGCGAGCATCTGTATTGCGCTTTCTGGAGGCGATGAACCAGCCGCTTGACGCCGCAATACTCGGCGCGGGACTGGTACGTGAATTGTATTTCCGTGTGCTTACCGGCGAGCAAGGTCACGCGATGCGCGCGGCTTTATCGATGCAAGGGCAATTCGGCAAGATTGGAAGAGCGCTTGAGCGTATCCACGCGACCTACGCAGAGCCTCTCGATCTTCCGGTGCTGGCAAGCGAAGCCGGCATGAGCGTGCCCACATTCCACAGTCACTTCAAAGCGATCACGAGTACTTCGCCCATGCAGTATGTGAAGTCCACTCGATTGCATCAGGCTCGCTTGCTGATGGTGCGTCAGGGCATCACTGCTGAGGTCGCATGTCATGCGGTCGGCTATGCCAGTTCCTCGCAGTTCAACCGCGAATTCAAGCGACTCTTTGGGCTGACGCCTGCCGCAGAGACGAAACGCCTCCGCGACACCTTTGCGCTGCCTCCGGCTTTTCCAGACGCAAGGTTCGTCTCCTCACATTGAGGGAATTTCGTTTCTCTTGTTAGCGGTCGTTCTAACTCTGTTGTGATTCACCGCTTCGCTTTATAAGCGTTGGCGCGAGCTTTTAATCGTTGGCTTGCTAATAGCATCGCAAGTGTCGGCATCATGCGGCCCCGGCCCATCCACCATCGCTTTGCTCAGCGCCAGCACGCAAAGCTCGAATGCGGCTTTAAAAAAGCGCTTAGTGCGTCGTTGCTTTTGGAGCCTCCATTTCCTCATCTGATCGAAGGGGCTCGGGTCGATGAAAGCCGGTGAGCCTTCATGCATTCATTTGGAGGTCCGCATGATCTTTGATCGAACCGAGACAGCCGTGGTTTTCATTGACCCGCAAGTCGATGTCCTAAGTGAGAAAGGCAAGAACTGGGGCGCAGTCGGTGCAAGCGTGACAGAGAACAGGACAGTAGAAAACATGCTACGAATCTTCAAGGCGGCAAAGTCCGTGAAGTTCGCAGTCTTTATCTCGCCACACTATTTTTTTCCGACTGATCGCGCGTGGAAGTTCAACGGACCGCTAGAGACGGATGAATTCGCCACCGGTACTTTTGCGCGCAGTGGTGCGTTGAGCCTTGAAGGTTTTGAAGGCTCCGGAGCGGACTGGCTCGACGTCTTCAAGCCCTACATCAACGACGGTGAGACGATTGTTGTCAGCCCACATAAAGTGTTCGGACCTCAGACCAACGATCTCGTTCTTCAACTGCGCAAGCGGGGAGTGAGAAGGGTGGTGCTGGGCGGCATGCTTGCCAACATATGCGTGGAGTCCCATCTGCGTGATTTGCTCGAACAGGGATTCGAGGTCTTTGTAGTGAGCGATGCCTCGGCGGGTCCGCGTCATCCGGTTTGGGGCGATGGGTACAAGGCGGCGATGATCAACTACGCATTTCTTGCGCACGCCGTCGTTAGTACCGACGAAGTTGTTGCTTCAATGGGATGACGCACAACCAAGGCCGGTCGAGTAGTTGCCGATCGTTCGTCATCACCGATTTCGCCGCCTCTCATTGCCAGAGCCCTGGCCGAGGCCCAGGGCCGTCACCTGGATCATCTTGCGTCCGCAGCGGGCGCTTGGGTCCAGCGTGCAACGTCACGATGCGTCGTGGTACTGATGACTTTGCTTGACACCGTCTGAATCGGCGCGTTCGCATGGCGCCGCACTTCCAGTGCAACGTCTTCGCTCAGCCAGTCCAGCCAGCTGGCATTTCGTTCGCCGAGAATAATCAGGTCGGCTTCCCACGTGTTGGCGACAGAAGCGATCGCCCCGCCGACCGAAAGACCCGACAGGGGCAACGTAATCATGCGGGTTTCCGCGGGACCCGAATGGTTGTCGAGCACTTGCGCCATTCGCGCGACGATTTCGCGTCCATGTGCTTCCATCGCTTCAATCATGAGCGCGAAGTCATAGTCGATTGGCGACATCAAGTAGGGCGCAGGATTAACCGCGTGCAGCGCAAGAATGCATGCGTCGTGCTTTCGCGCAGTGTAGATGGCCGATGCCAATACTGTATCGATCGAATTTGCATTAACCGCAACTAGAATCTTGGTGAACATTCTGGGTGCCTCGTTGTATTAGGACAGTGGAGCACGGCGGCCGCCTTGCGCTGTTCGTGATCCATGACCGTATCTTCACGCGGCAGAATGAGAGCAAAATTAGCGCAGTCTTCAGACAGGGCGCGGTAAGGAAAATGCCGCTCTCGCGCGTCTCGCCGACCCCCAAACCGACTCACAACCCCATGCCGATGCGAACATCATGGCGACGGTCATACTATTTCACTCAGTCCTTGGCCTCAGGCAAGTCGAAGCCGAGGCATCCAGCAGAATGAGAATTGTCGGTCACACGGTATTCACGCCCGATCTCTACGATGGCATGAAAAAGATCTCGAGGGTCACGAGGCGGACCTGATTGAAGGGGGAACTTAAACGCAAAGAAAGTGGTCACGTTCAACAGGTCCCGTTGCTTCGGAAGACTGTGCTAATGCTTAGGATCTGAAATTTACATCGTTGTTATTTGCATATTCATGTGATGCGAAATGCCGGAGATCTTTCTGGCAATATCGTGACGAACCGGTACACGGGCAATCTCTCGGCGAGTGACCCGCGGCTAACCAGTTTGAAAGAACGATCAACCGCGGTGTCTGTCATTCCGGCAATGTCACGCCGAGGCTCGCCATCAGGCCCCCGTCAACCTTGAACTCCGCTCCTGTACAGAAACTTGCACGATCGCTAGCCAGAAAGGCGACGACCTCAGCGACTTCTTCCGGGTGCCCGATTCGGCCGAGCGGCTGCGCCTTACCCCATTCCCTGAGGATTTCTTCCTCTCTCCCCGGAGCGGTTTGAGCGGCCGCAAAGCGTGTCATTGGCGCATCGATGCAGCCCGGACAGACCGCATTTGCGCGGATGCCTGAGGGACCAAAATCCACCGCGAGCGAGCGCGTCAGAGCAAGCATGCCAGCCTTCGAAGTGGCGTATGCGGCTACCCGTGTCTGGTTGGCAAGCGCTTGTACTGAGGCAATGTTGATGACTGAACCGCGTTGTTTCTTGAGCATGTATGGCAACGCGTAATGACATGCCAGATAAGTTCCGCGCAGATTGATTCGGATGACGTTGTCCCATTCAACCGATCCCATGGACACAACGGTGCCATAGGGTTGAATGGCCGCATTATTAATCAGGATATCGATTGATCCCAGAAATTCCGCGGCCTGTTCCATCGCGGTGGCAATGTCATCTTCTATGCCAACATCGGCCACGATCGCGGTGACATTGAGTTTTTCGGCGCGCAACGTTGTCACTGCCTGTTCCAGCATTTCAGGGTCCTCGCCCAGTAATGCGACCGATCCGCCACGCTCGGCGATCAGCCGTGCACATGCCAGCCCGATACCGCGTCCGCCGCCGGTCACAACTGCGCCTTTGCCTGTTAGCTCACTCACGAATGCCCCCGCTTTTCTGCCCGCTGTCAGGTGGGCGAAAGTAGATTGAAGGATGGTCAACTGCGCACCGGCGCAGACAGGCAGGGCGCCCACGGCACGTATTGCCAATACGCTTGCGAAGAGATTGGCGAGCGAATCACTATCCCGGACAGGTCATTGTTTTTCGCCCCGAACTTCTTTCCTAGTATGAAACGTTATATTTACCTGAGTCAATCGGGGTTAGACGATGCGGCGATCCATAACGCAAGTTATTAGCTCTGACCACGTTCCATCCCGGTTTGCGTTCTATCGATATACAAACAAACTCGAAGACCGTCATTGACCGCTGCACCGCGACCGACGCATGCTTGCAGGCTCCGATTTTCTTCTTCCTTAATCCACGCCAGGTCAACTGATGCCTTCGTCAACTCCCCGCTTCGGCATTTGGGCGCTTGTGCACGGTAGCCGTGCCGCGCTGCAGGATCCCGACGAACCCTACGACGCGTCATGGTCACGCAACCGTGAGCTCATCCTGGAAGCCGAGCGGCTCGGCTTCGATTCAACACTGGTCGCGCAGCATACGATCAATCCCCACGACGAAACACTTGATCAACTCGAGGCCTGGACGGCGTCGGCAGCGTTGGCTGCTTTAACCACGCGCATCGAGATCATCACCGCGATCAAGCCATACCTCTATCATCCCGTCACGCTGGCCAAGATGGCCCTGCAGATTGAAGAAATCAGCGGTGGGCGATTCGCCATCAATCTGGTCAATGCATGGAACCGTCCCGAGCTGGCCAAGGCCGGCATCGGCTTTGCTGAGCATGACGAACGATATGCGTACGGACGTGAATGGATCACGGTCGTGAACGATTTGATGCTTGGAAAGCGTACCCATTTCAAGGGCAAGTTCTTCGACGTCGAAGACTATGTCCTGCGCCCGGCCGGCCGCTTCCGGGAGAGGCCGCGTATTTATGTCGGCGGTGAGTCCGAGCCGGCGAGGGCGCTCGTGGCCGACCGCGGCGATGTCTGGTTCATCAACGGTCAACCGCTGCCCGATGTGCGTCGGCTGATTGAAGACGTGGGAGGGCGCGCGAGGACGGGTCCGCCATTGCGCTTCGGGCTCTCCGCGTTCGTGATTGCGCGGCCAACCGATGGGCAAGCGCAAGAGCACCTTGATCACCTGTTCGCGCTTGCTGCAAAGGACGCTCCCTTGCGTGCAGTGCAGAAGGAAAACAGTGATCCAAAGGTGGTCATGCACCAGACGTTCGCCAAGTCGGCGCGAGTGGGGTCGAACGGCGGGACCGCAGCGGGGCTGGTGGGCAGCTACGAAACGGTCGCACGGCGTATTGTCGAGTTTCATCGGGCGGGAATCGAATTGTTCATGCTGCAGTTTCAGCCGTTTGAAGCAGATATGAAGCGCTTCGCACAAGAGGTCATACCGCTCGTTCGTGAACTGACAGCCCGGGACGATAAGTAAGACAGGACGCACATCTCAGCGAACGGTTTTCTCGGGCTGTTCGCGAAGGACCAACCGCCCCGTGGTCCGCCGAAGGCGTCGTCGGGCTCGGCGCGCGCCTTGACAACCAGACATCATGACGTCATGATGTCTATATGAATTCAAGCCGTGACAGCCAACTTCCCCTTTACGCGCAGGTAGAAGCGGAGCTCGTGGCCCGCATTGCCGACGGGACTTATACTCCGGGAGCGCAACTGCCCAATGAAGCCGCCTTGTTAGCGGCGTTCGGCATAAGCCGGACAACCCTTCAGAAGACCGTGCAGAATTTGATCAACCGGGGGCTGATTGAAATCCGCCGCGGCAAGGGCACGTTCGTTTCACAGCCTCGCCTGACGCAAGAGCTCACTGAGCTGAGCGGTTTTGTCGAAGATATGCGCGAGCATGGCCGTCATCCCACCGCGCGCTTGTTGACCAAGAAAATTCAAAACGCCAGCGATCTTGTCGCTCGCAAGCTTTCGCTCGAGCCCGGCGCGCAGGTAGTCCACATTCAGCGCATACGCATTGCCGACGGCACCCCGTTATCGTTCGATGAAACCTGGTTGCCGAAGGAAATCGGCGAGAAGATCATGGAAAATGATCTGGAAACCGAACCAATTTTTGAATTGCTTGAGCAGAAGTACGATACGCCGCTCATGAAGGCGGAGTACAGGCTCGAAGCTGTCTTGGCAAACAAGATTGTCGCGCAAGCACTTGAGATCAAGGCAGGTAGCGCAATTTTTCTGATTGAGCGCACGTCGTACAGCGAGCACGGCACGCCCGTCGACTATGAAAAGTTGTACTACCGCGGCGACCAGATCCAGTTCGTCACGCACCTCAAGCGGCGCAAGCCGCATGGCCGGTAGGACGAGGATTTCCCATGGATACGGGTCATGTAGTCTGGCTGTTTGCGATGTCGTTTGGGGCTAGTGCGCTAGGTGGAATGCTGGGCATGGCGAGCGGCATTTTTATCGTGCCCATCCTGACCGTGTTCGGCCATGTCGACATTCATGTTGCAATTGGCGCCAGCATCGTCTCGGTAATCGCCTGTTCCTGTAGCGGCGCTGCTCCTTTTCTTCGCGGTCGATTGACCAATATCCGGCTTGCTATTGTTTTGGAGACCGCTACAACGCTAGGCGCATTGTCCGGCGTGCTGATGAGCGGTCTCATTCCAGTCCCTGTGCTCTATTTCATTTTTGCTGTAATCCTGATGCTGTCAGCGCAGCAAATGCTTGCGAGGCGCTCCGATCCTGTTGTTGTGCTCTCTACCGCGAGCGCCGTTGCGTGGAGTGTTTCGTTGGGCCTGGATTCCCGGTATCCGGATCACACGCTCGGACGCGATATCGAATACCGTGTGCATCGCCTCGGGCTTGGCATGTCCTTGATGTACGGTGCCGGATTGATTTCGGCGTTACTCGGCATCGGCAGCGGCGTCCTCAAGATTCCGGCAATGGATATGGCGTTGCGCCTGCCGATCAAGGTTTCCTCCGCGACGTCCAATTTCATGATCGGCGTGACGGCTGCGGCTAGCGCAGGCGCGTATTTCCTGCGCGGTGAAATTATGACCGCGATTGCCGCACCCGTGGCGCTGGGTTCCGTCGTGGGCGCGGTACTTGGCGCACGCATTTTGATGCGGATATCGAGTGACAAACTGCGCGTGCTTTTCGTCGTCGTGCTCGCGATCCTTGCCGTGCAGATGCTTCTCGAAGCACTGGGTATCCGCCTCTTCGGAGGGCCGGCATGAGGCGCACGGCATCGGAGGCGCCAGGGCTTGAACGGTGGTTGGCCTGGCTTCTGCAATATGGCACATGGGTGGCCGCAAGTACGGTTGCGGCAGGACTCGCGATGGCGCTGCTGGATTCATGGGCTCGCAACGGGTCCGTGGCAACGTCGGTGGTCGCCACCCGAATCATGACGACGGGGATCGCACTTTTCATCCTCCTCCCGGTCGCGCGTTTGACCTTGATGCTGGGTGTTTTCCTGCATCGACGCGACTATTGTTTCAGCGCGATCGCCGCGTTGGTACTGACGATCGTGATCGCCGGATCAATGATCGGCGTAGCGTGAACGGGCGCATACGTGGCTGTGCACCGGCACGGTAATTTCGTGTCGGCAGAAGGTGATCGATCAGGCGTAAGGCGTGCCTGCCATCGCAGCCTTCAGCCCGATAGTTCCCTTATCAACAATAGCAAGAAAGGCGGCTTTCGCTTCCTCGGTATCGTATGTTGTGCATCCGTTGATACAGGCCCTTCAATGCTGATCCGTCCCGACGCCTGCATTGCCTGGACCGGTGAGCAGAACAGCACAGAAGGATTGGAGGACGCGCTCCGCCGCTGGTTTATTCCGGACACATGCTTGACTGATGGGAACAATTGAAATGCGGCGGGCCATGCTGATTCCGCGTCGAAACTCGTCCAGAATAGAATCCGTGCCCGATCAGGACTGAAACGTCCGCTGCGTTTCTCGAAGGATTCACCCGCCGTTTTGTACCGCGTTCCCAGGCCCCGGACGCTCTTTGCTCGGCCACCGCTTCAGCCACCGATTCGGCAAGCATTTGCAAATCCGGCTACGCTGTAGGTGGCTGTTGCCCTCGTGTCGAACCGGTGACGAAACAGACAATCATCATCAGGAAAGCAATGAAACAACCGATCAGAATCGATTTTGTCTCCGACATAGCGTGCCCGTGGTGTGCTGTCGGTCTATCTTCGCTGCAGCTTGCGTTGTCGCGACTTGGCGATACGGTCGACGCCGAAATAGTGATGCATCCCTTCGAACTGAATCCGCAGATGGGTGAGGAGGGTGAAGACCTTGTCGACCATATCAGCAAGAAATACGGGCGCACTCCGCAGCAGGTAGCCCAGGCGCAGGACGATCTCCGGCAGCGCGGCGCGGATGTGGGTTTCACTTTCGGCAAGCGTAGCCGGATCTATAGCACCTTCGACGCGCATCGTCTGATGCATTGGGCCGGGATCAAAGGCAAACAGGTTGAGCTTAAAGAGGCGCTGCTCCAGGCTTATCACGGCGAGGGCAAGGCCACGAGCGACCATGACGTTCTGGTTGCAGCGGCGGAATCAGTGGGGCTTGACGGCGCTGAGGCGCGCTCCGTTCTGCAAGGAGGCGACTATGCCAATGAGGTCCGTGCAGAAGAAGAGAAATATCAGTCAATGGGTATTCAGTCAGTGCCGTCGATCATCTTTAATGACCGCTACTTGCTGACTGGCGCACAACCCGTTGAAGCGTTCGAGAAAGCCATTCGACAGATTCTGTCTGAAGCGTAATCACACTACAGTGAGCGGCCGCGAGTAGCAGTCGTTCACGCTCGCAGACCGCCACGGTCGAGCATTCACTCGTCAACGGTCAATAGCGTCAATGCAGGACCTTCCTGCACGCCTCGCGCCAATTTGTTACTGTCGCTTCAAGATACCGATTTCCCAAAACGATTCCCTAAAATGCCAGGAGCTTTGAGCATGACTGATTCCGCTGACTACGTGCCGCCGAAAGTTTGGGCCTGGAATAAATCCGGCAGTGGCCGCTTCGCTAACATCAACCGCCCGATATCCGGACCGACCCACGACAAGGAACTGCCAGTCGGCCGTCATCCTTTCCAGCTCTACTCACTGGCGACACCGAACGGCGTGAAGGTCACGACGATGCTGGAAGAATTGCTGGCGCTCGGTCACAGCGGTGCGGAATACGATGCGTGGCTGATCAGGATTGGTGACGGCGAGCAATTCGGTAGCGGCTTCGTTGAAGCGAATCCCAACTCCAAGATCCCCGCGCTGTTCGATCACAGCGGCCCGAAGCCAATCCGGGTTTTTGAGTCCGGCGCGATTCTGCTTTATCTTGCCGAAAAATTTGGCGCGTTCCTGCCGACGGAAGCGAGCGCGCGCGCCGAATGCCTGTCGTGGCTATTTTGGCAGATGGGAAGCGCGCCGTATCTGGGCGGAGGTTTCGGTCATTTCTATGCGTACGCGTCGACGAAGATCGAATATGCCATCGACCGTTTCGCGATGGAAACGAAGCGTCAGCTCGATGTGCTCGACAAGCAGCTTGCACGCAACGAATATATCGCCGGCAGCGAGTACACAATTGCCGACATGGCCATCTGGCCTTGGTACGGTGGCCTGGTAAAGGGCTGGATATACGAGGCGGCCGAGTTCCTGGCTGTGCAGGACTACAAACATCTTCAGCGCTGGGCTGATGCGATAGGTGAGCGCCCGGCCGTGCGCCGGGGGCGGATGGTTAACCGTGTTTTTGGCGAGCTTTCCAGTCAGCTGCATGAGCGCCATGATGCCTCTGACTTCGATACCCAAACACAGGATAAGTTGGTTACCCAGCCGGAGTGAGGCACGACGGCTCCTCTAAAGAATCGCCAAGCGGACTGCAAGCAAACTGCCAAGCGGAGCCGTTCAAAACTAAAACGCGGATACTCGCAACACAAACAAAAACCTACAGCAGCATGCCGATAGCGAGACGATTAAACGCGTTCATCAGCGCGATGGCGATCGTCAGATCCGAGATTTCCGCATCGGAGAAAAGCGCCTTCAGTGGAGCGTAGCGTTCCTCCGGCGCACCTTGTTGGTCGACGTGCGTCAATGTCTCGGCCCATGCCAGCGCGGCGCGTTCCCGTGCATCGAACAACTCGCTGACACGCCAGCCCGCGAGTTGGTCGAGCTTGCGTATGGCAATACCGGAATCACGCAGCGTCGACGAATGTTTGTCGAGACAGAATGCGCAGCCATTGATCTGCGAGATGCGCAGATAGATCAATTCGATCAAGGGCATACCGAGGCTGCTGTTGGAGAGTGCCTTGCTTGTTGCGAGGAGCCCCTGGTAAGCGGCAGGCGATAGTGTCGTAAATGGAAGGCGAAGTTGGCTCATGGTCAGGCTCTGAAGTAGTTAAAGAGGCTTTTAAAAAAAGCGAAAATTCATGCCGACGGTACAAACGCAGTCGATTCGGGTTCGACGCCGGCAAATAGCGGCGTCTTCGATAACTGCTGACAGGCGGTGGAGATTGCAGCGGCCACCGCTTCTTCACTTCCGACCATTCCTTGCAGATAAATGAAGTGACTGTTAGTAATCCCAATTGTCTTCAGTGCATGTCTCAGGTAATCGGACAAGAAATCAGGTTGACGCGCTTGCGGCCCTTGATGAATTCCGCCGGAACTCACAATGATGTAGGTCGGGCGGTCAGCTAGCAAACCGACTTTACCTTCGGGCCCTGCCGAAAAAGAACGTCCAATCCGAAGCACGTAATCGATCCACAACTTCAGCGTTGCCGGCACCGTGAAGTTATGCATCGGCGTGGCGATCAGCAAGTGGCGGCTGCGCTCCAGTTCATCGATCAACTCCTCCGATTGCCGAAACGCGGGATCGTCGAAGGGAGTGCGTTTTGTCAGCGCGGATCCATATGCGGCACTCAGCGGCGGCAGCGGATTCGCCGCGAGGTCGCGTTTATTCACGCTCATTCCCGGATGTCTTTCACTCAGCTTCTTGAGCAGCGCGTCAGCAAAGCGGTACGCGTGTGAAGCTTGCTGATTCGGGCTCGCACTCAAGAATAAAAAGTCGTTCATATCGCGTCCCGTTGCTGTGTTTGCAGTTGTTGCGGTAGCGGCTGGACGAAATGCATGCCGCGCGCCAACAAGCCTTGGCGAAAGTAAAAGCGCTGTGCCAATGCCATATGCAGGCCGGTATCGAGGACAAAATGCTGACATCCCAGGCGCGTTGCTTCGTTGCGCACTGTCGAGATCAGGAATGCGCCGAGACCCTGCTGACGCTCGTCTATGTCGATGACCAGATCGTCGACATAGACGAAGCGGCCATACACCGTGTTTTCCATCGCGCGATAACCAATCAGCCCCGCGATTCGCTCGCCCATATAAGCGGCAAGCAGCCGATACCCTTGCGCATACTGACGCACGATCTGTTCGACGAACGCGGCTTCGCCAGTCAGGTGAGGGCGCAGTTCGCGCATCAGCGCAAAGCCTGCGCGCTGCAGCGTGGGGGTGTCCAATTCCTGGAGTTTCATGGCTGGTGCCATCGGCGTACCTCTTTGTTTGTCATCGTTGAGGTACTTTAAGCGATTGATGTCATACACTATAGAGCCAAGAAATGTGAATTTGAGTAGGACATGCGAGAGACATGACGCTGCCATTTAGCCCTATCAATCCCATCGGTGCCGCGACGGACGGCCCGATTTATCGGCAGATATATCTGCGCATTCGTCAATCCATTGCGGATGGTGTGTTGCGGCCCGGAGACCGCGTGCCGTCGGTGCGGGGCTTGGCGTCGGAACTGAATCTGGCGCGCGGCACGGTTGAATCGGCTTATCAGCTTTTGATCGGCGAGGGTTATCTGATCGCTCGTGGACCGGCCGGGACGGTGGTCTCACCCCAAATCAAACTGCCCGAGTCGGCTGGGCAGTCCAGCGTTACGCCGGAGACCGCGCTGTGGTCGGAACATACCGGCTCGATGCCGTTGCCTTTGCAGATGGGCCTTCCGGCGCTGGATGCCTTTCCGAGCACGGTCTGGAACCGCCTGGCGGCGCGCGAGATGCGCCAAAGCGGTCTCCAGGACCTGATTTATCCCGATCCCCAGGGGCATGCGCCGCTGCGTGCGGCCATTGCCGGGTACTTGGGTGTATCGCGAGGCGTTGCCTGCTCGCCCGATCAGGTCTTTATTTGCGCGGGATATCGCGCCAGTCTGGATCTGATCTGCCGCGCGGTATTGCGCAGTGGCGACGCGTGCTGGTTCGAGGATCCCGGCTATCTCATGGCGCGGCACTTCCTGAGCAATGCGGGGATGAAACTGCTGCCGGTTCCAGTCGATGACGACGGCCTCGATGTCGAAGCCGGCATCAAGATGGACGCGAATGCACGCTTTGCGCTGGTCACACCCAGTCATCAGAGTCCGCTGGGCGTGTCGTTATCCCTTTCGCGCAGATACGCTTTGTTGGACTGGGCAAGAGCCGGTGACCGCTGGATTATCGAAGACGATTACGACAGCGAATACCGGTATAGAGGGCGGCCGCTTCCCGCGTTAAAAAGTCTTGATACAGGCGGCCCGGGGAGAGTGCTATACACAGGCACCTTCAGCAAGGTGCTCGCACCCGGGTTGCGTCTGTCGTATTTGGTGGTGCCGCAAGAGCACGTCGCCCGGTTCTTTGAAACTGCTAATCGAATGCAGAATCAATGTCCGCGTTTGCTACAGGCGACGCTGGCAAGGTTTATCGAAGACGGCTATTTCGCGCGGCATATTACCAAGATGCGGAACATCTACGCGGATCGCCGCACGATGCTTGCAGATGCGCTTGGGGGCAGTTTAGGCATGCGCGCGCAACTTCGTTTGCAAGCTGGCGGCATGCATCTTCTTGCGATGCTCGAAAACGGATCCGATGACAGTGCGATTGCGTTGCGTGCGCGGGGCCTCGGGTTATCGGTGAATGCGTTGTCGAGCTGGTATGCCGGAGCAGCATCGAAACGAGGACTGCTGATGGGATTCACCAATGTCAGGTCTGCCGAAGAGGCGAGCGCATTGGCTCGTACTCTGCTTAGCGCGTTCTGACCTCTAGAGTAGGTGGCAGAGGACGAAGAGTTTCTAATTTGGATTGCTAACTGTTTATTTTACAACTCGGGAGACGCTTAGAAACGGGACCTTTCCTGATGGAAAATAGGCTAAGGGCGCCTGAGATTAATTCGGTTCGCGTTCGATAAAGACTTAAGTTAATCGATAACGGGTTAACCCGCAGCGCCTAGCCGCCGTTAATGACGGACACGTCCATCCCCTAAAGCTCGATGGCTGAAAACGCAAATTGATTGTCTTGATCGTATCACTTCTTATTCGTGGCTCAGCTTAAGCTCCGCACATACCAAATACGCGGAGACAAACATGCACCCCCTGCAAATCGATGACTTGCCCGCCGCCATTCGCGAAGCGAAGCGGGCGTTGCGTCAAGCCTTACCCAATTATCGTGAAGTGTTTCTTGCAGTCGAGGATGACATCAAGCAGCAAGCCGGCGTCATTGCAGCACAGCGTGCTCGCAGCGACTCGGTCATTCCCGAACTTTCCTATGAGGACATCGCCGCGCAGCGCGTCAGTGCCGACACCATTACTTTCATCAAGGCTCGCGGCGCTTGCGTGGTGCGACGCGTATTCAGTCCGGAGCAAGCCACGCAATGGGACGCGCAGATCGCCGAGTACGTGGACACCAACAATCTGGACGAGCGGCTGCTGAATCGCGCGGAGGACAAGTACTTCGGCAACCTGGCATCGAGCAAGCCGCAAATCTATGGTGTCTATTGGTCCGCGCCTCAAGTTGCCGCGCGTCAATCGCCTGAATTAACTGCCACCCGCGTGTTCCTTAACCGCTTGTGGAAAGCGGAGAGCGAAGGCCGTCAGCACTTCGATCCCGATCATGTGCCGGTCTACGCGGACCGGTTGCGCCGGCGTCCGCCGGGCTCGGAGTCGTTAGGATTGTCCGCCCATTGCGATGGCGGTTCCGTCGAGCGGTGGCTTGAGGAAAACTTCAGGCGGGTTTATCGGCACGTCTTTAGCGGCGACTGGGAACGCTATGACCCATTCGACGCGGCTTATCGGGCGGACGTAAGGGAGATCGCGTCGCCCGCAGTGTGCTCGATGTTCCGGACCTTCCAGGGCTGGACTGCGCTGACGCCGCAAGGGCCGGGCGATGGCACGCTGCAACTCATTCCAATCGCGAACGCCATGGCCTATGTACTGCTGCGGGCGCTTCAGGACGACGTTCCAGAGGACGACCTCTGCGGGGCCATGCCGGGCCGGGCGTTGTCGATCAAGCCCGAATGGCACGGCCCGCTTTATGAGGCGCTTTCGTCAATCCCTAAGATGCAAGCGGGAGACACTGTGTTCTGGCACAGCGATGTCATTCACGCCGTTGAGGATGCACACCGCGGCACGGGATTTAGCAATGTCATGTACATATCGTCGGCGCCGGCTTGCGCCAAGAACGATGCCTACTTGAAGCGTCAACTACCGAGCTTTAGGGAAGGGAAAAGCCCTCCCGACTTTCCCGCCGATAACTTCGAAGTTGATTTCGTCGGACGCGCGACCGAGGCGGATTTAACGCCGCTAGGCCGTGAGCAACTCGGCCTTTCACTTTAAGCCGCTTTTTACGTCGTTTTACCGCTTCCTGTTTTACCGCTTCCTTTAACGCAGCTCCGGTCAAGTACCTGAGTTGAGCGAACTCTCTTTGCCCGGCAAAAGCTTAAGTCCGCTAAGGCCAGGCAAAGAAAATAGACGAGCCGATCAAGGCTACATGTAATTCCCAGGAGACAACGATGAACAAAAATCTTAAACAGGGCATGTGCGCCTTATTCAGTCTCTGTATATGCCACGCGGCGAGCGCCGCTGAGTCCATTTCAGTGCTGCACTGGTGGACCTCGGGCGGCGAGTCAAAAGCGGTCAGGCTGCTCAAAGACGACATGACCAAACAAGGCTACGAGTGGAAAGACTTTGCAGTAGCCGGAGGCGCGGGCGCGGCCGCAATGACCGCGTTGAAGGCCCAGGTGATCTCCGGCAACGCGCCATCGGCTGCACAGATCAAGGGCCCGCTCATTCAGGATTGGGCCGATCAGGACATGCTGGTTTCAATCGACAAATCCGCGGGCGATTGGAAGAGTCATACACCTCCGCAAATCGATGCAATCATGCGCGCCGGCGGTCATTATGTTGGTGCGCCATTTTCCGTGCATCGAATCAACTGGCTCTGGATAAACAAGGCAGCGCTAGACAAGGTCGGGGGAACACCGCCTGCAACATGGCCTGAATTCTTCGCACTGGCTGACAAGTTTCGCGCGGCAGGCATCACCCCGGTTGCACACGGCGGACAGCCTTGGCAAGACATGACGGTTTGGGAAACGGTCGTGCTGTCGCAAGGCCCTGACTTCTACAAGAAGGCATTGGTCGACCTCGACCAGAAGACGCTGACATCTCCGCAAATGGTGCAAGTGTTCGAGACAGTCAAGAAGATCGAGTCGTACTTCGATAAAGGCTATGCGGGCCGGGACTGGAATCTTGCCACTGCAATGGTGATCAACGGTACAGGCGGCATGCAGTTCATGGGCGACTGGGCCAAAGGCGAGTTCGAAAATGCGAACAAGAAGCCGGGTGTCGATTACGTCTGCGCTGTCGCGCCAGGCACGTCCAGCGCCTTCACTTACACCGTGGACTCCTTTGTATTTTTTCAGCAGAAGGGCTCAAAAGAAGCAACGCCAGGTCAGCTTGCCTTAGCCAAGACCATCATGTCGCCCGATTTTCAACAACAGTTCAGCCTGTACAAGGGTTCCATCCCGATCCGTCAGGATGTATCGATGGACAAGTTTGATGACTGCGCCAAGAAGTCGTACGCCGACGAACAAAGGACGATCAAGTCAGGCGGTTTCCTGCCATCGCTTGCATTTGGCATGGTGCAGTCGACCGTGACCGCAGGCGCCATGTCCGACGCCATCAGCAAGTTCATGAACTCCAATGAGGACGCAAAAACCGGTGTCCATGCACTCGCTGCGGCGGCTAAAGTTAAATAAGGTCAACGGCTTGATTGCACTACTTAAACAGGAAAAAAATGAACGCTGACATGAAAAAGACCTGGCCACGCTCGGAGCTGGACGTAACGGTGATGGGTTTTGGCGCATCGCCCATCGGCAACCTCGCCCGGCCGATCTCGGAAGAGACCAGCGCCGCGCTGATTCAGGCGGCATGGAATGCGGGCATTCGCTATTTCGACACGGCGCCCATGTATGGCCATGGCCTTAGCGAAGCGCGTTGTGGTCAGGGACTTCGCTGGTATCCGCGTGACGAGTTTGTCATTTCCACCAAGGTCGGCCGTCTGCTAAAGGCGGCAAGGAGATCGGATATCGACTTTAGTCCGTGGGCAAGCGGACTGCCGTTCGAACTGCGTTTTGATTACAGCTATGACGGTACGATGCGCTCTATCGAAGTAACGTCCAGGGGAAAATTCAGTGCTAGTTCATAGCGGTGTTAGCAACGCGGAAGCGCTCGCCGCAATAGAGCACATGCGGCAGGCGCTTGAAAAAAATGATGCAGCCGCTGTGCTTGCGGTCAGCGATGCACATGGCGAATTGATCGCGCTGGTACGGATGGACGGGGCGCCACTGCCTTCCATAGCTGTCGCGCAAGCCAAGGCCTTTACAGCCGCCCGGCAAGGAATGGCTACTCGCCAACTGGCATTGGAGGCCAAGGCGGGGGGGCTGGAGCATGTCTTCTTACGGAGATGCGCGTTATATCGGCTGGGCAGGCGGCTTACCGATTCTGATAGACGGGATGGTGGCCGGCGCGGTTGCGGTCAGCGGTTTATCCGAAGATGACGACGAACGAATCGCGCAGCTTGGTGTTGATGCAGTCATCGCCCTGCAAGCAACGCAAAACGCAAGGCTGTCTACCGTGAAATGACAGACGTGAGATCCGGCTCTGAAAAGTCGCAGAGCCGCCTCGCGAGGTCGGCGACCATGGAGTAGAGCGGCGTGGGACCATCGTTGCGGCAGAGTTAGCGAGGAAGCACGCGACCTAAGGCGACGGCTTTTGCAGCGCGGGATTGTTGCAGGTTTTAACGTCGGGCTCTCGATTCGAGACTGTAATGTAACGATGCTAGGATTCCAATTCCCTTCAACGTCATATTGTCATATGAAAAAAGCCATTCTTGCCGTCATCACCGCCGCTCTTACGCTCGGCGCTTTTACTTCCGCTTTCGCAGAAGATCACCATCACCGCGTATGCCACAAAGTGAAGGTGCATGGCCACTGGCAAAACCGCTGTCATTAACTGACGCCAGAGGCAGCGCCAGCTGCCCTAAGGAAACGTTCGCGCGTCTAGCGGTGACGTTTCCTTAAGCCGACTGATCTATGCTTGCACAGAACACCGATCAAAACGTTTTACCCAAGCGCCGATATCACATCCGGCGTCACGCCTTGGCGAATGCGGTTAGCGCCCCCGCGGCGATCAACACAACACCGCTTATCCGACTCGCGGCACCCGCCCATTTCCGATTCGCAGCCAATCCCTGACTCTTTGCGCCGAGCCACGCATAGAAGGAATAGGAACAGAGGTCCAGCAGCACCGTCGTTAAGCCGAAGATCAGCATTTGAAGCCAGATTGGTTGGTGCACCTCAACGAACTGCGGAAGTAGCGCGACGAAAAAGAGCAGCGCTTTCGGGTTCGCCAACTCAACCATCAGACCCTGACTCAACGCACGCGGACCGCTGACTGCCGCAATGCCCGCAGGCTGGATGGTCAGCGCACTCGACCGGTTGAATAAGGCCCGAACACCGAGATACACGAGATAAGCAACGCCGGCCCATTTCACTGCATTAAACACGTTGTGACTGGTGACGATCAGCGCCGCCAGACCCGTCGCCGATAAAGCAAAATAAATTGAATTGGCAAGCGCGATCCCGGCGATGGTCCAGTAGCTGCGCCGCACGCCGTTAGAGATGCCTTGAGCGACAACGAGCAGTGCTGCAACGCCGGGCGTGAGACACACGAGACCCGTTGTCGCGACGAAGATCAGCCAGATTTTCAGGTGCATGTAGAGTCTCTTACCACGAAGGGATTTACTTATAATCTATCGCGTCGTCATGGTTTTTATAACCCGCATTCAATGGTATTTTTCGACAAAGCCCGATCATTGATCGGATTTATCGAAGGATTTCCATGAATACCAAAGTTGATCACCATGACCGCAAGATCCTCGAACTTTTGCAGCAGGACGCGCGGTGTCGCATGCTGAAATTGGCCGGCGCGTACACCTCAGCCAGCCCGCCGTGTCTGAGCGGATCAAGCGGCTGGAAGTGCAGGGCGTCATAGGGGGTTACCGTGCGTGGGTTGACCCGGCGAAGCTCGGCTACACGATCACCGCGATGATCCGTGTGCAGGCTCAGGCAGGGCGGCCGTATGAAGCGTTTGCCCGCGAGCGCCCCGAAGTCATTGAATGCCTGACGGTGACAGGCGACGATTGTGCGGTGCTGCGTGTGCTCGCAACCGACGTGCAGCATTTGCAGGGCATTATCGATGCACTGAACACCTATGGCACGACCTCGACGGCGATCGTGCTGTCGACGCAGGTCGCCCACAAGCCGGTCAAGCCGCCATCACGCGATGAATAAGTTAGGATAACGAGCAATATGCCTGGTCGGATTTCAAGCGACTTGTCATTTGATTATCTGGCCACTGCGCGAGCGAGGACGCCGCACGGCTGACGATGTGTTTCATGTCGACGCAGGCGGAATTTTCGCATCGGACAGCGCGCGGTTAAAATGTCGTCATGCGCCGAGGACCTTGCGACGTGAACGTCACACACTCACCATTCTTCGTGCAGCCTTAAACGCCACACATCGATATCGGACACCCTTCTTATGAATCAATCCACGGTCCTCAAACCAGCTGCCACCGAAACGGGCGATCCCTTTCTCCTGACGCCCGGACCCCTGACGACCTCGCGCACCGTCAAGGCTTCGATGGCACACGACTGGGGCTCGCGCGATGCAAGTTTTGTCGCAATCAACAAAGCGGTGCTCGCGCGGCTCGTCGAGGTTGTTCATGGCGAAGGCGACTATGTCACGGTGCCAATGCAAGGTTCCGGTACCTTTGCAGTCGAAGCCATGCTGACGAGTTTCGTGCCACCAGGCGGCAAGGTTCTCCTCCTCATCAATGGCGCTTACGGTCAGCGCGCGAAACGCATTCTCGACATTGCCCGGCGCAAGAGCGTCATCCATGAAACGGCTGAAGATGCACCGCCGGACCTTAAAAAGGTCGAGACAATCTTGAAGCGCACGCCGTCGATCACGCATATCTTCGTGGTCCATTGCGAGACGACCTCAGGCATCCTGAATCCGATTGCCGAGATTGGCGCGCTTGCGGCCAAGTACAAAAAGGGCTATCTCATCGATTCAATGAGCGCGTTCGGCGCACTGCCAATCGATGCACCCGCGATCCACGCAGATGCAGTCGCGGCTTCGTCGAACAAGTGCATTGAAGGCGTGCCGGGTCTTAGCTTTGTCGTGTGCCGGCGCGACGCGCTGGTGGCGACCAGGGGCAACGCCACCACGCTGGTTCTCGATCTCCACGATCAGTGGGCAAATTTCGAAAAGACTGGGCAATACCGGTTCACACCCCCTACGCATGTGATCGTGGCGTTCCATCAGGCGCTTCAGGAATTTGATGACGAGGGTGGCGTGGCGGGACGAGGGGGACGGTACCGGAACAATTGCCGCGTTCTCATCGACGGCATGAAGGCGCTCGGTTTCGAGCTTCTGCTGAAGGCGGATCTGCAGGCGCCGATCATCGTGACCTTCCGCATGCCTGCGCATCCGGGCTTTGTTTTCGAACGTTTCTACGATGGACTGAAAACACGGGGATATGTGATCTATCCCGGCAAGCTGACGATCGCGGAATCGTTTCGTATCGGCTGTATTGGCAGGCTCTATGAAAAGGAGATGCACGGTTTGCTCGCCGCAGTGCGCGACGTGCTCGATGAAATGGGTGTGAACACGCTGAGTGCAACGCGATAATAGACTGGTGCGCTTCGCCGGGCGACAAGCTCGGCGTAAGCGCGTTTGACTTGCATCGTAAGCTTGATGGCCCCATCAAATTGGGTCATGTTTCTTCGAAACGCATACCGGCTTCACACCTTCAGTTTTGGGCCAACGGACCGATAAGCAGTAGTCCAACCGCGCGCTCCCGTCGCGGCTTGTCGAATCCGAGAACCATCAATGAAGCTCAGCCTCAAAATTCCCCTTGCCTTCGCCGTCGCGCTGCTGCTGATGTTCGCCGGCGCACTGTATGGCATCTTCGCGCTCAACCAGTCGATCAACGTCTACGGAACTACGGTACAAGAAAACGTTGCGAATGAACGCATGGTGTCCGCCACGCTCGTCGCATTCAAGCTGCAAGTCCAGGAGTGGAAGGACACGTTGTTGCGTGGGAAGGACCCGGCAAATCTCGACAAATACTGGTCCGCCTTCCAGACCCGCGAAAAGACCGTCAGCACGCTCGCGGCTGAACTCAAAACCAAGTTGCCGGAAGGTGAAAGTCGCACGCTGATCGAACGCTTTGCCATCGCACACGCGGCGATGGGCGAGGGGTATCGCAAAGGCTTCGAGGCATTCAAGTCAGCGGGGTTCGAACCCTCGGCCGGCGATAAAGCCGTGGCCGGTGTAGACCGTGAACCTTCAGCGCTGCTTGAACAGGCTACTCAAAAAATCGCGGCTGACAGCGCGCAGGTTTCGGCGCAGGCCGCTATCGACGCACATCATGCGACTGAGATCAGCATTGCGCTGATGTTGTCGGTACTCGCGCTCGCGATGATCGGCGGCGTCATGTTCAGCCGCACGGTCTCGCGGCCGCTTGGTCACGCGCTGAATTGCGCACGAGCAGTGGCGACCGGTAATCTTTCGATGGAGTTTGACTCCAGCGGCAAGGACGAGATCGCGCAATTGCTTGCGGCATTGAAAGACATGCAGTCGAGTTTGTCGCAAGTGGTCGCCAAGGTTCGTGAGAATGCCGAAGGCGTGGCGACGGCCAGCGCCGAGATCGCATCGGGCAACCTGAACCTTTCGTCGCGCACGGAAGAGCAGGCGGCATCGCTCGAAGAAACGGCGGCGAGCATGGAAGAACTCACTGGCACGGTTCGCCAGAACGCAGAGAACGCGCGGCAGGCATCCACGCTCGCGGACGCGGCTTCACACACCGCTTCGCGCGGCGGCGTGATGATGGATCAGGTCGTTGAAACCATGCACGGCATTGCCGATAGTTCAAGCAAGGTCGCGGAGATCATCGCCGTGATCGACGCCATTGCGTTTCAGACCAATATCCTTGCGCTTAACGCAGCCGTGGAAGCGGCCCGCGCGGGCGAGGAAGGGCGCGGTTTCGCGGTCGTCGCAGCGGAAGTGCGCACGCTCGCGCAACGCAGCGCCTCGGCGGCAAAGGAAATCAAGGCGTTGATCGCCCAGTCGACCGATCGCGTGAACGCGGGTTCGGTGCTCGTCGGCGACGCGGGGCAGATCATCGCGGAGATCGTGGGGTCGGTGCAGCGCGTGACGGATATTGTGGGCGCGATTTCTTCGGCGTCACAGGAGCAGAGCACGGGTATTGAACAGGTCAATACGGCCGTTACGCAAATGGACGAGGTGACGCAGCAAAATGCCGCGCTGGTCGAGGAAGCGTCCGCAGCGGCACACGCGCTTGCCGAACAGGCCAATTCGCTGCGCGATGCGGTGGCGGTGTTTACGCTGCGTGGCGATTCATCGCGGTCTGGTTCGGATGACGTATCCACGGGTTCGCGGTCGCATCGGCCCGGCGCGGCACGCGAGGCGATGAGTGCGGTTCAGCGGCGCGAGCCGGAACTTGCTTAGGAGTCTTTGTAATTAACGCTAACGCGGCAATACGCCGACAACCGTGCAAAAAATGCACATCGATTGCCGGCGTCGTGGGCGCGTGATTAGCTGACCGCGTAGCGTTCGAGCCAATGCGCGTAGGGCGCAGGCAGCGTCCACGAAGGACGTGCAATGCCGAGCTTTTTCGCCGCGTAATACGTCCAGTGAGGATTGGCCAGATGCGCGCGGCCGACCATCACGAGATCGAGTTGACCTTCGCGTACGGCGTTGTCGGCGAGCTCCGGTGTATCGATTCCCCATGCCGATGCAACCGGCAGTTGCGCCTCACGCCGCACCCGATGTGCTATAGGCGCAAGGAACGCGGGCGCCCACGGAATGTTTGCTGCAGGCGTAGAGAACCCCACGCTGACGCTGAGCAGGTCCAGCCCGCCACGCTTGAAATTTTTCGCCAGCTCATTGGACTCCGCGAGGGTTTCCTCATCGCGGCCGTCATATTCGATCACGCCAAAGCGTGCCGTCAGGGGCAGGTGCTCAGGCCAGACTTCGCGCACTGCGGCGAGCGTCTCCAGCATGAAGCGGCTGCGGTTGTCGAGGCTTCCGCCATAGGCATCGTCGCGGTGATTGGAGTGCGTCGAGAAAAAGCTTTGACCCAGATAGCCGTGCGCGAAGTGCAGTTCCAGCCATTCAAAACCTGCGTCGCGCGCGCGCTTTGCGGCATCGACAAAATCCTGGCGCACGCGGGCGATATCGTCGACGGTCATCGCCTTAGGCACCTTCGGCAGGTTGGCTCCAAAGGCGACAGCGGAAGGCGCAATGGTGTCCCAGCCGCGCGGATCGTCTGCGGCGATATGGTCGTCGCCTTCCCACGGCCGGTTGGCGCTGGCCTTGCGGCCCGCGTGCGCGATCTGGATGCCCGGCACCGCGCCTGCTGCCTTGATCGATGCAACGACGGGCACGAAGGCTTGCGCTTGCTCATCATTCCAGATGCCCGTGCAGCCCGGGGTGATGCGCCCTTCAGGCGACACGGCGGTCGCCTCGACGATAACCAGTCCAGCACCGCCGCGCGCGAGACTCGCCAGATGCACGCGGTGCCAGTCGTTGATCAGGCCATCGACCGCGGAGTATTGGCACATCGGCGGGATCGCGATGCGGTTGCGCAACGAGATATCTTTGAGTTTGAAGGGTTCGAATAACGTGGGCATCGGGCAGGCTCCGTGGAAAAATCGAGTGCGATAATTCGGGTAATCCAGATAGTTCGATATAAATCGAACTATCGATTATCACAGAAACCGGTACCATCTGCTGCATGCGCAACTATGACCATCCCGGCCCCGAGGACTTTACCCTCCAGCGGCTTTTCAACGCCTTGAGCGACCCGGTACGGCTCGACATCGTGCGGCATTTGTCGCTTGTCACGGAGGCCACCTGCGGAGAGCTCGACGGCGGCCGCCCTAAATCGAGCATGTCGCACCACTTTCGCATCTTGCGCGAGGCGGGTCTCGTGCAGACCCGCGTGGCCGGCAAGGTTCATCAGAACACGTTGCGGCTTGCCGAGCTCGATAGCAGGTTCCCGGGTCTCATGGACGCCATCCTCAAGCAAATTTCGTGACGGAATCGCAGATCAATTGCGTGCCGCAGATTAAGGCACGCATTTTTTAAATGCGGTTGCACGTTCCTTGCAATACGCATCGCAGCCGCGCTTGCAGCTTCAAATCCATAACTTAAAAGGAATGACCGATGTCCCGACTGCTTCCCGACGCGCTGAGCGCGCTTGCTGTCGACTCGCTGCTTGCCGCCAGCGCATTGCCCGCGACCGCACAATCGACGGCACGCGCGCTTGTTTATGCTGACGTGCGCGGGTTGTCGTCGCACGGCGTGTCGCGCCTGCCGATGTATTGCGCGCAACTCAGGAATGGCCGCGTCGATCCGTTGGCGCAGCCGGGCATCGTCTCGGATCGCGGCGCGGCCGTGCTGGTCGACGGCGCGGACGGACTCGCTTATCCCGCCTGCGATCTCGCCATCAGCGCGTTGATCGAACGCGCGCGGCAGTTCGGCAGCGCGGTGGCGGGTGTCAGGCGCAGCCATCACTTCGGCGTCGGCGCGGCGCATCTGCAGGCGCTCGGCACGGCGGGCATGGTTGGCCTGGCGTTCAGCAACTCGCCCGCGGCCATGCCCGCGTGGGGCGGCCGGCGCGCGCTCTTCGGCACTAATCCCATTGCCGCCGTCTTCCCGCGCCGACAGTCGGAACCGCTCGTGATCGACCTGGCGCTCTCGCAAATTGCACGCGGCAAGGTTGCCATTGCCGCGCGTGACGGCAAGCCGATTCCGGAAGGCTGGGCGACCACCCGCGACGGCCAGCCGACGACCGACGCGCGTGCTGCCCTCGACGGCATGATGCTGCCATTCGGCGGAGCGAAGGGCGCGATGCTGGCGTTGGTCGTTGAGTTGCTCGCGGCGGCGCTGACCGGCGCGAACTTCGGTTACGAAGCCGGTTCGTTCCTGACCGAGGAGGGCGAGCGTTCGCGCATTGGCCATTTATTTTGGGCGATCGATCCGGGCGCACTGGCCGGCGACGATACCTATCTTTCGCGCGTGGAAACGCTGATTGAAATGATGCTTCTGGATGATGACGTCCGGCTTCCGGGTTATCGGAGAGAACGTCTCGCCGATGCGTCGGAACAGGAAGGTGTTGATATTCCCGATACGTTGATCGCGCAATTGAAGGAGATTTCAAACAATCGGCGTGACGGATAGTTCCTCTCGCCAGTCGCGATTTTGCTTGAGCGCCGTCGAGTGAAATATTAAGTAAGGCCTTGAGAAGGTCGCCTCCTTTTCGATGGGTTCGCTTGCCTGAAACCTAGGATCATCGGCTTGACGATGCATGCAACGTCAACGCAACTTCAACGATGAATCAACGGGGGCAGGAATGACCAAGTCAGGAAAATTGGAATCGAAACGGTTTGACGTGAGGCGTGCCGCCGGGAAAACCGCGCTGGCGTTACTGGCGTCACTCATGCTGGGCGGCGGCTTCTCAGCGACGGCTCAGGCCGCGAGCTTCCATTGCGGCAAGCGAATCTCAAGCTCGGAAAAGTTGGTGTGCAATGATCCCGAGCTGTCATCGCTCGACGACAAGCTGGCGATCTCCTACAAGCGCGCGAAGGACGTCACGCCTGACACGGCAGCTTTCGAGGACGACCGGGTCAAGCAATGGCAGTGGCGTCAGCACAACTGCAAGGACAAGGTCTGCGTGGTCAACTGGTACAACCGTCGCATCAGCGAACTCGATGCCGACTTTGATCAGGGAACTGAGAACCAGGCCACCGTGCTTAAGGCTAGTCTCGCTGAGCAAAATCTGGCGCCTCCGGCTCAGGCGGCCGTATTGAGGATCAAAGGCGACGCAGGCTCGTTGTCGATGCAATAACGTTTGGACGGTGCTGGTTTAATCGATTGTGCTGGGCAGAACCCATCATCGTGGGTTTTGCCCAGATCGTTTTGTCGATCCTATGCGCCTTGTCCGCGTGACGTCTTACTGGGCGACGCTAACGCCCAAGCAAAAACCGAGCGATCGCCTCTCTGTTCAACTGGTCTGCTGTTGCTCAAACGGCGACCGCGGCAAAGGCTCGCCGTCGATGAACGCAGTCGCACTGCGCACAGCAAACTCAAAGGCACAGTCACGATTGGCGAACTGACCAAGGTTGCCAAGCGAGGTCGCTTCACCGTCCTCTTCCAGGATGGAAACGCGCGCCAGGAACGTGTTGCCTAGTCTCGTTACCGAAGGCTGAATTGCTGCACCATGGTGATAAAAGACCATTGCATCTCCTTTCATTGATAACCACCCTTCGATAACTTTAGTCCCATCATTCATCGGTCAAAAATATAATTTTTCGCACTCGGCACTTAACTAAAAATGGGCGCTTGACACGTGGGTGCGCGCTAAAAGTGGCTCTGCCGTACCCGCGTGAAAACATAATCTTCGTCGACCGGGGAGTCTTATGAAGCTACGCGGATCAGACGACCGTAATGTGACGCAGGGGCTTCGAGCACAGAACGCTCCTGCGCCGCAAGCTAAGCCGTTGCACGAGAAGTGGATCGCAGCAGGTTCAGCGCCGTATCACGCGACCGCGGGCAATTGGCCTTGCGCAGAACGCATCGACTTGTTGAGGGGCGTTGCTTCGTTTGTCGAAACGAATCGCAGCGTGTTTGACATTATTGTGTTGGAGAATGAGGGTGCGACCGCAACCGGCGGCTAAGTTGTATCGGACATCGGATTGCTTTCGCGTTGCTTCTGCCGCAAGTACACAGCGAACCACGTTGCTTTAAGGACCATCCAGCCGCATGCCTATTTTTCGGCCTCCCACCTTGCAAGTTGCAGTGGAAAATCCGATCGCGCCCTCAGCGCGAGCTGACTCGTCGATGTCGATTCTCTCTACTCTCAATCCTCATCGGCAATTGCACAGGCGGTGCTTGTGACGCGTACCCACGCACGTAATGTTGCGACCCTGCTTGCTTTACTCGGGGTCGGGCTCTCAATGGGCGTGCCTTTTATATTAGGCTCGCACGACCTTGTGGCCGGTCTTCGCACTGTCCCGGCAGAAGTGTTCATTGTGCTGGCTGCAAGCGCCGCCGTCAGCGCGTTGGCGAAGGCCGGCAAACTGCAACTGATGCAAACAGCGCTAGGCTTGCGCGTGCCATTCATGCGCACGTTTGCGATTACGCTCGTGACCGATTTCGCGTTCCTGGTGTCGCCACTGGGAGCCGCGGGGTATGGGGTCAATATCGGCTTGCTGCAGCGCGCCGGAGCTTCGTGGGCCATCGCCACCACGGTAGTGGGTGCAGACCAGGCGCTCGACCTGACGTTCTTTGGCGTGGCTATTCCAATCGCGCTTTTGCTCTCCATCGGCCCGTTGGCTCATTTGCTCCCGAGCGTGAGTTTGTCCGCCGTTGTCGCCACGCTGGCAGGGCTAGTCATTCTGATAGGCGCCCTTTGGATGTGCCGCCGCTACCTTGCGCATGCACTTGGGGCGACGGGCCAGCTTGTTCCATGGCTGAGGGCCCGGCGGACTCGTTGGGACAAGTTTCGCCACAGCGTGCACGAGCAGTGGCGGCTACTTATCACAGGGCCTCGTAACCGGCTTGTCGCGCTGTTGCTGCTGACCACCTTGCAGTGGCTGCTTCGCTATAGCGCCCTATGGTTCATCTTGCTGGAACTCGGATATCGATTGCCGCTTGGATTCGTTCTCGCGGTGCAGGCGGTGGTCTTGCACGCGGCGCTCTGGACGGGCGTACCTGCTGGCGGGGGCGGAGGCGATCTAGCGCTTGCAGCCGCATTCGTGGCCTGGGTCCCGCGAGCGGCCATGGCGACCGCCCTGATTCTCTGGCGCTTCGCAACGCTCTACTGCCCGCTGATACTGGGCGCTATCGGCTTCGCTACGCTTGCGTGGCGTCGACGCACGGCGATATCTGCACCGGCTCCTGACTGACGCTTCGAAGGCAGCTTAAGCCGCGTTATCGCGTGGGCTTCTGATCCTGACAAAGAACGGTGCGTGCCCGGCGTGATCGACCCTTAACGAAAAAAGATGACATGTCTGTGACAGCAGCGCCAGCGGATAAGTGACTTTCAACAAGTCGGCAATCATGCGCCATTCCGCGCGGATGCCAGCCCAGTAGCCGAGCTTTTCGGTCTTGCGCGCCTGCGTCACTTTCGGCCAGTGAGTGACTGCAATTGAGAGCCGGCGTTCAATGATCAAGCGGTTCATGAACACTTCGATGCCAAAGCGCGGCAAGCCATGAATTTCCTTGAGCGCCTCGCTTAGCAGTTCTTTCCTGACCACGCGCTCACCCGAAACGAAGTCCAGGCCGATCGCGCGGAACAGCAGCAAGCTGTTCTGTCGCAGGCTCAGGCTGACGTTCGCAGCGCCGCTTAGAACGGGCGCGGCGAGCGCCGTGATGTGTTCGCTCGCGAGCCCCTTGAGGTCCGCATCGAGCAGCATCAGCAATTCATTCTGGGCAGCGGCAATGCCGATGGCCATCGCAGCGCTTTTACCGCGGTTCACCGGACACGTGATCAGCCTGACAGAAGGGAAGCGCCTGACGATGTCAGCGGTGTTGTCGGTCGAGCCGTCGTCGACCACGATAACCTCGGCCAGCAGCGGATGCACCGTTGCAACGGCCAGCACAGCGCCGATCCGCGGACCTTCGTTGAGTGCGCAAATGATGCATGAAACACGGTGGCGATTGGACGATGTCGAAAGGGCAGTCATGCGGGATGGCTGATGAGCAATTGGAGAATGCGGCCGTAAGGTGCCGCGAATGTTCCCGCTATGGCGCCAGTACTGACAGCGTGTTTGCGTGCTTCGCATCCTACCGCACGAAGCAACAACGCGCTCCGTAAGCCGAGGGAAACTTGATGAGACGTTGGCGGAAGCTCAACGGTTGCGTCGCGCGGTCGGCGTTCTTTGATCAATCCCAGGTGCGAACCTGCTCACGGCATCTCACGCAACATATCGACAAACGCTTTTAGCCCTGAAGGCACATGACGGTGCCCGGGATAATAGAGAAATAATCCGGGAATGGACGGGCACCAATCGTCCAGCACCGTCACCAATTTGCCTGCCTTGATAAGCGGCTGAGCGGAATGGTCCGGCACGTACGCAATCCCCATTCCGTCCGCTGCCGCCTCGATCGTCAACCCGATATGGTCGAGGGTGAGCGAACCCGGCACATCGACCGTCAACTCCTGGCCGTGCTTCGCGAATTCCCATCGATAAAGCTTGCCGCTTGGCAGGCGAACGCGAATGCAGGCGTGATCCTTGAGATCGTCCGGTACGAGTGGCGGCGTTCGCCCCGCGAGATAGGCGGGCGATGCAACCGCGAGAAAACGCACCGGGCCACCGAAGCGCACGGCGATCATGTCCTGCGGCAATGATTCGCCGAGTCTTACGCCGGCATCGAAACCGCCAGCCACAATATCGATCAGCCGGCCTTCCGTTACCAGGTCGACCGACATGTCCGGATAACGCGTAAGAAAGGTTGGGACAACTGATTGCATGAGCAGCCTCGCCGCCGGCTCACTAGCATTGATACGAAGTGATCCGCTGGGGCGGCTACGCACTGAATCGACTTCTTCCAGCGCAAGGTCGAGTTCCTTTAGCACCGGTTGTAGACGGGCGACGAGGCGTTCGCCGGCCTCGGTCGGAGAGACGCTGCGGGTTGTGCGATTCAGCAGCCGCACGCCCATCTTCAACTCGAGCGTTCGCATCATGTGACTGAGCGTGGACGGCGAGACCCCCAGTTCATCCGCCGCTTTGCGAAAACTGCGATGCGTAACGATCGCGGCCAGTGCAGTCAGGTCGCTTAGGGCGGGCCGGTCATTCATGTCTAATTTTCATCAAGGCATCCAATATCGTGCGGATAGTATCAGGAATAGAGCGGGTCTAGCATGGTCCTCAAGACGCGTTGCAATCTCGCGGCGCGATTGGCTTTTTGGGGACAATTCACATGAGTCAAACATGGTTTATCACCGGGAGCTCTTCTGGTTTCGGGCGTTTGCTGGCTGAAAATTTATTGGCACGCGGCGACCGCGTGGCCGCGACGTTACGCAAGGTGCACGCCCTTGACGACTTGAAGGAACGGTTCGGCGAGCGCCTCTGGGTGGCATCGCTGGATGTGACGGATACCCACGCCATCCGGCAAGCAACCAGCAGGGCTTTTGCCGAGTTGGGGCGTATCGATGTGGTCGTCAGCAACGCCGGTTACGGACTCGTCGGCGCAGCCGAGGAACTGAGCGATGAGCAGATCCGGCAGCAGATCGACACTAACCTTATCGGTTCGATCCAGGTCATACGCGCCGTGTTGCCGCATTTGCGCGCCCAAGGCGGTGGCCGGATCCTGCAGGTGTCGTCAGAAGGCGGACAGATGACGTATCCGGACTTCAGCTTGTATCACGCGACGAAATGGGGAATTGAAGGCTTCGTCGAGGCGGTCGCCACGGAAGTTGCATCGTTCGGAATCGAGTTTACGATTGTCGAGCCGGGGCCGGCAAAAACGAGTTTCAGCGGGGGCATTGTCAAATCGACGCCCATGGCGATCTACGACAACACGCCCGCCGGCGATGTCCGGCGCGCGATCGAAACAGGTTCGTTCGCGTTGAGAGGCGATCCGCTCAAGATGGTCCAGGCGATGCTCGATAGCGTCGAGCGCACGCCCGCGCCGCTGCGGCTGACCTTGGGTAGCGGCGCCTTTGACAGGGTCCGCGCGGGGCTGTCGAAACGGCTTGCCGAGTTGAATGCGCAGGAGGACATCGCCCGGTCGACGGAACTGGACGACGCGTAAGTCAGCGGCGTGAATCAGTGCTTGCCGTAGATTTCGTTGTTGTTCGCGAATACCTGAGGACTGCGTCGGATCCTGTGTTTTTCAAGCGGTTGCCGATGCGTCATATTCGCA
Organism: Caballeronia eucalypticola; assembly: GCF_047608185.1. Classification (NCBI taxonomy): domain Bacteria; kingdom Pseudomonadati; phylum Pseudomonadota; class Betaproteobacteria; order Burkholderiales; family Burkholderiaceae; genus Caballeronia; species Caballeronia eucalypticola. The sequence continues at coordinate 372,834 of NZ_JBLKRU010000003.1, forward strand.
GCGTCGCTCCGTTGGTTGACCTTCACGGCGGTGACCTGGTTTGCGCCGGATTGCGTGACGGCACGTAGAAGCATTGCGCGTGCTTCGGAATCGGTTACGTCGCTCGCTAGCGCGTCACCGGCCGATCGCAAGACGCACGGCACATCGCCTGCTTTCTCGCAGGCCCGCGCGAGACCCACAGCCGAATCTCTCGCGTGTTCGCGCTGGGCCAGTTCGAAGGTGATTCGCTGGACATCTGCTCGTTGATCCGCACCCGGACGAAGCAGGGTCAGTTGCTGGCGGGCCGTATTCAGCTCGCCTCGCACCATCGCCGAACGCACTGCATCGATGATTCTCGCCACATCGTTCAACGCGTTATTTGCAGTGAGCGGGGCATTGATGCTGGCCGGCTGAGCGGCTGCGGTCACGTTGTTTGTCTCAGCAAGCGGCCCGCTCACGGACTTCGCTTCCTGGGGCGCGTCATTGTCAGCAGAGCCGTAATACAGGTACGAAGCGCCCGCGATCATCGCAACCAGGACGACAAGGGCAGCCCCGGTAAATTTGATGCGTTTGTTCGAGCGGCTTTGTGCAATCAACGTAGAAGTTTCCGGATCAGGCGTTCTCGGATAGCGCGAGTCCACCGGCGTCTTCTTCTCATGGAATCGGTCGGGAAATACTTCGTTGGGCGCTGCTCCGGCGGCGCTCGCGGCCGCCGGTTTCGTTTTACATCGCGGACATGTTGCGTCAGGCGATGCCAGGAAATTGCCGCATACGGGGCAGTCACTGGTGGTTTCTTGGGTACGCACGTTTAAGTCGGTCATCAAAAGGCTTGGAAAGCATTATGCAGGTCACGGTGTTTTCTTACTGCGCAGGACGTGTTCGATGCCGAAACGTTCGGCTATTGAATCTGCCTCGCAGTTGCCTATCTTCGCGCTAAAGCGCTACTTTAACGCGGCACGTCGTTGATCAGAGATTGCGCGTCGCTTCATCGGCTCACAAATACGCTGTTTTTGGCGGGTTTTGACGGTTCCTATTGCGCGCCACCATGCCGGCCAGCGCCAGCGGCGAAGCGGCCCGCACCCGCGAGTCCTTCGGCAAACACCGCAGCATGGCGACCGTCATCGAGGGGCCAGCATCGAATAGTTCGAAGGCCGCGCGCAATGCATCGGCGACTTGCCGGTCGACCGCATTTCGCCGCTCGGGCCGATCGAGCACGACCGTCGTAACACGCGAATCCATCGGATGCAATTCGAGGCGGACGTGATCTCCGAAGCGCGTAACGTACAGCATGATTTTTCTCCTGAGAAAACGGCATGCTGAGAAAACGGCATGCAGGAAAGCATACGCCGCAGAATCTCGATGCACGTCCAATCGCCACGCTTCAGAAAATAGTTGGCAAGGCATGTCGACTCCTGAAAGCGCCGCACGTCGTGGGGATAGGGCGGCGATGCAAAAATGTTGCTTCGTGCCCCTTATTGTCGACATCGGAAAATCGAAAGGAGAGCGGTCATGACTTACGTAGATGGGTTTGTCGTCGCGGTGCTGACAACAGATCGCGAGACATACACAAAGCATGCTGAAGCGGCAGCGGCCGTTTTCAAGGAGAACGGCGCGTTGAAGGTAGTCGAATGCTGGGGAGATGATGTGCCGGAAGGGAAGCTGACGTCGTTTCCAATGGCAGTCAAATGCAAGGGCGACGAGACGGTGGTGTTCTCGTGGGTTGTCTGGCCGTCGCGTCAGGTGAGGGATAAAGGCATGGAAGCGGTAATGGCCGATCCCGGGTTGCAGCCGGAAACGAACCCGATGCCTTTCGACGGCAAGCGCCTGATCTACGGTGGTTTCGAGGTGATCGTGGACGCATGATCGGGCGATGCGCCTGGGCCACCGAACACGCTACTTCACAGGAGCCTCACGTCGCGGACGCATGCCCGGCAGCCGCTTGATCACACCCGTAGCCAGCGCCGTCCCAACCAGAATAGTGGCACATGCCTTGATCATTCCGGGTGATACCTGTTCCGAGAGGAAGAGTTCGCCCCAGAGAATGCCGAAGATCGGGATGACGAACGTGACGCTGATCGTACGCGCGGGACCGGTTGCCGCAATAAGACTGAAGAACAGCATATAAGCGATGCCGGTACACGCCACGCCAAGTGCGATTACTGCTCCCCAGGATTGTGCCGAGATGGGCGTAGCCGGCCACCAGATCAGCGCGAAGGGCAGCAGCACGGCTGTTGCTGCGGTCATCGTGCCGGTGGCGACGACGAGGGAATTGACGCCGGTGAGATTGCGTTTGGTGTAGCTTGCCGAGATCCCATACAGCAGCGTCGCGCCGAGCGCAGCCGCCGCCGCGAGCGCGGTTGTCGCCGGCGTCACAGGCACGCCTGTGCTTGTCCCTATGTCCATCTGATTCCAGACCAGCGCGACCACACCGAGAAAACCAATCACCAGTCCGACGATGCGTAGCCCGGTCAGGCGATCCTTCAGCCACAGGAATGCAACGATCGCGCCCCACAGCGGCGTGGTTGCATTGATCACCGATGTCACGCCCGCTGATAACGTGAGTTCCGCATAAGCGAAGAGGCAGAACGGTGCGGCCGAGTTCAGGATGCCGACCACGAAAAGCGGCCATGCATGAGTGCGCATGGTCTGCAGGGAGGCGCGAGCGGACCCGCGCAGGAGCAGCACGGCCAGCAGGAACAATGCGCCGATGCCGACCCGCAGCGCCATCGACGGTGCGACGCCAAAGTCAGCGACACCGATGCGAATAAAGAGGAACGATCCTCCCCACAAGGCGGCGAGGACGAGCAACTGGACGATATTTATCGGATTCATTTGAGGGCGTCGAGCGCAGTGGAGTCGTGACGCGGCGCCATCGTAAGCGTGCTTTGGCGCGAGATGGTTCATTGCGGCGTAAAACGACGAATGAGCAACACCGGAGGTCGCTGGTGTTGTCATCGTAGGTGTATTGGCCCCAAACAGCCAAACGAACATTTCTCATGCGTATGTGAGAAAAATTACGATCGAATCGCATAGCAAGGATGAAACCGCCGCCCGCCCAAGGTGCCCTCAGGGTTATCTCTAGTATCTCAACAAGTTGGCAAATTTGTATGATGACCACATCACCTAACAAATCAGGGGCTGCATGTTCGACAAGATTCCTGCCCGGGCCCTGAGCGATACCGTCGCGCAGCAGCTTCAGTTGCAAATCGAAAAGGGCAGCTTCGTCAAAAGCGGCAAGTTGCCGACGGAAGCCGTGCTGGCCCAGGAGTTCGGCGTGAGCCGGACGGTTATCCGCGAGGCGATCTCGCGGCTGAAGAACGAAGGCATGGTCGAGCCGCGCCAGGGCAGCGGCGTGTTCATCGTCGAACGGGCGGGGATCAGGCCGCTGCGAATCGATTACGCCCAAGCCGTCGAACCGGGCGCGGTCGTGCAGATCCTGGCGCTGCGCCGTGCGATCGAGGCGGAAGTTGCGTCGGAGGCGGCCATGCGCCGCACGGACGCGCAAATGGACGTGATCGAAGCGAAACTTGCGCAGATTGAACTCGCCGTTGCTCAAGGCGAGGACGGCGTAACTGAAGACGTCGAGTTTCACCGGGCGATCGCCAACGCCACCGGTAACCCGTATTTCCTGACTACGCTTGCGTTCCTGAACCAGTATCTCGAGGCCGGCACGCTCGTTACGCGTCGCAACGAAGCGTTGCGGGAAGACTTTTCGCGGCAGGTCCGCGAGGAACATGCGCGGATCGCAGCGGCCATTCGTGCAGGCGACCCCATGGCCGCACGTAACGCTGCACAGACCCATCTTTACAACGCCGCTCGCCGCCTCGCGGAAGCCGGTATTTGCTGACCCGTTAATTCGAAGGATAACGAAATGTCCAGAAGCGTAGGAGTGATCGGCCTGGGTGCAATGGGTCTGGGTGTAGCGCGTTCGTTGTTGCGCGCGGGCTTCAAGGTTCATGCTTGCGACGTGCGTGCTCAAGTACTCGAAGCATTCGCGGGCGAGGGCGGCATCACCTGTGCCACGCCGGCCGAGCTGGGTAGCCAGTGCGAGGTGGTGGTGACCGTGGTTGTCAACGCGGCGCAAACGGAGACGGTGCTGTTCGGCTCCGAGACTCATTCTGGCGCTGTTTCCACCATGAACCCCGGTGGTGTTGTCCTGGCGTGTGCGACGGTGTCACCGGCCTTCGCCATCGAACTCGGCAAGCGCGTGGAAGCGGCCGGCCTGCATATGCTCGATGCGCCCCTGTCCGGTGGCGCGGCCCGTGCTGCATCCGGCGAAATGACGATGATGACGTCCGGTCCCGAAGCCGCCTTTGAAGCTTGCGAGGATGTGCTCGAAGCGATTGCGGGCAAGGTGTACCGCATGGGCGACGAGCATGGCGCAGGCTCGAAGGTGAAGATCATCAACCAGCTTCTGGCGGGCGTACACATTGCCGCGGCGGCCGAGGCCATGGCGCTTGGGCTTCGCGAAGGCGTGGACCCGGATGCGCTCTACGACGTCATCACGCATAGCGCGGGCAACTCGTGGATGTTCGAGAACCGCGTGCCGCACATTCTCGCAGGTGACTACACGCCGCTATCTGCCGTCGATATCTTCGTGAAGGATCTCGGCCTCGTACTCGATACAGCGCGCGCATCAAAGTTTCCGTTGCCGTTGTCGGCCGCGGCGCACCAGATGTTCATGATGGCGTCGACGGCCGGCCACGGTGGCGAAGATGACTCGGCGGTGATCAAGATTTTCCCGGGCATCGACATTCCGAAGGGAGCCAAATAATGAGCAAGGCCTTGCTTGGCTGCATTGCCGACGACTTCACTGGCGCAACCGATCTTGCCAACATGCTTGTGCGCGGCGGCATGCGCGCGGTGCAGACCATCGGCGTTCCGGCATCGGATACGACGACTACAGCCGGCCTGGAAGCCGACGCGCTGATCGTCGCGTTGAAATCGCGCACAATCCCCGCGGAGGAAGCGGTCGCGCAATCGCTGGCTGCGCTCGAATGGCTGCGCGCGCAAGGCTGCCGGCAGTTCCTGTTCAAGTACTGCTCGACTTTCGATTCCACCGATAAAGGCAACATCGGTCCAGTCGCCGATGCGCTGCTCGATGCGCTGGGCGAGGACTTCACCATCGCGTGTCCCGCGTTTCCGGAGAACGGCCGCACGATCTTTCGCGGCAACTTGTTCGTGGGCGATGTGCTGCTGAGTGAGTCGGGCATGCAAAACCATCCGCTGACGCCCATGACCGATCCTAACCTCGTGCGTGTGCTGCAACGCCAGACGAAATCGAAGGTCGGGTTGATCGCTTATGACGTGATCGCCAAGGGGCCGCAAGCGGTGCGCGACCGGATCGCCGTGTTGCGCAAAGAAGGCGTGCGTATGGCGATTGCCGATGCCGTTTCCGACGCCGATCTTTACGTGCTGGGCGAAGCCTGCGCGGATCTCAAGTTGATCACGGGCGGCTCGGGTATCGCGCTCGGCTTGCCGAACAACTTCCGCGCGGCGAACTTGCTGACTGAAGCGGATCATGCGTCGGACTTGCCGAAGATCGAAGGTAAATCGGTTGTGCTGGCCGGCAGCGCGTCGAAGGCAACCAACGAGCAGGTGGCGGAGTGGCGCGCGAGCAAACCGAGTTTTCGAATCGATCCGCTTGCGCTCTCGCGCGGTGAACCTGTCGTCGAAAAAGCCGTTGAATTCGCGGCGAAACACGGCGATGAAACCGTGCTGATCTACGCTACGTCAACACCCGACGAAGTGAAAGCCGTGCAGAAGGAATTGGGCGTCGATCAAGCAGGGCATCTGGTCGAACAAGCATTGGCATCGATTGCAAGCGGGCTTCGCGAGATGGGTGTGCGCAAGTTTGTCATTGCCGGCGGCGAGACGTCTGGCGCGGTCGTGCAGGCGCTCGGTGTGAAGTCGCTGCGGATTGGCGCCCAGATCGATCCGGGTGTGCCGGCGACGCAATCCATTGGCGAAGAACCGCTGGCGCTCGCGTTGAAGTCCGGCAATTTCGGCACGAGGGATTTCTTCGTGAAGGCACTGAACGCTCTCGATGGAGCCGCGTAACCATGGCGACGAACGAGAACCGCATTCGCGAAGAAATCTGCGAGACGGGCGCGAGTCTTTATGAGCGCCGTTACACGGTGGGTACGGCCGGGAATATCAGCGCGCGGCTTGACGACGGCTGGCTGATCACGCCGACCGACGCTTGCCTTGGCCGCCTCGATCCCGCAGATATCGCCAAAGTCGATGCAGCGGGTAATCATGTGTCGGGCGGTAAGCCATCGAAGACATTGGCGTTGCATCGAAAGATCTATGAGAACAATGGCGACACGCACGGCATTGTCCATACGCACTCCACGCATCTGGTCGCTTTGACGCTTGCGGGTATCTGGCGGCGTGACGACGTATTGCCGCCCATCACGCCGTACTACGTGATGAAAGTCGGGCATGTGCCGTTGATCGCGTACCGGCGTCCGGGCGACCCCATTGTCGCGGATCAGGTCGCCGCGCTGGCGTCCAAGGTGCGTGCCGTTTTGCTGGAACGGCTGGGTCCTGTCGTCTGGGAAAAATCGGTCAGCCACGCGTCGTACGCACTGGAAGAGCTTGAGGAAACCGCACGGCTTTGGCTCCTCGCGCGATCGGCCAACGCGCCGCTTCCTGAGCCGCTCGACGAGGCGGCCATCGAAGATTTGCGCAAGACCTTCAACATCCGCTGGTAGCGCGTACGAAATCGAAGTCACTGAATCAACCGACCCAACGATCTAAAAACTGCCTCATGGAGACGAGCATGACCCCTGACCAAGCGGTGCCTGGCGGCCCGCGCACGCCTGTAGCTTCTGCCTACGACAATCAAGAACTTTCCCGCACCTATTCAAAGGTGTTCTGGCGCATCGTGCCGTTCCTCATGCTGTGTTACGTGGTGGCCTATCTGGATCGCGTGAACGTGGGCTTTGCGAAACTGCAGATGTCACAGGATCTGGGTTTCAGCGAGACTGTATTCGGCCTTGGAGCAGGGGTATTTTTCCTCGGCTATTTTCTGTTCGAACTGCCAAGCAATATCCTGATGCACAAGATTGGCGCGCGCATCTGGATTGCGCGGATCATGATCACCTGGGGCATTCTCTCGGCGCTCTTCGTGTTCGTGAAAACTCCCACGCAGTTCTATGTCCTGCGTTTCCTGCTCGGACTGGCTGAAGCAGGTTTTTATCCCGGCGTGATTCTGTACCTGACCTACTGGTTTCCGTCGCATCGGCGCGCGAAGATTGTTGCCGTGTTCATGTCGGCGATTCCGGTGGCGGGTATCTTCGGCAATCCATTATCCGGGTGGATCATGCAGACGTTCTCGGACAGCCGCCACTTCGAAGGCTGGCAGTGGATGTTCCTGATCGAGGCTGTCCCGGCGCTGTTGATCGGCATTGCCACTATCCTCTATCTGGACAACAATATCCGCAGCGCGAAGTGGCTCAGTGAACGTGAAAAGTGCTTGCTGGAAGATGAAATCAGCGCGCAGCCGCAGCACGCCGGCGACAGCACCAAGCATTCGCTGCGAGCACTATTCGCCGACAGCCGCATGTGGTGGATGTCGTTGATTTACTTCGCGTTCGTGACCGGGCAATACGGCCTCACGTTCTGGATGCCGACCTTTATCAAGTCCACGGGCGTGAGCGGCGCATTCAATATCGGCTTGCTGAGCGCCATTCCGTTTCTGGTGGCTATTGTGGTGATGAACGTGCTGGGTCATAGCGCGGACAAGCGGCGCGAACGGCGCTGGCATCTGATCGTACCGGCGCTTGCTGCAGCAGTTGGCTTCTCGGTGGCGGCATCGTTCGCCGGCAATACCGTGGTGTCGATCATCGCGCTCTCCGTTGCCGCCGCCGGTGTCCTGACATGTGCGCCGTTGTTCTGGTCTTTGCCAACCGCTTTCATGTCGGGCGCCGCAGCGGCCGCCGGCATCGCGGTGATCAATTCGATCGGCAATCTGGCCGGCTTTGCGAGCCCCTACATGATTGGTTACCTGAAGGACCTGACGCACAGCACGGCGACGGGCATGTACGTTCTCGCCTGCATGCTTGTGATTGGTGCTGTTGCCACGTGGCTCGTGCCGGCCAAGCTCGTGAATCGCTGAACTCATACAAGGAGTCGATGTTATGCCCCGTTTTGCCGCCAACCTCACGATGATGTACACCGAGCACGCGTTCCTCGATCGTTTCGCTGCTGCTGCGAAAGACGGTTTCAAGGCCGTGGAGTTCCTGTTCCCCTATGAATTCGCCGCCGCCGAGATCAAGGCGCGGCTCGACGAACATGGCCTCACGCAAGCCTTGTTCAACGCACCGCCGGGCGACTGGGCGGCGGGCGAGCGCGGGATCGCTTCGTTGCCGGGGCGTGAGAACGAGTTTGCGCGTGCGCTCGATAAAGCGCTGGAGTACACCGCCGCGCTAGGCAACAAGACCTTGCACGTGATGGCGGGTCTGATCACGCCCGAACAATCGCGCGAGAAACATCGTGGGGTTTATCTGAAGAACCTCGAACTGGCGGCAAACGCTGCGCGCGGGGCTGGCATCACGATCGTTATCGAACCGATTAATACGCGGGACATCCCTGGCTTTTTTCTCAACCGCCAGGACGACGCGCAAGCGATTTGCGAAGAGATCGGTGCGCCCAATCTCAAAGTGCAATTTGATTGCTACCACTGCCAGATCGTGGAGGGCGACCTCGCGGTCAAACTTCGGCGCGACATGAAACGCCCGAATGCGGGCGTCGGTCATATTCAGGTCGCGGGTGTGCCTGAGCGGCACGAACCGGACTTGGGTGAACTGAATTATCCGTACTTGTTCGACCTGATCGATTCACTCGGCTACGACGGCTGGATCGGTTGTGAATACAGGCCGAAAGCCGCGACATCCGACGGGCTCGGCTGGATCAAACCTTATCTGCAACGTGCGTGAGGGCAACATGAATATTCTCATCACCGGCGGCGCCGGTTTTCTCGGACAGCGGCTTGCGCGCCGTCTTCTCGAACGCGGGACGCTAATGGGCCAACCGATCACCGGACTTACGTTGCTCGACGTCGTGCGTCCGCCGGATCTGGGCGACAAGCGCGTGCGCGCCGAGACCGGCGATATCGCAGATCGCAGCGTGCTCGAGCGGTGCATCAGTGCTGACACGCACGCGATCTTCCATCTTGCCGCGATCGTGAGCGGGCAGGCGGAAGCGGATTTCGAACTGGGCATGCGGATCAATCTGGACGCATCGCGCCTGCTGCTCGATGTATGCCGTGCGCGTGGACACGCGCCGCGCGTCTTGTTCACAAGCTCCGTCGCGGTGTATGGCGGCACTTTGCCCGAGGTCGTACGCGACGATACCGCGTTGAATCCGAAGTCATCGTATGGAACGCAAAAAGCCATCGCCGAGTTGCTGTTGTGCGATTACTCACGACGCGGATTTGTTGATGGCCGAGTGCTGCGCTTGCCGACCATCAGCGTGCGTCCGGGACGGCCGAATGCAGCGGCGTCGTCGTTTGCAAGCGGCATCATTCGCGAGCCGTTGAATGGTGAACGCGCGGTGTGTCCGGTCGGTGGCGACGTACGTTTGTGGCTGCTGTCGCCGAAGCAGGCAATCGAATCGCTGATCGCCGGTTGCGAGCTTGAACAGGCCGAACTCGGCACATGGCCGGTCGTCAACCTGCCGGGGCTTTCGGTCAGCGTGACAGAAATGGTCGATGCACTGAAAGACGTGGCCGGCGAAGACGTGGCTGCGCTGATCGACTGGCAACCGGACCCGAAGATCGAAAAGATTGTCGGGAGTTGGCCGGGAGCGTGGGACACGTCGCGAGGAGAAAAGCTGGGGTTGGCGGCGGACAGCAACTTCAGCGAAGTTATTCGCGCCTTCATTGAAGGGAGCAAACCCGCTGGAGCTTGAACGCTCGCTAAAGTTCCAGCCGATACCCCACGCCATAGACTGAAACAATCGGCTCGCTATCGGGGCGCACGACCTGCAGTTTGCGGCGCAGGTTCTTGATGTGACTGTCGATGGTGCGGTCTGTCACGACCCGATGATCGTCGTAGAGCTGGTTGAGCAAGTAATCACGCGGGAAGATCCTGCCCGGCGATTTCATCAGCAACGCGAGCATGCGCAGCTCGACCGGCGTGAGCTTCAGCTCCTCGCCGTCGAGCCGAGCGCTATGGAATTGCTGGTCCACTTCCAGGCCCGTTGCCGCGGGCGCAGCGGTTGCAACGGGTGGCGCCGCGCGTCGCAGAATGGCCTTCACTCGCGCGACGACCTCGCGAGGGCTGAAGGGCTTGCAGACGTAGTCATCGGCGCCAATTTCCAGGCCGCGCAGACGGTCGGCTTCATCCACGCGCGCCGTCAGAATAATCACCGGAATCGTCGAGAACTGCCGCACCTCGCGGCATATATCCATGCCGTTGCGCCCGGGCAGCATCAGGTCGAGCAGCATTAGCGAGGGCGGGGTGGTGCGAATGAACGGGATCACCTCGGCACCGTCGCTGATTGATGTTGTTTCGAATCCTTCGATGTGCAAATAGTCCGCCATGACCGCCGCCAGCTTCGGCTCGTCCTCGACGATCAGGATTCGAACGCCGCGTCGCTCGGTACTCATGCCACGCCTCCTTCCGGTTCAAAATGGGCTGTGATCCAGACGCCGCCAAGCGGTGACGGCCTGGCGATCGTCGTCCCGCCGTGCGCGGTCACAATGGCGCGGCACAGTGCAAGGCCGAGGCCTGCGCCACCGCTCTGGCGGCTGCGTGATTCATCGACTCGATACAAACGTTCGAACAAATGCGGCAACGCTTCGGCGGGCACGCCGGGTAGGGAATCCTGGATATCGAGCTGCCAGCCGTTAAGGCCAACAGTCACCGAGACGCATACGCTTCCGCCAGGATCGGTATAACGCAATGAATTGAGCAACAGGTTTTTAAGCAGTTGCACAAAGCGCGCGGGGTCGACCTGGAAGACCATGCCCGTTGAGTCGTTCGCTGACTTTTGCGCCGATGATTCCGGCAGCGTCAGGCTCAATGCGATTTGCTTCGCTCTGAATGATTCCCGCATGGCTTCGACCGATGCACGCACCAACTGTCCGATATCCGCCGGCACCTTCCGGTAACTCAACGCGCCGACATCGCTCAACGATAACTCGTACAGGTCTTCGATCAACTTGTTCAGCATCGCGACTTCGGTCTGCAGTGAGGCGAGCGAGTGGTGATCGAATGCATGCACGCCGTCCTCGATCGCTTCCAGTTCACCGCGCAACACTGCCAGAGGCGTGCGTAGTTCATGCGAGATATCGGCGATGAAATCCCGGCGCGAGCGTTCCGCGCGCTGCAAGGAACCCGCGAGCACATTGAAGTCGCCTGCAAGCCGGTCCAGTTCATCGCGACGCCCGGCTGCTACGCGCGTCGTGTAGTCGCCGCCCGCGAGCCGATGCGTTGCGATCATCAGGCGCTTGACCGGCGCCAGCACGATCCGCGCGAGCAGCATGGCAACCAATGCAGCCAGGATCACGGCCACCCCGGCGATCTCCCAGGTCGCGCGCGCCTGTTGTGCCTGGAACGCGATATCGGCGGCATCGGAGAGTGTGTTGGGCGCGTTGGCCGCGACCCAGCCGACTATTTTGCCGCTGTAGACCACCGGCTTGAGGGCGGCGTCGGGCGGCGGATCTGAGTCGGTCGTTACGACCAGCTCATGGTTGGCGTCGTAGAGCGTGGCGGGTTGCGGAGCGCCTCGTCCTCCGCGTCCCATCAGCGGGCGTGGCGACCGTTCGTAGGCAGGGTCGTCGAACGCGACGTCATGTCCGGTGTTACGGTCGCGGCTTGCCACCACGCCCGAGTCGGCGAATGCGGGCGCGGGCAGGCGCATTCCCCAGTGCGAGCGTTCTTCGTTGCCCGACAGCGGCCCGAGCATTTGCTGGACGCTGGCGCTGCCGGGAAAGGTGCGCCAGCTCGGCGGCTTGTTCGTCTGCGCCTCGACCATCTCCTGCCTGAGGGCCTGATCGTGAGCGGCGTCGAGCAGTGTGATCCATTCTTCGGGATGCTGGCGCAGGAAATTCCAGCTGCCGTGAGCAGCGTATTCGGCGGTCACCTTCGCCATGACGGCGTTCATGCGTCCGGCGTCGCGCGCGCGGACGTAGTGCAGGAAACCGTTCTCGAAACTCAGGCGCAGCGCGTATCCCATTGTGAGGGAGATTGTCAGGCAGGCGATCAGCACTGCAAGGAACATCTTCCACGTAATGCCAAAGCGAATCTTGCCCGCCCGCGCACGCGAGTGGCTTCCAAGTGCTTTCAAAATGTTACGCGAGCTGCGGCGCGGGGTTGGGCCGATGGGCGGGCCTGTTTTTGCGCCGAGTGGTTCGGTATGTGTTTCGCTGTGCATTCGCGGATTCTAGTGGAAACGGGGGTGCTGGCTCAGGTTCGCGCGACGTTCCCGTGCAACCTCCACGATTTCTCCTTCTTTTGTTCATTGTCAGTGCGTGATGCCTGGCTAGTATTCGATTCTGCCAAAGGGGTCGTTCGAACCCGATTCACTTAGTTGCTTATTCTTTGTCGATTTATTGGCCGTTTCTTTGTCGATTCTTTGTCGATTTTTGGAGAGAACAGATGCAAACCGCTTCGAGTGTTCAGCCTGGCTTATTGAAGGTCTTCGGACGCGGTGCGGCGTCGGCGCGTGGGGATGGTCATCGGGTGGCGGCCAAGGGCGTCTCGGCTGGCTCTGCGAGCGCTGCGCAACAGGTCATCAAGCTGCGGGGCGCCCGAGTGTCGGAAACGCTGCCGCGGCCCTGGGGCGAGTGCTGCAGGATTGTCGAATGGGTCAATCGCGAAGGCCAATACTCGTGTATTGCAGTGCCGGGCGATGCGTCGGAGGAGGAGATTCGCCAGCGCATGCGTTCGCACAGGAACGGTTCGCAGTACCTCGTGGTGGATGATCGTGAGTTGCCAGGGAAGGTGGTTTTGCCGCGGGCTTAGAGAGTGGTGAGGTTTGGGCGGTGGGGATGCACGGGTTCTGGCGTTGGCGGTCGGGTTCATTGCCGGGTTGCTGCTTTTTAGGTCTTCGCGCGTTTTATGTTGGCTTATTTATTTATCACTATTAGCCACTGCGCGTGGCGGCGCGTCATTTCCTGGTCCTTAGCGACAAAGAAACGAAGCAAAGAAAACGCTTTCACCGCTCTGCCCTAAGTGTCCACAGCGTGCAGTTTCTATTCATGGGTGCCCCAAAAGCACGGTGCTCGCCAGAGCTTAGGATGTGTGAACCCCTCCATGTGTGAACCCCTCCTTCTCGCGAATCCTGTCAGTAAAACGCTTCGCCCCGTACGCTCTCGGGCTAGCACTAACGACTGAACCTGCCCAAGGAGCGCCCCGCGCTATCCGCGGAAAACCTTCCACCGAATTTGTACGCAGCCGAACCATTTTTTAAACCACCTGCAGAATGCATAAGGCCTAAAACCGACAAATAACAATGCAAACTGATAGCTAACCCGCGAAGCACCACAGCGGCAATACGCGTGAGGCCGTGCGGGTTGGTGGGGCAAGGGTGCTTGCCCGAGAGCGTACGGGGCGAAGCGTTTTACTGACAGGATTCGCGAGAAGGAGGGGTTCACACATCCTAAGCTCTAGCGAGCACCGTGCTTTTCGGGTACCCATGAAATGGAACTGCACGCGGTGGACACTTAATTTTTAGAGAGGTGAAAGCGTTTTCTTCGCTTCGTTTCTTTGTCGCTAAGGACCAAGAAATGACGCGCCGCCACGCGCAGTGGCTAATAGTGGTAAAGAAATCAGCTAACACTAAATGCACGAAGGCCTAAGAAGCAGCAACCCGGCAATGAACCAGACCGCTAACCCCAAAAACCTAGCAACCCAGCACCGACTCCGACCGCTAACGCAAGAACCTGTGATCCGCCACAAAAAACCCCTCCTATCCCTGAGGATCCCAAATGAAAACCCGCATCTTTTTTGTAGAGGCCAACCCGTCCATCCACGGGAACCTTCGCGATGCCCTGAAAACCCGCTACACCGACGTCCACACGCTCAGCAGCGGCAGCGCATTAATCACCCGCATGGACCACAACGATGTCCCCGCGTTAATCGTGCTGCGCGATGGCCTGCCCGACATGAACGCATCGGCCGTGCTCCGGGCCTTGCAACACGCCGGCCATGACACACCGGTAATCGTGATCGGAGATACCCTCGACTCGGTGGAACTGATCGTATGCCTCGAACTCGGCGCCGATGATTACATCAGAATGCCGTGCAATCCACGCGAACTGCTATCGAGAGTCGAGAACGTACTGCGCCGCGCGCCACATAAATCCCGAACACCGGCGAATACAACAGGAATGTGCACCATCGGCGATTTCGTCCTCGATATCCGCGCTCACATGCTCACGCGCCGCGGCGTGCCCGTCGCCCTTCATTCAAGCACGTTCGCGTTGCTGCGCCTCTTCGCGGAACATCCGCTCGAGGTGCTGTCACGACGCATCATCGCCGATAAATTGCGCGGCGCCGGCGAAGGCCATTGCGATCGCTCACTGGACGTACTCGTCTGCCGATTGCGGAGGATTGTCGAAGCCGACCCTTCAATGCCTCGCCTGATCCAGACCATCCGTGGACGCGGTTATGTCTTCACCCCGTCCGGGATGAACACCGCTCCTGTGGAATACGATGAACTGAATGTCAAGCCGCTGGAACCGGCACGCAAGCAACTCTCTGCAGCAAGCAGTTACGCTTAGCCATCGCGCTCACCACTGCGATCAACCGTTCATGTGCGCTACCTGCCGTGTCAACCGCGCGAACGCCGCAAGTACGCGGTTACACGTCAACGTCTGCCGCCATAGCTTCTCTTTCAGGTACGCGGTCGGCACCCACTGCCACGGCAACACCACATCGACCACGCCCCACGCGGGCCGCCACCGCTCCGCCACCCGGCGACGCCGGAAAAGGCTCAGGCTTGGAATGCCCAGATTGGACGCAAGATGGCCAATCCCCGAGTCGTTGCCAATGAACCAGCCCGACTCGTACACGCAGCACGCAAGCTCGTGCAGATCCGCAAAATGAGGCGCCGGAATATCGAGCGCCGCGAGGTCACGCCAACGTTCGCGCTCATGCGGCGCAATCACGAACTGCACGTCGTAACCGCGCTTGCGCAAACGCTGGGCAAGCCTCACGAAGCGGTGCGAGAACCAGCGCTTGTCCTCGGTGCTGGCCTCGGGATGAATCATCACGCGCTTGCCATTCCTTCGATGCACGAGGCTTGCAGGTGCCGTCATGCCGTTATCCAGCACCGGCGTGCTCAACGCGAGATCGTCCCGGCAAAAGTCAGCGAATCGCTGCGCCATGCAGCCCGGCCGGTCGCCGAATTCAACGCCATGCAACGTGACCACGTGAGGATGAGCATCGATGAGATCGCGCAGCGGCTGGTTCCATTGCATCTGGAAGACCGTGTCGTACGAGGCGAACGCGGCAGCGTGGTCGTCGTGCGGAAGTGCGTGGATAGCGACGCCAGGAAACCAGTGCCGAAGCGCATGCGCGGGCGTGCCGTAAACGGTGACGTCGATGCCGTTGTCGATCAGATTCCTGACGATCACCATCGACACGAGCGTGTCGCCGATCGCGTTGGACGCGACGAACGCTACCCGGCCGACCGGGGCGCGAAGAGCGGACGATGTGTTGGACGTATTCATGCGCTCGCAGTCAGTGCGCGCAGCCGGTCGAATGCCTGAGACACCTTGTTCACCGACAACATGTATTTCCAGTAACGCTCCTTGAGCCGCCCGGTCGGCAGATACGCGCTGCCGATCAGAACCTGGCCCACCCCCCAGCCCGGACGCCATGTGCGGGCAGTGCCACGGCGCATGAAGAGCGATAGCGTGGGGATCTCGAGGCTCGATGCAAGGTGGCCCACGCCTGAATCGTTACCAATGAACCAGCCCGACTCGTAAAGCCACGCGGCGACCTGATCGAGCGGCCCAAGATCGGCGAGCGTGAGCCCGAATTTCTCAATATGCGTCCAGCGCGCGCGCTCTTCGGGCGCCACGACAAATTGCGGATCAAAGCCGCTGTCCCGCAGCTTGATCGCAAGCCCGATAAAGCGAGACGGCAGCCAGCATTTGTCAGTCGTGCTCGCCATCGGATGGATCGCCACACGCAGCGAGCGTTGACGATGCGTCAAACCGGGCGGGGGCGTGATGCCGTTGCCTTTATCGACGAGGGTAAGGCGCAGTTCATCACGGCAGAAACGGGTGAGGCGTTCGGCCATCGACTCTGTCGAATTGGCGCTGCACAAATGAGCCAGGACAATGACCCTGGGGTGCAGCCGCTCAAGGTTCAAGAACGGCTTGTTGGCGTGGAGCTGGATCACCGTGTCGAAGCGGGCGAGTTGTTCCGCGCAGTCGTCTGGTTTCAGTTCGGGCTCGATATCCATGCCGGGAAACCAGCTCCGCATGGTATTGATTTGCTGGCCGAACACCGTGACCGCCACGCCGTTCAATCGAAGGTTGCGTGCAACGGTCATCATCAGCAGCGAGTCGCCGAGCGCCGACGAAAGGATCAATGCCACACTCGACAGTGGCTGGGTTGCGTGCATACATGCTTCCGGCGAGGCGCTCCGCTGTCGGGGGAGCTTTCCGCTCAGGACGGATCCCCGAGCAGGAGGCAGTCTAAGAGCACGTTCCATTACGTGGGTTACGGCAGAACTTACCAACGCTTGGGAAGCGGGAGGTGCTGCCGCAAAACCTGGCGGCAAAAACGGTCGCACCGCATGGATTGTCCCGAATCGATGGCGAACAGGATCATGCGATAACCACGTGACCGCTGTGTGTCGGATGTTCCGCCGTGACATTAGTGCTCAGCGCATAAACGCTAAAATCCACATGATTTCCACAAGGCGCAATGCCTCTGAATCCTTTTCGGCGGAAATAGGTAAACTTACCCGCGAGCAACCCGCTCTGCCGGGATGCATTTTTAATAGCGTATAAACACGATCAACGGTTATCGGAATCAAAGAAGGAACATGCATGCTCAAATTTCATCCGCGACTGCAACTCGATCCGGATGCAACCTCCGAGCGTCGCTGGCCCGTGACAGGATCCCCGCTTGCACTGAAGGTTTCGGTGGCCTGGCATGCAGTGGCACTAGCGGGCTGCGCCACCGCGCCGGCGTCGTGGCCATGGTGGCTGGCCGGCACGGCGGTCAACCACGCGGCCATCACGGCGGCGGGATTGTGGCCGCGCTCAACGCTGCTCGGCGCTAACTGGACGCGCTTGCCCGACATCCCGCGCAATGCAAACGCCATCGCGCTCACGCTTGACGACGGACCTGATCCGCTCGTCACGCCCCGGGTTCTCGACCTGCTCGATGCGCATCAGGTTCGCGCGACGTTTTTCCTGATCGGCGAACGCGCACGCCGACATCCCGCGCTGACCCGCGAGATCGTCGCGCGAGGGCATAGCGTGGAGAACCATTCGCAAAAGCATGTGCACACGTTTTCGGTGACGGGCATGGGGGCGTTAAGCCGTGAAATCGATGAGTCACAACGCACGCTGACAGATCTCACGGGCGAGCGGCCAGCGTTCTTTCGCGCGCCGGCGGGCTTGCGCAATATTTTCCTGGAGCCCGTCTTGCAAAAACTCGATCTGAGGCTGGCAGCCTGGACGCGGCGCGGCTTCGATACCCGCGAGCGCAATCCGGAAATCGTTACCCGGCGGCTGCTTCGCGATCTGGCACCATGTGACATCCTGTTGCTCCACGATGGAGGCGCCGCCGTTACCGACGACGGCCAACCGGTTTTGCTCTCAGTATTACCTCGCGTCTTCGACGCCGCCGAAAAGCAAGGCTTGCACTTTATTACCTTACGTGAAGCCTACTAATTAAGCTCGACGGGAGAGCCAGACATAAGATCAAAATGAGACCGCGATTACGCCGCGTCGCGCCGCTGGGTAAGAGACGTTACGCATTGTACGAAGCCAAACTATTGAGCGGGTCACCACAAGACCAGATCAACGGGCCGATGACCGAGGAAACGACCGCCAAGACACCCAACGGTACACACATCCCGTAACTTTTTAGATTTGGTCAATGCGGGTGTGGCAGTTAAATTGGCGATAGTGTCTGTGGAATCTCGCTTGGGACATTGTGATCAATTATGACTTTCTGTCGTGTATGCGGGACTGATGCAGACCCCAACTGGTTTTCGGGCTGATTTAACAAGCAATTTTCAGTATGATTCGCCCCTCGACGCGGAGCCGATGCAAGCCTGGATAATCACTTACCCGCCTCATGTACCCCAATATGGCATTAAACAATCGGCACAAACTGCCGTTAAGTCAGTACAGACATCGGTATATCCAGTTTTCCGCTGAGCGCCGGTTGAATATCGTCCGGACGGAGTGGCCTCATTCATGTGCTGCCCGCACAGGCGGATCCTGGTGAAGTGCTGGTGCCTTTCAAATCGTAAACATCGTATGCACGATCTGCGCTGGACCATGCCCGTTGCCAGATGGTCCGCCACTGCAGCCGCGGCGACCGCCGATATCAGCTTCATCGAGCCGATCGTCCGCCGTCGTCTGAGCAGCCTGTCCCGAAGCGCCCTCAAGGTCGCGCATGACTGCGTGGCCGAGCGGGAGCGCGTGCGCGTGGTGTTCGCATCGCGGCATGGTGAACTGCGGCGCACGACAGACATCCTGCGCGCCATCAGCACGGGCGAACCGGTGTCGCCGACCGCTTTCAACCTGTCCGTCCTCAATGCAATGACCGGCATATTCGGCATCGCCCGTGGCGATCGTTCGCCCGCCAGCGCAATTTCCGCCGGAGCGCAAACCCTTGGGTTTGCATTACTCGAAGCGCATGCGCAGTTCGAAGCGGACCCGTCGTCGCCCGTGCTGCTGGTCTATGCGGACGAGCCGGCCGATGCCACCTACTACGGCACGATTGAAGACGAGGTGCAAGGCGGTGCGCTCGCGATCCTGCTCGACACCCGCGCGGCAGGACTGCTCGCATGCACACTATCGGATGCGGGAAGCCTGTCGGACGTGCCTGACTCTTTCCTTACGCAGAGCGAAGCGGTCCAGCGCTGTCTCGACACAAAAGCGCCCGCCACATGGCAACACGCCGGCACTACCTGGCATTGGAGCTGGCATGATGGCGCGGCTTAACCACGGGTGGCGGCTGGTCGCCACGGGCATGAGTTTCGTCGTGTTCGGCGTCTGCGGACTGCTGTTCTCGGTGCTCGTGTTTCCGCTCGCGTGGCTGTGGCCGCATCGCGCGTCGCGTCAGCGGGTAGTGACGACCATCATTCACTGGTTCTTCCGGGCGTTACTGGCCTTCTTGCAGTGGGTCGGCGTAATGGAACTGGAAGTCTCTGGGGCTGCCGCGTTGCGCGACGCCGGCCCCGTGATCGTGGTTGCCAATCATCCAACCTACCTCGACGTGGTGGTGCTGCTCGCGCTCACGCCTTCCGCGTGTTGCGTCGTCAAGAACGCGCACTGGGGTAATCCCTGCTTCTGGGGTATCGTGCGGGCGGCCGAATACGTGAGCAACGTCGACCCGGTCGAACTCGTTGAAGCCAGCGCCCGCCAGATCGCGGCGGGCTATACCATGATCATTTTTCCGGAAGGCACGCGTAGTCCCGCGCCGAACCGGTTGCACGCATTCTCGCGCGGTTTTGCGCACATCGCCCTCAAGGCCGGCACGCCGATCTTGCCCGTGCTGATGGATTGCGACCCGCCGGCCTTTACCAAACAGATGCGCTGGTATGACGTGCCGTCGCGGGCGTTCCGCATCCGCGTGAGCGTGCTCGAGCGCGTCGCGGCCGACCGGCCCGTGGCGCATGATTTTTCTCCGGCCCTTGCCGCGCGTACTTTGACCAGCGCCATTGAGGCGCACATTAACCAGCGGCTGTTCGACTATGGATTCTTTGAAACTGGAAATTAAGCAGCTTCTGATCGATGCACTCGATCTGGAAGACCTGACGCCTGCCGACATCGACGACGATGCGCCGCTGTTCGAAACCGATGGCATCGGGCTCGATTCGATCGATGCACTCGAGATCGGCATCGTGCTGCGCAAACACTATCAATTGACGATTGCGGCGAACGACGAACGCACGCGAGAGCACTTCCGTTCGATCAGCACACTCGCCGCGCTGGTCGACAGCCAGCGAGGCGGGCTGAGCGCTACGAACGACATCGGGGAAAAGGGGAGTAAATCGTGACCGAGACAGAGATCCTTGAGCGCATCCGCGCCATCTTCAAAGAGAACTTCGCGATCGAGCCCGATCGCGTGACGCCAGAAGCGCATCTGTACGAGGACCTCGACCTCGATAGCATCGACGCTGTCGATCTCGCTATCAAGCTGCAGGAAATGACCGGGCGGCGCATCAAGCCGGAAGAGTTCAAGTCGGTACGCACGGTCGGCGATGTGATCGGTGCGGTGGAATCGTTGCTGGCGGAACAGGGGTGATGCAAGCGGAGCATTCACGTTCCGTCGGGCAGGGCGCCGTGGCGCCCGAAGCTGACGGCTCTGACTCGAAAGCCAGGCCCCGCGGCTGGCTGCGAGCGGTTCTGCAAGTTGCACTGAAGGTCGCGTACCCGTTGATGATCCTGTGTGCCTGGCGCTGGGACGAGCCGCGATACATTGGCGCCGCGTTGTTCGCTCTGCTATGGCTGCAGCGCTGGGCCGGCACGGGTACGTTCGCGACGTCGCTGCGCCAGCTTACCGCCACCGACTGGTGCGTAGCGGGCCTTCTAAGCTGCGCATCGGCTGCGATCGTAGTGTCCGGCAGTGAATTGCTGTTGCATCTGTATCCCTCGTTTGTGAACCTCGGACTGCTGGTCGCGTTCGGCGCGACGCTTGCGCGCGGACCATCGATGATCGAAAAATTCGCGCGCATGGGCAATCGCCAGCTTGGCGCGCATGCGGTGCGTTACACGCGCCACGTCACGCAAATGTGGTGCGTGTTCTTCACGCTGAACGGTGCATTTTCCGCCTATACGGCGTTGTTATGGGCGCGTGCTGCCTGGTCGCTGTACAACGGCGCGATCGCGTATGTCCTGATAGGCGTGCTGCTGGTTGGTGAGATCGCATGGCGCTACGTGGCCGTGCTGCCGAGAGCCGCGCGCTCGGAGGCGGCATGATCGCGTTGCACGATCTGTTGTCGGCCAGTCGCGATGCCGGCACGCCGGTTTGCCGCGATCGCGCCGACGTACTCGATTTCGCCACGTTCCTTGCACGAGTGCGAGCTATCGCCGCGCGTTTAAGCGAACAGCCGGCACGACGTTATGCATTGTGTATCGACGATCCGTTCAACTTCGCCTGCGCGCTGTTTGCGTTATTTGCGTCGGCCAAGGAACCGGTTATTCCAGCGCATGCGGCGCCTGGTTATCTGGCCGATCTCTCGAATGCCTACGACGCTGTTCTAACCGATGCGGACATTCCTGCGCTGGTTTCACAACCAGATCACGTTGGATTCTCGGTATCGATCGACCCGCACGCGCCGCTCACGCTGTACACCTCCGGCAGCAGCGGCACCCCGAAGCCTATCGCCAAGACACTCGCGCAATTCAACGCTGAAGTTCATACGCTCGAGGCGCAGTGGGGCACGCTTGTCGGCGACGCAACCGTGCTCGGCAGTGTTCCGCATCATCATATCTACGGGCTGTTGTTCCGCGTGTTCTGGCCTCTCGCGGCCGGCCGCGCATTTGACCGCGCGCTCAGCATCGAACCGCAACATCTGCAGGCGCGAATGACGCAATGCGGGCCCGGGTCATCGGTCGTGGTGTCCACGCCGGCGCAACTGTCGCGCTGGCCTGAACTCGATGGTTTCGCAAGCCTGAGTCCCGCACCGCGTGTGTTTTTTTCATCGGGCGGTCCGCTTGCGGCAGACGCAGCGACCACCTATGCCGCGGCCTTCCACGCGGCGCCGGTCGAGATCTACGGCAGCACGGAGACGGGCGGTATTGCATGGCGCCGGCAGGATCAGACGGACGCGTGGCAAGCGTTGAATGGTGTCGAGATCAATCGCGGTGACGACGGTGCGCTTAATCTCCGTTCACCGCATCTGGGCCACGACGACTGGCATCGCACCGACGACATCATCGCGTTCGACGAGGACGGGCGCTTTCGCCTGCAGGGCCGCTTGGACCGCGTGATCAAGCTCGATGGCAAGCGCGTGTCGCTGCCCGAACTTGAAGCCCGCCTCGGGCTGCATCCGTATGTGGCGCAGGCGGCGGTCGTGTCACTTGAAGGGATATCGCGCGAGCGTGTTGGCGCAGTTGTCGCGCTCACCGAAGCGGGTAGCGAAGCACTTCTCGAACGAGGCCGCGTGGCGCTCGCCAAGATCCTGCGCCGCCACCTTGCGGCATATTTCGATATCGTCGTGCTGCCGCGTTTCTGGCGCTTCCGGTTCGCGCTTCCATTCGATGCCCGAGGCAAGTTGCCGGCGGCGGCCGTTGCCGCAGCGTTCGATGCACGCGCGGACGGTGTGGAAGTGCTTTCCGAAGCACGCAGCGACACCGCGTTGCATTACGAACTTCGCGTGCCGGCTACACTCGTGCATTTTGCCGGCCACTTCCCCGGTTTGCCGATCCTGCCGGGCGTTGTACAGATCGACTGGGCGATGCGATTGGCGGCCGAGCAAGTGCCGGGCGTACGCATGCTGGCATCGATCGAGCAGTTGAAATTCAAGGCGCCGGTGCCACCGGGCGCGCTGCTCGATCTCACATTGACGCATGACGCGGTGCGCCGGCGTGTGCAGTTTGCGTATCGGCTGGGTGCACGGGATTGCACGTCGGGTGTCATCGTTTATCGGGGGGCGGCATGAGCGTTGTGTCGTGCATCATCATCCCGATCTACAACCACAAGGACGCGATCAGCGCGACCGTCGCGAATCTCAGCATGCATGGGTTGCCGCTTTTTATCGTCGATGACGGCAGCGACCAGGCTACCCAGAATGTGCTCGCTGCGCTTCAGCAACAATACGCGGACACGCTCACGCTGATTCGTTTGCCCGAGAACGGCGGCAAGGGCGCAGCCGTGATGGCGGGCTTGCGGGCAGCGCGGAAGGCGGGCTTCACGCATGGCTTGCAGATCGACGCGGACGGACAGCATGACAGCGCCGATGTACCGCGCTTCATCGAAGCCGCGCGCGCGGAACCTCGTGCTGTGATTCTCGGCCGCCCTGTCTACGACGACTCCGTACCGAAGTCGCGTCTCTACGGGCGTTACCTGACGCATGTATGGGTCTGGATCGAAACGCTCTCGTTCACGATCCGCGACTCGATGTGCGGTTTTCGCCTGTATCCGCTCGACGTGGTGTGCGAGTTGATCGATCACGTGAAGTTGCCGACGCGAATGGATTTCGACATCGAGATACTGGTGCGGCTGTACTGGCGCCGGACAGCATTTCGTTCGATCCCGACGCGCGTCACCTATGCAAGCGACGGTGTTTCACACTTCGACGTGCTATGGGACAACGTTCGCATCAGCCGCACTCATACGCGGCTCGTCGTGGGCATGCTGCTGCGGCTGCCCATGCTGCTTGGGCATAAATTGATACCGCGCGCATCGGCGGCGTCTTCGAAGGAAAACGAGCAGCACTGGTGGCAACTCGCGGAACGCGGCAGCCATCTCGGCATGTCCTTGCTCGCGCTCAGCTGCCGTCTCTTCGGCACGCGCTTTACCGCGTTGTGGCTGCATCCGATCGTCGCTTATTTCTTGTTGACCGGTGGCCGCGCACGTACTGCATCGCGCAGCTACTTCACGCACCTTCAACAAGCCGCGCCGCAAGATGGAACGCCACGGCCAGGATGGTGGTCCGCATATAAACATATGCTGGCCTTCGCGCGATCCGGCTTCGACAAGCTCGCTGCGTGGTCGGGTCGCGTCAACATGGATGACATCAAGTTTGACGACCCCGCCGCGTTCGAAGCGCTGAGCGCCAGCGGCCGTGGCGCACTGGTAATCGGCGCGCATCTCGGCAACCTCGAAATGACCCGGGCGCTTGCCTCGCGCGGCGCGCATGCGAAGATCACCGCCGTTGTCTATACGGAGCACGCGCGCCGTTTCAACAGCGTGCTGGCATCGGCGAATAGCAACTTCGCGCAACGACTGGTCGAGGTCAGCGACTTCGGCCCCGAGACGGCGATGATGATGCAGGATCGGGTGGAAGCAGGCGAGCTGCTGGTGATCGTGGGCGACCGCGTGCCCGCGCATGATTCCGGCCGCACGACCGAGGCGCAGTTTCTTGGCTCGACGGCGCCTTTCGCGCAAGGTCCGTATGTGTTGGCCCATGCACTCGGTTGCCCCGTGTACCTGTTTTTCTGCCTGAAGGAAGAGCAGGGATACAAGCTCTATTTCGAGCCGTTCGCAGAGCGCATCGAGTTGCCGCGCCGCGAACGTGCGCAGCATCTCGCGGCGTGGGCACAGCGTTATGCATCGCGCCTCGAACACTATTGTCGCAAGGCGCCTTATCAATGGTTCAATTTTTTCGATTTCTGGGCGCGTCCCAATGGCAACGGTAATGGCACTGGAGGCGCGAATGGCCGAACATGATCCGAGCGGAAAGATAGGCAAGCTAACTATCATCCCCACCGAAGAACCGGTTGTCATCGGCGGCAGGCGGCTGACGATTGAAGAGGTTGTATCGATTGCGAATCAGCGAACGCCTGTCGCGCTGAGCGCCGATGCGGCGTGGCGCGCACGTATTGACCGCGGCGCCGATTTCTTGCGCCGTCATCTGGCCGAGGGCGCAACCGTCTATGGCGTCAACACCGGTTACGGCGACTCTTGCGTGGTCGATGTCCCCATGGAACTGGTCGAAGTCCTGCCCCTGCAATTGCTGCGTTATCACGGCTGCGGCATGGGCCAGCATCTCGACGACGCGCAGACGCTCGCCGTCATCGCCGCGCGCCTCAATTCGCTGGCATACGGGTTCTCGGGAGTACGGCACGTCCTGCTTGAAAGGCTCGCAGACCTGATCAATCATCGCGTGCTGCCAAGGATTCCGTCGGAGGGATCGGTGGGGGCGAGCGGTGACTTGACACCGCTGTCCTACGTGGCGGCCGCGCTGGTTGGCGAGCGCGACGTGCGGTTCCGCGACGAGTTATGCGATGCCCGCAGCGTCTGGGCCAAGCTTGGTCACGCACCGCTCACGCTCGCCCCGAAAGAAGGGCTTGCGTTGATGAACGGCACGGCGGTCATGACGGGCCTCGCGTGCCTTGCGTTCGCCCGAGCCGGTCATCTGACGCGGCTCGCCGCACGCCTGACCGCGTTGTCCACCGTCGCGCTCGACGGCCGCGCCGCGCACTTCGACCCGATGCTATTCGAAGTCAAACCACACGCAGGGCAGGCGGAAGCCGCCGCATGGATCCGCGAGGATCTCGCGGGCCGTGAGGACACGCCGGGGCATCGCCTGCAGGATCGCTATTCCATCCGCTGTGCACCGCACGTCATTGGCGTGGCACGCGATGCGCTGACATGGGTGCGTCGCGATGTCGAGAACGAGCTGAACAGCGCCAACGACAACCCGCTGATCGATGCCGATGGCGAACGCGTTCTGCATGGCGGCAACTTCTACGGCGGCCATATTGCGTTCGCGATGGATGCGCTGAAAGTGGCGGTCGCGAATCTTGCCGACCTGATGGATCGCCAACTGGCGCTGCTCGTCGACGATAAATTCAACAACGGCCTGCCGCGCAGCCTGTCGGGCGCAGCACCTGAGCGCGCGTCGATCAATCACGGTTTCAAGGCGGTGCAGATATCGTCGTCGGCGTGGACTGCGGAAGCGCTCAAGCTGACCATGCCCGCGAGCGTGTTCTCGCGTTCGACCGAAGCGCATAACCAGGACAAGGTGAGCATGGGCACGATCGCCGCACGCGATTGCCTGCGGATACTGGAGTTGACGGAGCAAGTCGCAGCGGCCCATACGCTTGCGACCGTGCAGGCTGCGCGCTTGCGTCTGCTCGTCAACAATACGACACCCGTTCCCCCGCCGTTGCTTGCATTCATGGAGAGCGTGACGGCTGAATCGCCGTTCGTCGATGAAGACCGCGCGCTCGAAAGCGACCTGCGCGCATTGACTGCGCGGATCGCGGCGTGCGATCTGGTCGGGGGCTACGGTGGAGAGGATCAGCATGAGTGAAGCTGCGACCCCCAGGATCCTGACGGCGAGCGCGGGCGTTGAGATACCGTTCCACGACGTCGATGCCATGAATGTCTGCTGGCATGGCCACTACCTGAAATACTTCGAGATCGGCCGGGCCGCATTGCTGCGTTTGTTCGACTACGACTATCGCGAGATGCAGGCGTCGGGGTATCTCTGGCCCATCGTTGAAGTGCATCTCAAGTACGTGCGTCCGGCCATCTACGGTCAGCGGGTCGAGGTACGCGCGCAATTGCTGGAATATGAAAACCGCCTGAAAATTGGCTACGAGATCGTCGATGCCGCTTCAGGCGAGCGGTTGACGAAGGGCTATACGATCCAGGTTGCTATCGAGGCTGCGACGCAGGAACTGCAGTTCGTGTCGCCGCCCGTGGTATTCGAGAAGCTGGAGCGCGCATGGGCACGTTGAGTTTGCGCAGTGTCGTGGCGGCTGGGCTCATTGCCCTGGCATCGCCCGTGTTCGCGGCGCAGCCAGCATCCGCAAGCGACACCGGCCTCGTTTCGCAGATAGCAGGGCATCTCGCTCAAGCGAAGGGCGTGCGCGCGCAGTTCACGCAAACCCAAACGCTTGCCGCGATGAAACAGCCGCTCGTCAGCACGGGCTCGCTGGTTTTCTTTCGTGAACGCGGTGTGATCTGGCAGATCGATACACCGTACAGAGCGACCTACGTCATCACGGATTCTGGCGTAAGTGAAGTCAATGCCAATGGCCAGCGCACGAACACAAACAGCGGCAACGGCGTGCGTGGCGTGGCGCAGGTTTCTCGGATGATGCGCGCGATGCTGGGTGGCGATCTCTCTGCGCTCTACGCACAATTCGACGTGCACGCGGACGGCACACCGGCGCAATGGCGTATGCAACTGACGCCGAATCAACCGCAACTTGCCCAATCGATCAAGGGCCTGGAGATGAGCGGCGGCGACTACTTGCAGGCGCTGCGCATTACGCTCGCGAATGGCGATGTGACACGCATCGACTTTGCGAACAGCGCGGCGGTGACGGAGTTGCCGCCAGCCGATCGCACGCTGTTCGGAGCGCCGTAATGCAGGTGCCTCAATCACGGGTCGCTAAACCGGCATGGGGCATGCGCGTTGGTTGGCTTTTGCTTGCGCTCGCCGCTACGCTTTATTGCGTGTTGCGATTTGCCGGGCCGTCGCCGCTGCAGACGAACCTGCTTGCATTGTTACCCGCAACCGAAGCGGATCCGGTCGCTGAGAAAGCCGTCGATACCCTGGCGACCGCGTTGGGTGATCGGACGGTGTTCCTCGTCACCAGCAACGACGCAGCGCACGCCAAAGCCGCGGCGAAACAGCTTGGAGCGATGTTGTCGGCAAGCGGAGCGTTCGGCTCGGTGACAGCGGAGCTGCCGCCATTCGATATATCGAAAATTGCCGGGCTGTACATGCCGTATCGATTCGGCTTGCTTGCGTCGGCTGATCGCGTCGCGCTCGCAGACGGCACGCTCTCGTTACACGACACACTCGCGCGACGCCTCTATAGTCCGCTGCGCAGTGGCCTCGCCACTCAACTCGCCGACGATCCGTTCGGCTGGCTGGAACATTGGCTTGCGGGCTTGCCGCTGGCGACGTCGAACCTGGAGGTTGAAGACGGTTTGCTCGTGGCGCATCGAGGTAATGCGACCAGTGTTCTTGTGATGGCGACGTTGCCTGGTTCGGCTTACGAATCGAAGATCCAGCATGCGGTCCATGATGCTGTAGCTCGCGGCGAAGGAACCCTAAAGCAAAGTTTCCCCGATGTCACTTTAGCCCGCACCGGCGCTGTCTTTTACGCGGAAGCGGCACGCGCTGCTTCGGAGCGCGAAGTGCATTTGATCGGTATCGCGTCGCTCTGCGGGATCGCGTTGCTCATGTTGTGGGTGTTCCGTTCACCGCGACTGATCCTGCTCGGCTTTGTTTCGACGGCGCTCGGCATTGTCTGCGCGCTTGCCGCCACCATGTTGATATTTGGCAAGCTGCATCTGCTGACGCTCGTGTTCGGCGCGAGTTTGATCGGCGAAGCTGTCGACTATTCGATTCAGTACTTCGTCGTCTATCTAGGTGCGGGGCGTGAATGGGATGCGCAGCGCGGCGTGCGCGCCGTGCGGCCGGCACTGATGGTCGCGCTGACAACAAGCTTGCTGGGTTACGCCATCCTCACGTGGGTGCCGTTCCCTGCGCTCAAGCAGATCGCGTGTTTCGCGATTGTGGGTATCTGTACCGCTTTCGCATCAGTGCTGTGGCTGTTGCCAGCATTACTGGTCCGTGCGCCCAAGCGCAGTCCGCAGCGCGTATTCGCCGGGGCGGCGCGTCTGCTTGACGGATGGCGCCTAGTGATCGGCGGCCGGCGGGCATGGGGCGTGGCGGCTCTCCTGTTGATTGTTTCCGTGCCCGGCTGGCTTCGACTCACGAGCGACGACGACATCCACGTGTTGATCCAGCGCGATCCTGTGCTCATGGCGCAGGAACAGAAGGTGCGCGACGCGGTCGGTTTCGATAACAGCTCACAGTTTTTCGTCGTGCGCGGCGCGACATCTGAGGTCGTGCTGGAGCGTGCTGAAGCGCTGGGCGCGAAACTCGACGGCTTGACGGGCGCGGCCAAGCTGAGCAGTTGGCAATCGATAACATCATTCGTCCCGTCGGCGAAGCGGCAGGACGAAGACCATACGCTGCTCAGCCAACGCGTGTTCAACGATCCGTCCGCGTTACGCGCGACGCTCGTTCAAGCGGGTTTCCGCGATGAAGTCGCTGACGCATGGCTTGCGGCCTACGCGAAGTCGGACCACGCGGTGCTGACCATCGACAGCTGGCTTGCAGCGCCGTGGTCGCAGCCATTCCGTCACTTGTGGCTCGGCAGAGTCGATCCGGCATCGACGTCGGGCGGTTATGCCGCCGTCGTGATTCCGCAGGGCGTGACGCCTGCGAACGAGCCTGTGCTGATCTCCACGGCACACACATTACCGGGCGTCTTGTTCGTCGATAAAGCCGCGAGCGTGTCGGCGCTGTTCGGCGCTTATCGTGTCGATAGCGGCATCTGGCTGGCAGGCGCGTTGCTAAGCGTCCTCTTGCTGATGATGGTGCGCTACCGGCCGCTCGGCGGCGTTGTCGTCACGCTGCCCGTCTTGCTCGCGGTTGGGGTGACGCTCGCCGTATTCGGCTATGCAGGCGTGCCGCTGAATCTGTTTAACTGGCTCGCGTTAATGCTCGTGCTCGGGGTAGGCGCAAACTATGCCGTGTTCCTGCGCGAGGGCGCCGCGCGCCCGGATGCCAATCTTGGCGCGGTGTGGACAGGCGTGCTGCTGTCGGCGGCAACAACCCTGCTTTCGTTCGGCCTGCTCGCCATGAGCGCGATGCCCGCGTTGCGGAGTTTCGGCGCGACGCTTGCACTTGGTATCGCGGTATCGGTGCTGCTTGCGCCGATAGGCATGCCATCTGAACGAAGGGGGGCCGCATGAACGGGCCACGGGTTTATCTGCATGCGCTGGGGATGATCAATGCGCTGGGCGACACCATTGACACGATCGTGCCGGCGCTCGCAGCCGGCATTGCGCCGGGCATGCGAACGATCCATACCGGCATTGGCGATACGTTTGCCGGCAGCGTGATCGCACCGCTTACTCTCGCGCCTCCGGACTCACTCGCGCGTTACGACTGCCGCAATAATCGGCTGCTGCTCGCTGCGCTCGCGCAGATCGCGCCGGCGGTAGAAGCCGCTCGGGAGCGTTACGGCGCGCATCGGATTGGTGTGGTGCTTGGCACGAGCACATCGGGTATCGAGGCGGCCGAGGCTGCGTTCGTGTATCAGGCACAAGCCGGAAAATTGCCGGTGAGCTTCGACTATCGGCAAGTTGAAATTGGCACGGTGGCGCCGTTCGCCGCAGCAGCGCTGGACATTCACGGCCCGGCGTTCACGATCTCGACCGCGTGCACGTCGAGCGCGAAGGCGTTCGTTTCCGCGCGTCGCTTGCTCCAGTTGCACTTGTGCGATGCAGTTGTAGTCGGCGGTGTCGATTCGTTATGCGAACTGACCGTGCAAGGCTTCGCGTCGCTCGAATCGACCAGTTCGGTCCGCTCCAATCCCATGAGCCGCAATCGCAACGGGATCAACGTGGGCGAGGGTGCCGCCGTGTTCCTGATGAGCCGCGACGAGGGCGCAGTCGTACTCGCGGGGGCGGGTGAATCGAGTGATGCGCATCACATTTCCGCACCTGATCCACACGGCGCGGGCGGTGAGATCGCATTGCGCGCCGCATTGGCGGATGCCGGTCTTGTGCCGGCTGATATCGGCTATGTAAATCTCCATGCGACCGCGACGCGCAAGAACGACGACATGGAAGCGCATCTGATGGCGCGGGTGTTCCGCGCAGGCGTTGCGGCGAGCGGCACCAAACCGCTGACCGGGCATCAACTGGGCGCCGCGGGCGCGACGGAACTGGGCTTGGCTTGGCTCACGCTTGCACACGACGATGTCGCTTTGCCGCGTCATCTGTGGGACGGCGAGGCCGACCCGGCGCTGCCGCCGCTTGACCTCGTCGAGAGCGAGCGTTATCTGCCCCGCACGGCGGGCGCGCAGTACGTGATGAGCAATTCGTTTGCATTTGGCGGCAGCAACGTCAGCCTGATACTCGGTCGATGATGACCGTGACGACCTCTATGAATAACGACAGCTTTGGCTCCATTGAAACCATCTTGCCGCACCGGGGCACGATGTTGCTGCTCGACGCGGTCAGCGCCTGCACGGACGAAACCGTGACAGCTTATGCAAGCGTGAGAGCAGATGCCTGGTACGCCGACGAAGACGGTTCGGTGCCGGCGTGGATCGGGATCGAACTGATGGCGCAGGCCATTGCCGCGCACGTAGCCATACTCGCGATGCGCGCAGGCGGCCGGGCACGTCCCGGCGTCCTGCTCGGATCGCGCCGATACGAGGCACATGTGCCCGTATTCGCTCGCGGCGCGCGCTTGCGCATCGAAGCAAAAGAACTGCTGCGTGGTGAAGAAGGCCACGGCGCGTACGAATGCTCGATCCATTACGACCAGAAGCTCGACCGGAAGCACAGCCCGGTGTGCTGCGCCGAGGCAGTCATCAAGGTGTATCAACCGGCTGACTTTCAGTCGTTTATTGTTGGGAGTTTCGGATCATGAGCCGGCGTGTCCTTGTAACGGGCGCAAGCCGTGGCATCGGCCGCGCAATAGCGTATCAACTCGCGGCAGACGGCTTCACAGTCTCCGTGCATTGCCGCAGCGGCCGCACTGAAGCGGAAGCGGTCGCGACCGGTATTGCCGCGCAGGGCGGCACGGCGCGAGTGTTGCAATTCGATGTCCGCGACCGCGCCGCATGCCGCGAAGTGCTGGAGGCCGATGTGGCGAGTCATGGCGCGTATTACGGCATCGTATGTAGCGCGGGCGTGACGCGTGACGCGGCGTTCCCGGCGCTCACCGAAGAGGACTGGGACATCGTGATCGAAACCGGTCTCGACTCGTTTTATAACGTCGTGCATCCATTGACCATGCCGCTCGTGCGCGCGAAGCAGGGCGGTCGTATCGTGACGATCGCCTCGGTCTCGGGTGTGATGGGTAACCGTGGCCAGGTCAACTACAGCGCGGCGAAGGCCGGACTGATCGGCGCCACGAAGGCGCTCGCCGTCGAACTTGCGACGCGCAACATCACTGTCAATTGCGTGGCGCCCGGCTTGATCGATACCGGCATGCTCGATGGCGTGCCGCTCGAGCAAGCACTGAAGACGGTGCCGATGAACCGCGTCGGGCAACCAGCCGAAGTTGCATCCGTGGTGAGTTTCCTGATGTCGGACGCGGCCTCGTACATCACGCGGCAGGTGATCGGTGTCAATGGCGGGATGATCTGATGAAGCGCGTAGTCATAACCGGCATGGCTGGCGTCACGGCGTTCGGCAACGCCTGGGACGAGATCGAAGCGAACTTGAGAAGCGGTCGAAATGCCGTGCGCCGAATGCCCGAATGGGACTACTTCGAGTTGCTGCATACGCGGCTCGCGTGCCCGTTGCCCGGCTTCACCACGCCGGCTCATTACCCGCGCAAGAAAACCCGTTCGATGGGACCTGTGTCCCTCTATTCGGTGCGTGCAAGCGAATTGGCGCTCACCGATGCAGGTCTCGCCGATGACCTCACGATCAGGGACGGCCGCATGGGCGTGGCCTACGGTTCGTCGTCTGGATCGGTCCAGCCGATTCGTGCATTCGGCAAGATGATCGAAACCGGTTCGATGAGCGACGTGACCTCGAACAGCTACGTGCAGATGATGCCGCACACCACGGCCGTCAACGTGAGCCTGTTCTGGGACCTGAAGGGCCGCATTGTGCCAACGTCCTGCGCGTGCGCGTCTGGCAGCCAGGCGATTGGTTACGCGTACGAGATGATCGCGGCGGGTAAGCAGACGCTGATGCTCGCCGGTGGCGCGGAAGAATTGTCGGGGCCGGCCGTCGCAGTGTTCGACACGCTTTATGCGACGAGCACGCGCAACGACGAACCGCATCTCACGCCGCGTCCCTTTGATGTCGCCCGCGACGGTCTCGTGGTCGGTGAAGGCGCAGCGACCCTGGTGCTTGAAGAATATGAACACGCGCTTGCACGCGGGGCGCGGATTCATGCGGAGATAGCAGGCTTTGGCTGCAACTCGGACGGCGCGCACATGACGCAGCCATCGGCCGACACCATGGCCTTCGCCATGCAGCTCGCGCTGCGCGATGCACGGCTTCCGGCTGAAGCCATTGCTTACGTCAACGCGCATGGCACGTCGACAGATCGCGGCGATGTAGCCGAAAGCCACGCAACGGCGCAGACCTTCGGTGAGCGTGTGCCAATCAGTTCGCTGAAGAGTTACGTGGGCCACACGCTGGGTGCGTGCGGCGCATTGGAGGCGTGGTGGACCATCGAGATGATGAAGCGCAACTGGTATGCGCCCACGCTCAACCTGACGCAAGTCGATCCGGCTTGTGCGCAGTTGGACTACATCGTGGATAGCGGGCGCACCATTGATGCCGACTACGTCATGAGTAACAACTTCGCATTCGGCGGTATCAATACGTCGTTGATTTTCAGGCGCGTGCCATGAGCGGGAGTCATTCATCGACGTCCCGTGGCTTGTCACGCGTAGTCGTGACGGGCATGGGCATCGTGTCGTGCCTAGGTAATACGCTCGATGAAGTTTCCGCTGCGCTGCACGCGGGCCGAAGCGGTATTACGCGCGTCGATGCATGGCGTGAACGCGGTCTCGCAAGTCAGGTGGCCGGCGTAGCGGCGATAGCAGGCGAGCCGCCATTCGATCGCAAGCTCGAACGCTTCATGGGTGACACGGCGCGTTTTGCGTGTCATGCGGCGCGCAAAGCAGTACACGATGCCAACCTCGATCCCTCCTTGCTGCGTTCGCCGAACGCCGGCGCGGTGATCGGCTCGGGCACCGGAACCATCGCAGCGTACGACGCAGCGATGGCAATTGCGCACGCGCGCGGTATCGAAAAGGTGCCGCCGTATACGGTCCCGCAGGTGATGGGCAGCACCACGTCGGCGAACGTGGCTCAGGTGTTCGGGCTGGAGGGCATGACCTATTCGCCGTCGTCGGCCTGCACCACGTCAGTCCTTGCGATCGGCCAGGCAATGCAACTGATCCAGACCGGCCGCCAGCAGATCGTACTCGCGGGCGGCAGCGAAGGTCTGCACGACAACATGACGCTGATGTTCGACTCAATGGGCGCATTGTCGAGGCGTTTTAACGACGCACCGGAACATGCCTCGCGTCCCTATGACAGCACGCGCGATGGTTTCGTGATTGCATCCG
This sequence comes from Caballeronia eucalypticola, assembly GCF_047608185.1. Classification (NCBI taxonomy): domain Bacteria; kingdom Pseudomonadati; phylum Pseudomonadota; class Betaproteobacteria; order Burkholderiales; family Burkholderiaceae; genus Caballeronia; species Caballeronia eucalypticola. The sequence continues at coordinate 406,783 of NZ_JBLKRU010000003.1, forward strand.
GCGGTGGCGTGCTGGTGCTTGAGTCGCTGGACCATGCGTTGTCTCGAGGCGCACGTATTCATGCCGAGCTGACAGGCTTCGGCCATTGCACGGATAGTGCGGGCATGGTGAGTCCGCACGCGCCGGGCATCGCGCGCGCCATGAGAAGTGCACTCGATGAAGCGGGTACACGTCCGTCGTATATCAACACGCACGCACCCTCCACACCGCTTGGCGATGTCGAAGAACTGCATGCGTTGTGCGATGTATTTGGCGACGACATCCCGTTGTTTTCATCGACGAAAGGATTGTCCGGGCATCCGCTTGGAGCCTGTGGCGTGCACGAGGCAATCTACGCCATGCTGATGATGCGCGATGGTTTTGTCGCCGGAACGGGACCGATAGAAATGCTCGATGCTCGCGTGAACGGCATGCCGCTCGTGCGCACGTCGCGGCCGATGAAGATAGACACCGCGATGTCGATTTCATTCGGCTTCGGCGGCAGTTGCGCGAGTCTCATCTTCGATGCGTGGAAGGGCGCTTGAAAAGGTCCGCTGAAACAATGACCGTAACAAAAACTAACCGGGGAAACACGATGAAGAGCAAGTTTGCGTTTGGAGGGCTGATGGTGGTCGTAGCGACGCTGTCGGGATGTGCAACACAGGTGAAGTCGTTGCCGCTTGCGCCGGTGGTTGCACAATCAACTCAGTCCGCGCCGGGCGCGCAGGTCGCGTTGTATTTCGGCTCTCAGGATCATCCTGCCGTGCAGAGTCAGCTTGGGCGAACCACTGAGTCGGTGCGTATCGCGCGTGAGACTAATGGCCAGGATGCGGCATGCAACCGTGCGCTCGCCGCTGCGCTGGAGAAGCTACGAGCGACTGCCCGGGATCGTCACGCGAACGCCGTTATCAATGTGGGGACGAGTTTTCATAGCACTGAATCGTCGTCGGCTACGGAGTTCACATGTGGCGTGAGCCCCAGCGCGGCGACCTTGCGAGTGCGTGGCGATCTTGTTGTGCTTGACGGGCAATAACGTCGAATACCGTGGGATAGCGCAGCTTGAGGGCCGATTCAATCGGCCTTGATCGCAGCCACATTGACCAGCGTTTCACGACGCTTGCCCGGCAGCGGCCGATGCAATCCAAGCCGTTCAAGAAGTCCGAAGTCCGCTGCACGACTCCACCACAAGTAAGGCATGGAAACGTTTTGTGGACCGAATGCAAAGCCAGCGTTGCGGATCATATCGAGGTAACCGTCGGCGCTTTTTTGCACGTGCATGGGATGACGGAACAGCAGACGGATCACCCACGACTTGATATACGCGTCGGTGGATTCGGCGAACAGCAAGACCCCGCCGGGTTTCAACACGCGGCGAAATTCAGCGAGGGAGCGGCCTTGATCGACGAGATGATGAAAGGTCTGATGGCAGAACACGATGTCAGCGCTTGCGTCGGGCAAGGGCAGGCGTGCGCAGTCACCATGCAGCAACTCGATCTGCATCGCCCAGCCGTCTTCTCGCGAGCAAGCCCGCGCTGCGCTGCGGGCTTCGGCAAGCGAAGGCTCATGGAAATCCACTCCTATGATCCGGCCGGGCCTGAACGCGTTGCCGAGCAGCCGGAACGATTGACCTTGCCCGCATCCCACATCGACGATCACAGGCGCCGCGGGCAGGGAGAAATCGGCCAGGCGCCTGAGGTCGTTGATGGCTACGCGCAGCACGTGATGTTCCCACGTGGCGGTGCGAAGAAACCACAATCCGAAGGCCGTCTCCGGCACGAAGGCAACGCTGGATATTTCGGATGACGACACGATTTTCTCTCCGGCAACAAAGGATGCGAAAGGATGCAAACAGGGCGCACGTCATTGTACTGGCAAGCATGGCACGCATAGAAGCAAGAGCTTGAAAGTTGATCCGAACACATGATCCACACAATGATCGACCCACGAGATTACGCACACAGCTTCATGTCTTTAAGCGAGGCACCCTTGAGTACTGATTCTTCGAAGCAAGACACGACTGTCGATGTCGCCATCATCGGCGCGGGGCCCTCGGGGGCAGTCGCGGCCGCGCTGTTGCGAAAAGCGGGCCGTTCGGTGCTCGTGCTTGAGCGCCAGCATTTTCCGCGCTTTTCTATCGGTGAAAGCCTGTTGCCGCAAAGCATGGCTTACCTTGAAGCGGCCGGCATGCTGCGGGCGGTTGTCGAGGCCGGGTTCCAGTACAAGAACGGCGCGCATTTTATTCATCGCGACCAGTCGTTCTCCTTCGACTTCCGCGATAAACACACGCCCGGATGGGGCACGACGTACCAGGTTGAACGCGCGGTATTCGACGACCTGCTGATCCAGTGCGCCGCGAAGCAGGGCGCCGAAGTGCGTTTCGGCCACACCGTGCAAGCGATGCAAACCGGCACTGCGCCGGTGCTGGACGTGATCGATGAAGCGGGCATTGCATACCAGGTGAACGCCCGTTTCGTACTCGATGCCAGCGGCTTCGGCCGTGTATTGCCGCGTCTCCTGAACCTCGAAGCGCCCACGCGGATGCCCACGCGTGCGGCCATCTTTACGCATGTGCGCGACGGCATCCCGGTTGGCGTTACGGACCGGAACAAGATCTGCGTCGCAACGCATCCGGAGCATCGCGATGTCTGGTTCTGGATGATTCCGCTCGCAGGCGGCCGCTCGTCGGTCGGGTGCGTAGCCGAGGCGAGTTTCCTGGACTGTCCCGAGAACGAACGCGATGCAAAGCTGCGCGCGCTGATCCAGCAGGAGCCGACACTTAACGCGCTCATCGCCGAGGCGCCGTTCCTGATGCCGGTGCGGCATATCGGCGGTTATTCAGCGAACGTCGAGTGGCTGCATGGTCCGGGTTACGCGCTGCTCGGTAACGCGGGAGAGTTCCTCGATCCTGTGTTTTCATCGGGCGTGACGATCGCTCTTCGCTCCGCGCATCTGGCGGTGCAAACGCTGGAGCGGCAGTTCAATGGCGAAACTCCCGACTGGCAGGCAGAGTACGACGCGCCGCTGCGAAAAGGGATTGATACCTTCCGCGCATTTGTCGAACGGTGGTACACGGGTGAGCTGCAGGACATCATTTTTTATCCGCATAAAACGCCGCATATCCAGCGTTTTATCAGCGCGGTGCTGGCGGGCTATGCGTGGGATGAATCGAATCCGTACGTAGCCGATCCAGTACGCAGGCTCAATGCGCTTCACGAGATATGCAAGAGTTCTTGAGGGAGCATGGACCGTGTTGGAGTCGGGACCAAACGCGCAAAAGCTTTCTTGTTGTAAGCATTAAGCTATGGCTCAGGGAACACCCTGACCCGCGACTCCGCCTGTGCAGACACCCGCATTTAGCGAGTAGCATGTAACGCCCCGGCGAGCACGCACCCATCACGCATCATGCACGCCGGGCCGATCCTGCGCTCGCTCGCAGCATCGCTGAACCCGAGCATCGTAGATAAAAAAACGAGCCGTACCGGAGGAGACAAAGCATGCGCAAGATGCGGTGGATGGTCATATTTCTATGTTTCCTGGCAATCGCGATCAATTACGTCGATCGTGCGAACTTGGCCGTTGCAGCCCCTCAGATACAGAAGGCGCTCAACATCGGTCCCGCGCAAATGGGCCTTGTAATGAGCGGCTTCTTCTGGACCTACGCGCTGATGCAAATGCCGTTCGGCTGGTTCGTCGATAAAGTCGGCGCGCGCATCGCATTGCCGCTTGCAGTCGGATGGTGGTCCATATTCACCGCACTCACCGCCGCAACCTCGAGCGTGGCGGGCATGTTCGGCTGCCGCCTGATGCTCGGCGTGGGCGAAGCGGGCGCTTATCCGGCGTGTGCGAAGCTCGTCGCGCAATGGTTCAAGCCGGCGCAACGCGCGTTCGCGACAAGCATCTTCGATAGCGGCTCGCGAGTCGGCTCCGCACTTTCCATCCCGATCGTCGCGCTGATCATCAGCGGCTTTGGCTGGGAAGCATCGTTCGTCGCAACCGGCGCCGTGGGCCTGCTGTGGGTGTTGGGCTGGTTCGTGATCTACCGCAATCCGTCGCGCGGCGATCTGACCGGCGAAGAAAATGTAACGCCTGCGCCGCGCGACAAAACGGGTGACCGGAACATCACGTGGGCCTCGCTTTTCAGGCATCGCACGCTGTGGGGCATGATGCTCGGCTTCTTCTGCCTGAACTTCGTGATCTATTTTTTCATCACGTGGTTCCCGAGTTATCTCGTGCAGACGCGCGGTTTTTCGCTCAAGTCGCTCGGCACGCTCGGCATGATTCCCGCGCTCATTTCAATACCCGGCGGCTGGCTGGGCGGCATCGTTTCGGATGCGCTCTATAAGCGCGGCTGGAGCCTGACGAAGTCGCGTAAGACCTGCATGGTCGGCGGCATGCTGCTTTCGTCGATCATCACGCTGTCGGCGTTCACCACCAGCATCTATGTGATGCTGGCATCGTTTGGAGTCGCGTATGGCAGCCTCGCGTTCGCGGCTGCCAGCATCTGGTCGCTTCCCGGCGATGTGGCGCCGACCCCGGATTACGTGGCATCGATCAGCGGCATCCAGAACTTCGCGTCGAACCTCGCGGGCATTGTGATCACCACGTTCACCGGCCTGATGCTTGCACTCACTAAAGGCTCGTTCACCATTCCGTTGATTGTTGCGGGCGGTTTCTGTTTCCTTGGCGCGTTCAGTTATCTCGTGATCGTGGGCAAGATCGAGCCGCTGCGGATTCCAGGCGAGCAGCCAATCGATGTAGCCGCGTCGCAGGGAGTAGGGGGACGGTAGCGTGATAAAATTCCGCATCGTCTGACTTTTCGTTGTATACTTCGTCCCCGATCGAGCAAACGGTTGTGGAGCAAGGCTGGCAGGATGTTGATCAAACCTTCCGGCGCGCCGCTTTCCCGTTGTGTTGACCCGTATTTAGTCGGCACATAACCGCCAGTTTCGTGCAAATGATTGAAACAATTGGTGGAATAAGCGGCTGCACTGCTCGCGTCTCGATCGTTGCAGAAGATGTACAAAAGGAGTGGTAGTTCAGTTGGTTAGAATACCGGCCTGTCACGCCGGGGGTCGCGGGTTCGAGTCCCGTCCACTCCGCCAGCATTCTCGAGAAGGGCGAACTCCGGTTCGCCTTTTTTATTGCCCGCTGCTGTAACATCGGGCGTTTCGTATTAGGCAGAATCGTCACGCATGCTCGACTTTTTCCGTAATCACCAACGCCTGATGATGGCCCTGTTGATCCTGATCGTCGTGCCAGGATTGGGAATTGTGGGTATCCAGGGTTTCAGCAGTTTCTTCGACGAAAACGCGAACGTCGCCAGCGTCAACGGCCACAAGATCACGCGTGTCGAGTACGACGGCGCGATGCGCCAGCAAGTCGATCGCGCGCGGCAAATGCTCGGCGCCCAGTTCGACCCGAAGATGTTCGAAACGCCGGAAATGCGCGCCTCGCTGATCGACAGCCTCGTGCAACAGCGCGTGCTCGCCGACGAAACCCAGCGCCTCCACCTGACCGCGTCCGACGCAGCCGTACGCCGCGCGTTGCTGGCCGATCCGACCATCGCTTCGTTGCGCAAGCCGGATGGTTCCATCGACGTGGACCAGTACAAGCAATTGCTCGCGATGCAAGGCATGACGCCTGAGCAGTACGACGAGCGCGTGCGTTACGGTCTCGCTGCGGATCAGATTCCGGCGAGTATACAGTCCACCGCATTCACGTCGAAGACGCTGGCCCAAACGCTGACCGAGATCGCCGAGCAACGCCGCGACGTTCAAGGTCTCGCGTTCCGTACCGTCGATTACACCGCGAAGATCCAGCCCAGCGACGCACAAGTAAAGTCATATTACGACGCGCACAGTGCCGAGTTCGCTACGCCCGAGTCCGCGACCATCCAGTATCTGGTGCTGTCGCCGGCTACGTTGTCGGCAGCGGTCAAGCCGTCTGACGCGGATCTCAAGAAGTACTACGACGACAACATCGCGCGCTTCAAGACGCAGGCGCAAGTGCGTGTGAGCCACATCCTGATCAATGCGCCGAAAGACGCAAGCGCGGCAGACAAAGCGAAGGCCAAGCAACAAGCCGACACGCTGCTCGCGCAGGTCAAGGCGCATCCGGATCAGTTCGCCCAGATTGCAGAGAAGAATTCCCAGGATCCAGGGTCTGCGTCAAAGGGCGGCGACCTGGGGTATTTCAGCCGCGGCATGATCGCGGGCGGCAAGGCATTTGATGACGCCGCGTTCGGCCTGAAGAAGGGCGAAACCAGCGGCATCGTGCAGACGGATTTCGGTTATCACATTCTTGAGGCGACCGACGTGAAGCCGTCCGTCACGCAGCCGTTCGACGAAGTGAAGGAGCAGATCACGAAGGAAGTCATCGCGCAGCAAGCGGCGAAGAACCTCGCTGACGACGCGGAAGGCTTCACCTCGACGGTGTACGAACAGTCGAAGTCGCTGCAACCCGCCGCCGACAAATACAAGCTCCAAATCCAGACGGCAACGGTTGGATCGAAGCCTGATCCGAAGCTGCCGGCTGACAGCCCGCTGAACAATCCCAAGTTCCTCGCGGCCATTTTCGCGCCGGACGCCGTGAAGCAGCACAACAACACCCAGGCTATCGACATCGGCAACAGCACGATGATCGCCGGCCGTGTGACGGACTATAAAGCGGCGGCCGTGCCCGCACTGGACACCATCAAGGACGCAGTGCGTACAAAGGTCATCGCGGAAGAAGCGGCCCAAGCTGCGCGCAAAGATGGCATAGCCAAGCTGGCCGAGTTGCAGAAGTCGAACTCGACGGCAGGTTTTTCGTCGATATCGAAGGTATCGCGTAACGACGCGCAGGGCCTGCCGCGCGCCGCGCTCGCCGCCATCTTCAAGGCCGATTCGTCGAAGTTGCCGTCGTATGTTGGTGTCGACCTTGGCACGGACGGATACGCGATCTATCGCGTGGACGGTATCGAGAAACCTGATCCGGTCACCGCAGACCGCCTGACCGGCGCGCAGCAGCAAGTCGCTCAGGTCTACGCGCAAGCCGAGATGGAGTCGTACCTCGATTCATTGAGAGCGCGCTCGAAGGTGAAGATCACGAACGTGCCCACCACGGCTGATCAGTCGCAATGATCTTCGTGGGCTGAGACGCTGAGTCTTAGCCTGAGTCGCTAAGTTTGACCCGCACGATAAAAAGCCCCGCTGGCGCAAACCAGCGGGGCTTTTTCATATCGGAAGTGCGTGAGGAAGACTCGCCCGATAAAGTCGTTACAGGACCTTCACGAAGGTCAGAGGCATGCCTGGATGTCGCCGGTGGCATCGCTGCCGGCCGAGCCCGCAGCGCGGAAACCGACCCATGTGCCCGGACCCGAATAGTTGGGACGTACGATCGCCTTGGCTCCATCGGGCGGTTGCTGACCCGGAACGTAGACATCGGCAGCCATGTCGTTCGCGAGCGTGTCTTGCGACACTACTTGCTGCTGTGATTTATCGGCCCATTTCTGCGCGATACATTGTGCGACGGCCTTCGGCGGTTGCTGACTCGTTCCAACCTGGCTGACGCCAGGTGACATAGGAGCGGCGCAAGCCGAGATCGCGACGGTCAAAGCGAGAATTGGTAAATATTTCACGTTACCTCCTTTCAATGCGCTCACAAACGGAGCCGGGGTTTTTCAGGGTTACGCGAAAATCTTGAGTACTGAATCGTGGCCGTATTCCGCGCATGGCTAAAAGCCAACCAGACGACGCGCTGACAGGGTGCAAGCGGGGATGTGGAGATGAATCGCCTCAATCATCAATTATCTCCCCCAGTCATTTCGATGGCGCGCCCAGCAAAGGTCTTAAAACTGGCCAGACGTTGTTCAATAGCAAAGGCTGGGCCTGAGGGGTCGGATGAATCTGGTCCGCCTGAAACATCTCGGGCTTGTTTTCAATACCAGCCAGCAAGAACGGGACTAGCGGCACGCGTTTTTCTTTCGATAATTGTTCATACACGCCGTGAAACTTTTGCGAATAGTCGGGGCCATAGTTAGGCGGAACATACATCCCGACGAGTAAAACTTTCGCATTGGCGGCCTGCGATTTCTCGATGATGCTCCTCAGGTTCGCCTCGGTCGTCGCGAGCGGGACGCCGCGCAGCGCGTCATTGGCGCCGAGTTCCACGATCACAATGCTCGGCCTGATGCGGTTGAGCGCGGCGGGCAGGCGGGCGAGGCCGCCGCTGGTGGTGTCGCCGCTGATGCTTGAATTGGCGACGCTATAATCGAAGTGCTCCTGGGGAAGCTTTGAGCGCAGCAACGCGACCCAGCCTGTATCGCGCGGCAGGCCATATTCTGCGGAGATGCTGTCGCCGAGTACCACGATTGCCGGTTTGTCTGCCGTAGGCGTCGTGCTTGTTGCAGCCGTGGTTCCAACCGTAGCTGCAGCCTTAACCGCAGTCGCGTCTTGCGCTGCATAAGCGGGCGTCCCGCTCATGCATGCGATCACTGCAACCCATGCCAGCGTGGCGCGCGTTGTCCAGTTCACCTTAAGTCTCTCCATGCAAAACAATATCGAACCGGTCATAGAAGTACGGGGTTTAAGCAAGCGGGTGAAGGACGCGACGGGCGAATTGATCATCCTCGATCAGATAGACCTGTCGATCGAAAAGGGCAGCAGTGTCGCCATTGTCGGTGCATCGGGGTCGGGCAAGTCCACGTTGCTTGGTCTGCTTGCGGGATTGGACAGCGCGACGGCAGGCTCGGTTCGCTTGCTCGGGCGCGACCTGAGCAAGCTTTCCGAAGACGAACGCGCGGCATTGCGCAGCGGCTCGGTGGGATTCGTCTTCCAGTCGTTCCAGTTGATGCCGCACCTGACCGCTCTCGAGAACGTGATGTTGCCTCTGGAATTGCGCGGCGATGTGCCGCACAAAGAGATCGCGACGCGTGCGCGGGACCTGCTCGAACAGGTTGGCCTCGGTCAGCGGACCGCACATTATCCCAAGCTGTTATCCGGTGGCGAGCAGCAACGCGTGGCGCTTGCGCGCGCGTTTGTCACGCGTCCGGCCGTGCTGTTCGCCGATGAACCCACCGGCAGTCTTGATGCGGCAACGGGATACGCGATCATCGACTTGATGTTCGAGATGAACCGGCGTAACGGTGCAACGTTGATCCTCGTCACGCACGATGCCGAACTGGCCGAGCGATGCGACGCGACGGTGACCATAGAAGCGGGGCGGCTTGTGAACGGGCTGAGCGTGTAGCGGCCCGTCTCGCGGCTTCATGAATGGAAGACGCGAGACGGTGTTCAAACCAAAGCCTTTACAGTCCCTTCAACGCAGCCTGCGCACGCGCAATCAACGCCGATGTCGACGAATCGTGCTTCGCCGGATCGGCCTTGTCGCTGGTGATATCGGCTTCGACCACCTTGCCGAGGATCTTGCCCAGCTCGACGCCCCACTGATCGAACGAGTTGATGTCCCACACCGCGCCTTGCACCAGCACCTTGTGCTCGTACAACGCGATAACCGCGCCCAGGGTCTCAGGCGTGAGGGCATCGAGAATGATCGTGGTTGTCGGGCGATTTCCGGGGAAGCTGAGGTGAGTAGCCAGTTCTTCCTTACCGGGTCCCGCGACCTTCTTCGCTTCTTCCAGCGTGCGTCCGAGCATCAGCGCTTCGCTTTGCGCGAAGCAGTTCGCGAGCAACTTGGCGTGATGATCGACGAGCGGATGTTCCGGCGTCAGCACCGCGATGAAGTCGATCGGGATCAACGTCGGTCCCTGATGCAGCATCTGGTAGAACGCGTGCTGGCCGTTCGTGCCGGGCTCGCCCCAGATCACGGCGGCGGTAGGGTAATCGACCATCGTGCCGTCGAGCCTCGCCGACTTGCCGTTGCTTTCCATCTCGAGTTGCTGGAGATACGAAGACAAGTAGCGCATGGCTTGCGAGTACGGCGCGACCATCACGCTTTGCGACTTGAAGAAGTCGCGGTACCAGATGCCGATCATGCCCATCAGCACGGGCAGGTTGCGATTGAACGGCGCGGTACGGAAATGCTCGTCCATGGCATGCGCGCCGGCGAGCAGCTTTTCGAAGTTCTCCGGTCCAACCGAGATCACGATCGACAAGCCGACAGCAGACCATAGGGAATAGCGGCCGCCGACCCAGTCCCACATTTCGAAGACGTTTTCCTTCGCAATGCCGAACTTGACCACTTCCTCAGGATTCGCCGATACCCCCACGAAGTGCTTCGACAGCGCCTCTTCCGGGCAACCGCTCTTGATAAACCAGTCGCGCATGGACCGCGCATTGGTCATGGTCTCGAGCGTGGTGAACGTCTTCGATACAACAATCGCCAGCGTCTCTTCAGCGTCGATGCCCTTGAGCACGTTGTAGATATCGGCGCCATCGACGTTCGAGACGAAATGCGTATCCAGGCCCGGCTGCGCCAGATGTTGCAACGCGTGCACCACCATCTTCGGCCCGAGATCGGAGCCGCCAATGCCGATGTTCACGACATGGCGAATCCGCTTGCCGGTGTAGCCGGTCCACGAGCCGTCGCGAACCTTGTTCGCGAACGCGGCCATCTTGGCTTTTTCAGCGCGGATTTCCTTCTGGAACGGGGAGTTGTCGTCGGTGGAACGCAAGGCCGTATGCAGCACCGCGCGATGTTCGGTGACGTTGACAATATCGCCGGCAAACACGGCATCGCGCTTTTCCGCGACCTTCGCCTGCTGCGCAAGTTCGACCAGCAGCTTGAGCGTGGCTTCGGTGATGCGGTTCTTCGAGAAATCGACGGAGATGCCGCCGCCGTCAAAAGTCAGGCGCTCGGCGCGGGACGGCTTTGTATCGTTTTGCGGCGCGAACCAGTCGCGCAGGCGTTCGTCACGGATGGCATCGTAATGCGTCTGGAGCGCCGGCCAGGCAGGGAGCGAATTGAGCGTCATAACGGTCCGTTTATCAGAGGGTGACGGGAGGTACTGATCATCGCGCAGGTCGGATGATGGTCTATCTCGATCCGCCTACGCGCGAGTCAACAAGTATAGCCACGATGGATGAATGATTGCTTGCATGAACGGTCGTCGTATAGACCGACGCTGCGTGTTTCGTTCGTCCAGGATAAACGCGACTTGGCGGAGGGCTTTATTCCGAGGCGAATGTCCGCCCAGTAAGTCAAGCCGGGTAAAAAAGCCGGTTGAGCAGACTTCGCACCTTTGGCGCCAGTTCGCCCGCGGTCAGTCCTGCGGGACCTTCGCCTTCAGCGGTCAGCGCTTCGGCCGCCATGCCGTGCAGATACACACCTGCGAGCGCGGCCTCATACGCCGGCAACCGCTGCGCGAGAAATGCGCCGATCAGCCCGCCCAGCACGTCGCCCGTACCGCCCGTAGCAAGCGCCGCATTGCCGGTGGGATTCACCGACACGCGACCATCCGGCGACGCGACGATCGTGCCTGTGCCCTTCAACACGATCACCCCAGCAAAGCGCGCAGCCAACTGCCGGGCGGCAGCAAGCCGGTCCGCTTGCACCTTTTTCACATCCGATCCGAGTAAACGCGCGGCTTCGAGCGGATGCGGCGTCAACACGCACGGATCGCCTTGAGCGCCTCGCTCGGCGACCCTGGCTGCTAATTTCTCATCCGATGAAATCAGGTTGAGCGCGTCGGCATCGAAGAGCTTGGGGACATCGAGCGCGAGGACGTCGACGAGCACTTTCTTCGCGCGGTCGCTCTGGCCCATGCCGCAGCCAACCGCGAGCGCATTCATTTTATCGAGGGAGATCTGGTCGACGTGGTGCAGCATCAGTTCCGGATGCGGCGGGTCGTAAGGCGGCGAATCGGTGCCGATGAACGCCACGTTCACCTTGCCGGCGCCCCCGTATAGGGCCATGCGCGCGGCGAGGATGGGCGCGCCGCACATGCCGGTATCGCCGCCGAGCACGGCCAGCGTGCCGAACGTGCCTTTGTTGGTCGCGTTATCGCGCGGCGGAAAATGCGAGCCGAACAGCGACGGCGCGTTCAGCGTGATGGAGGGTTCAAGTGGCGGCTTGACCCCCAGGTCGGCGATATAAAGCTTGCCCGTCAGGTCGCGGCCATCGCCGGTGAAATGGCCCGGCTTCGCGCCAATGAACGTGATGGTGTGCGTGGCGCGCACGGCCTGCGCGCGGCCGTCGGCGCTGCGGCTGACCGGTTCGCCGGTGTCGCTCGACAGCCCGCTCGCGATATCCAGCGCAAGCACGCCGCCGCTCGCCCTTGAGCGCCGCGACAAGCGCGCGGCGAGATCCGCGAACACGCCTTCCAGCGGCCTTCCAAGGCCGATGCCGAACATGCCGTCGACGAGCCAGCCGAGGTTATCGAAGGAGGCAGGGGCTTCTGTCGTGATTTTGACGCCTGCTTGCCGGGCTTCGGCGAGTGCCCAGCGGGCGTCGTCGGGTTTAACTTCCACCGGCATGCAGACTTCGACGTCGATGCCGGCGTGCCGCAGGCGGGCGGCCATCACGAGCGCATCGCCGCCGTTGTTGCCCGGCCCGGCGACGATCCAGACCGGCAATGCAGCGAGATTTGGCGCATGCCGGTTCTGATCGATAAGAAATTGCGCCGCCGCGGCGCCGGCGCGAGCCATAAGCGTATTCGCGGGCAGGGACGCCGCTGCGCGGCTTTCAAGTGTGCGGAGTTCGCCCAGTGTCAGGAGCGCCAGCGCATGATCGCGTGGCTCGACGTAGGGCGAATTAGTGGTGTTTGAAAGGGAGGAGTCGGTCATGGCGCCAGCGTGAGAGGAATGCGTGAACTCGTCGCAATTATTGCGCCCAATTGTCGCAAACGCAGGCCGGGAATTCGTATCCGAGTGAAAGGTGTTCGCGGCTGCGTTTCGTATGTCACCAGTCCGCATTCCAACGCGCGGCCATGAGGCCGATAACGGCTCACCCCCCTAAAACCGGTCCATCCGCAGCGCGCTTAGTGTTTCAGCCGGTACATCAGGCGTGATTCCGGAAACCATCGCCGCCACCACTTTTGCCGCTCCGCAAGCGATACCCCACCCCGCCGGCCCGTGCGCCGCATTGATGAACAAACGCGCGTGCGCGGTTGGGCTCACGATGGGCAAACCATCGGGCGAAACCAGCCGGATGCCATCCCAAGCCCGCGCCGCCGATACCTTCGCCGCGCCCGGAATCCAGTCGTGCGTCGCCTGACCGAGCAACGCGAGGGCGCGCCGTGTCATGCCTTCGTTCATCGGCTTATGCGCTTTGGCCACGCTCTGCAGCACCGCGCCGCCAGTCACGCGCATCCGCTGGTTGATCCGCGTCATCGTGATGCGTTTCACGGAATCGACCACCGTAATGTGCGGCGCGCGCTCCTCGTAAGCGATCGGCGCAGTCAGCGTGTGCAGGCGCAGCGGATGCAGCGGCAAGCTGATTCCCAGCGTAGCCAGCAATGCAGACGTACCCGTCCCGGCCGCGACCACGATGGCGTCGGCGCCGATCAATTCAACGTCGCGTGACTTGCGGCCTTTACCGTCGACTTCGCCCGCGCGCGGGCCGAGTTCCACGGCCGCACTTTGGCTGTCGGCGCGAATGGCCGTGACCTCGCGGCCAAGCTGGAATTGCACGCCGCCGTCTTCCAGCATTTGCTTGAGCAGCTTGGTGAACAACGGGCAATTCGCGGTGCGGGCGTCGCCGAGTAACACGCCGCCGGCAAACGGCGGATCGTCGGGAATCGACGGCTCAGCCGCCACGCATTCCTCTGGCGTCAATACGCGATGCGGCGTCTCGAAGCGCTGCAGCAGGGCGATCGCGGACTGCGCCAGCTCGAGATCGCGTTCATGGCGGAATACGTGCAGCACGCCGGTGCGCTGTTCGTAATCGAGTGCATGCCGGGAGTCGATATCGGCGATCACGTCGCGCGATATATCCACTAGCGGACGCAGGGCAGTGCATTGACTGGTGAACAGCTCCGGGTCCTGGAACCGCGCGAGTTGCTTCGCGAATTCGCGGGTGTCGGAATTGAAGCCGGGTTTAAACAAGATGCCGGTTTTGGCCGCGCGGCGTGTCTGCATGAACGTCGGTCCGAACCACACGTCGAGCGGCGAGGGCAGCACCGAGCCGCCATGGCCGTAGGTTGCGCCTTGCGCAACGGTGGCATGTCGCTCGACCACGCAGACGCGGTGCCCGTTTGCACGCAATTGATACGCGGTGGCGATGCCGGCGATTCCGCCGCCGATGACGATGACATCCATGATTCGTTCTCGCCCGAAGGCGCAAGACCAGACTGGTTCACGAGCCGGCGCCCGATGTGTCAGGGCGCCCGGGATTCGCTGGGGTTCTCGTGAGAGAGGCGAACCGGCGTTCGTGCGACTTTTGTGCGCCCCAACGCCGGTCAGGGAAAGCGCGCAATGATAGCGCCAAACGCGCGCCGCCGGGACGCCGGGACGCATGGTACAGCGGCGCGATTGACCGGGTCGGTGCCTGAAAAACCAGGTGTATCAAGCCTTTTGAAGGTCGTCACCGGACCGATGGCGAGACATTCCGGAATATTTCAGAGATTGGAGCCTCGCCGGCAGGCTGTTTCGTGGCTTGGCCCTAGGTCCGTTTTCGAGACACTTCCGGGTTATAATCCGAGCCTTCCCACCGCCAATTGCGGCACTGCCGCAAACGGCTCCGACGTCTTTCGTCCTGACGTCTGCCTTGACGAATTCGACATCCCGACGTCCTCTAAGCACCGTGACAATGGCCCACTTCTCGTGTTTCCCCGGCGCTTCGGCCCTCTCCGATTTCCGTCAAACCCGCCTGCTCGAAACATTGACGCGCATCGACCCGGCAATTGTCGGCGTGCGCGGTCAGTATCTGCATTTCGTGAACTCGGCCGATCCGCTCTCCGATGAAGACAGCACCCGCATCCACGCGCTCATGCACTACGGAACGCCGTTCGAGGCGAGCACCGAGCGCGGGGCGCACGAGACCTTCATGGTCGTGCCGCGCTTCGGTACCGTTTCGCCATGGGCGAGCAAGGCGACAGACATCGCCCATCACTGCGGCCTGACGCAGGTTCGCCGGATCGAACGGGGTGTGGAATATACGGTGATCCTGAAAAGCGGCTTGCTCGGCAGCGGCATCGGCGGCAAGAAGGCGTTGGGCGAGCAGGAACGCGCGGCAGTCGCCGCAGCGCTGCATGACCGGATGACCGAAAGCGTGGCGCCGTCGCGGGATCACGCACTGCATCTCTTCGACGAACTGCCGGCGCAGCCGCTGCAAGCCGTCGATATCCTCGGCCACGGCCGCAGCGCGCTGGAAACGGCGAATGCGGAACTCGGCCTCGCTTTGGCCGACGATGAAATCGACTATCTCGTCGATTCATTCAAGCAGCTGGAGCGCAATCCGACCGACGTCGAACTGATGATGTTCGCGCAAGCCAACAGCGAACATTGCCGTCACAAGATTTTCAACGGACAGTGGACCATCGACGGCGAGCCGCAGGACATTTCGCTCTTCAACATGATCCGCAACACCGAGAAGCTGAATCACGCGGGCACCATCGTCGCGTATTCGGACAACTCCGCGATCATGGAAGGCGGCACGGCCGAGCGCTGGTTCCCGCGCGGTGCGAACGAACATTACGGCCGTCACACCGAATTGACCCACACGTTGATGAAGGTCGAGACGCATAACCATCCGACCGCCATTTCGCCGTTCGCCGGCGCGGCAACAGGCTCGGGCGGCGAGATCCGCGACGAAGGCGCGACCGGCCGCGGCGCGCGACCGAAAGCGGGCCTGGCGGGTTTCTCGGTATCGAACCTGGATTTACCCGATGCACGCCAGCCGTGGGAAAACGCCCGCGACAGCGCCGTGCCGGTGCCGCAGCGCAATCCTTCGGATGAGCACGCGCCATATGGCAAGCCGGAGCGCATTGCATCGCCGTTGCAGATCATGATCGATGGTCCCATTGGCGCGGCTGCGTTCAACAACGAATTCGGCCGGCCCAATCTGGGCGGCTATTTCCGCGCGTATGAGCAAAACGCCGCGGGGCGCGTGCGGGGTTATCACAAGCCGATCATGATCGCGGGCGGGATCGGCAATATCTCGGACCAGCATACGCACAAGATGGATTTGCCGCCGGGATCGCTGCTGATTCAGATCGGCGGTCCGGGAATGCGGATCGGCATGGGCGGCGGCGCGGCGAGTTCGATGGCCACCGGCGCGAACACCGCGCAACTCGACTTCGATTCCGTGCAGCGCGGCAACCCGGAAATCCAGCGGCGCGCGCAAGAAGTCATTAATGCGTGCTGGCAGTTGGGCGCTGAGAACCCGATCCTGAGCATCCACGACGTGGGCGCGGGCGGGTTATCGAATGCGTTTCCTGAACTGGTCGATGGCGCCGACAAAGGCGCGCGTTTCGAATTGCGTCGCGTCCAGCTTGAAGAATCGGGGTTGTCGCCGCGAGAAATCTGGTCGAACGAAGCGCAGGAACGTTACGTTTTGGCGATTGCGCCGGAAAGCTTGCCTTCGTTCGAAGCCATCTGCACGCGCGAACGCTGCCCGGTAGCGGTGGTGGGCGTCGCGACGGAAGAACGCCAGTTGCAGTTGATCGATGCCTTGAAGAGCGCCGATCAAGCGCTCGAACCTGTCGATATGCCCATGGAAGTCCTGCTCGGTAAGACGCCCAAGATGCATCGCGACGTGCAGCGCGAAGTGTTGAAGTTTGAACCTGTCGATGTCACCGGAATGGTGCTGTCGGAGATTGCGGTGAGCGTGCTCAAGCACCCGACGGTCGCGAGCAAATCGTTCCTCATCACCATCGGCGACCGCTCGGTGGGCGGCACGACCGCGCGCGACCAAATGGTCGGCCCGTGGCAAGTGCCGGTCGCCGATTGCGCGATCACCACCATGGACTACGCCGGTTTCCGTGGCGAAGCAATGACCATTGCTGAGCGCACGCCTTTGGCTGTGATCAACGCGCCCGCATCGGGACGCATGGCAGTGGGCGAGGCGGTGACGAACATTGCGTCGGCGCCTATCGAATCGTTGAACAAGCTGAAGCTGTCCGCTAACTGGATGGCCGCGTGCGGCAGTCCCGGTGAAGATGCGGCGCTGTTCGATACCGTGAAGGCGATCGGTATGGAGTTGTGCCCGGCGCTGGGCATCAGCATTCCTGTGGGCAAGGATTCGCTATCGATGCGCACCAAGTGGCAGGACGAGGCGGGTGTCGCGAAGGAAGTCGTGTCGCCGGTGTCGCTGATCATTTCGGCGTTTGCGCCGGTTGAAGATGTGCGCCGCCAACTCACGCCGCAGTTGCAGCGTGGCACGGACACGGTGCTGATCTCGATCGACCTGGGCCGCGGCAAGAATCGTCTCGGCGGCAGCATCCTGGCGCAAGTGACGCAGCAGATTGGCGACACCGTTCCCGACGTCGACGACGCCGAGGACCTCAAGCGATTCTTCAACGCGATCCAGTCGCTCAATGCTGCAGGCAAGCTGCTCGCGTACCACGATCGTTCCGATGGCGGTCTCTGGGCAACTGTCTGCGAAATGGCGTTTGCGGGGCACGTGGGTGTGTCGCTGAACGTCGATATGTTGATCCTCGACCCGAACCACGAATCCGATTACGGCGATGCCAAGGACTGGGCGAAGCAGACCAGCGGCCGTCGTGAAGACCGGACCATTCGTGCGTTGTTTTCGGAAGAGTTGGGCGGCGTGATCCAGGTGCCTTTGGCGGAACGCGATGCCGTGATGGCTGTGTTGCGCGAACACGGGTTGTCGGCGTGTAGCGAAGTGATCGGCAAGCCGAACGAGCGTGACGCCATCGAGATTTATCGCGATGCGAAGAAGGTCTATGAAGCGCCGCGTCATGAATTGCAGCGTGCTTGGAGCGAAGTGAGCTGGCGCATCGCGCGGTTACGCGATAACCCCGCCTGTGCCGATGCCGAATATGACGCGTTGCTCGATCCGGCTGATCCTGGCATCTCGCCGGTACTGACTTTTGATCCGACGCAGGATGTATCGGCTCCGTTCATTGGCAAGGGCGCGCGTCCGCGAGTGGCTATCTTGCGTGAGCAGGGCGTCAATTCGCATCTGGAAACGGCTTACGCGTTCGACCGTTCGGGCTTCGACACCCACGACGTCCACATGAGCGATTTGCTGGAAGGCCGCGTTACGTTGGCGGACTTTGCGGGTGCGGTTGCTTGCGGCGGTTTCTCTTACGGCGACGTGCTCGGCGCGGGCGAGGGCTGGGCGAAGACGATTCGTTTCAATCCGCGTCTGGCTGACATGTTCGAGGCGTTTTTCGGTCGCACGGACACCTTTGCGCTAGGCATTTGCAATGGTTGCCAGATGATGAGCAGCCTCGCTTCGATGATCCCGGGCGCCGATGCGTGGCCGAAGTTCACGCGGAATAAGTCGGAGCAATTCGAAGCGCGATTTGCATCGGTTGAGGTCCAAAGCTCACCGTCGATATTCTTCGCCGGGATGGAAGATTCGCGGATTCCGGTAGCCGTTGCCCATGGCGAAGGCTTTGCGGATTTCTCGCAGCAAGGTGATTCTGCGAATGCTTTGGTAGCGATGCGTTTTGTTGATAACAAGGGCGCTGCGACTGAGCAATATCCGTTGAATCCGAATGGCTCGCCGGAAGGGATTACGTCGGTCACGACGCCGGATGGACGCTTTACTGTGCTGATGCCGCACATGGAGCGGGTACACAGGAATGTGCAGATGAGCTGGACGCCGGAGGGGTGGACTGGGGACGCGAGTCCTTGGTTGCGAGTGTTTCAGAATGCGCGGCGCTGGGTGGGGTAGGGTAGGAAGGTTCGCTCGCGCCGGTGGACCGGGAGGTTTGCTGGCGCTAGGGTCTGGATTTGTGGGTCTGGGTCAATGCCGGGTTGCTGCTTTTTAGGTTTTTGCGCGTTTTATGTTGGCTGATTTCTTTATCACTATTAGCCACTGCGCGTGGCGGCGCGTCATTTCTTTGTCCAAAGCGACAAAGAAACGAAGCAAAGAAAACGCTTTCACCGCTTTACCCTAAGTGTCCACAGCGTGCAGTTTCTATTCATGGGTGCCCCAAAAGCACGGTGCTCGCAAGAGCTTAGGATGTTTGAACCCCTCTTTCTCGCGAATCCTGACAGTAAAACGCTGCGCCCCGTACGCTCTCGGGCAAGCACCCTCGCCATAGAAACCCGCACCGCCCCGCTCGTATTTGCCGCTGTGGGGCTTCGCGGGTTAACTATCAGTTTGCATTGTTATTTTCCGGGTTAGGCCTTATGCATTCTGCAGATCCATTTCTGGGTGGTTTAAAAGATGGTTCGGCATGCATACAAATTTGGAGGTTGGTTTTCCGCGGATAGCGCGGGGCGTTCCTTGGGCAGGTTCAGTCGCTAGAGCTAGCCCGAGAGCGTACGGGGCGAAGCGTTTTACTGTCAGGATTCGCGAGAAGGAGGGGTTCAAACATCCTAAGCTCCGGCGAGCACCGTGCTTTTGGGGCACCCATGAATAGAAACTGCACGCTGTGAACACTTAGGGTAGAGAGGTGAAAGCGTTTTCTTTGCTTCGTTTCTTTGTCGCTTTGGACAAAGAAATGACGTGCCGCCACGCACAGTGGCTAATAGTGATAAAGAAATCAGCCAAGATATAACCTGCGAAGACCTGGAAAGCAGCAACCCGGCAATGACCCAGACCCGCAAATCCAGACCCCTCGCGCCAGCAAACCCCTTTGTCCACCGGCGCGAGCGAACCTTACTTAATCACAGCCTTCTTCTGCAAACCTTCTTCAAAAGCCTGCAGCTTTTCCTGCTGAATTTGCTTGGCAATCTGATCCTTCACTTGCTCGAGCGGCGGCGGGGCAACATCGCGGATATCGTCCAACCGAATGATGTGCCAGCCGAATTGTGTCTTCACCGGCTGGTCAGTTATCTCACCCTTCTTCAACTTCTCAGCCGCCGCGCCGAACTCCGGCACGTAAGCCTGCGGGCTTGACCAGTCCAGATCGCCGCCATTCTTGCCCGATCCCGGATCCTTCGAGAACTGCTTCGCCAAATCTTCAAAACTTGCGCCAGCCTTGATCTTCGCGATCAAGTCCTTAGCCTGAGCTTCGTTGTCGACAAGAATATGGTGCAGGTGATATTCCTTGCCGCCGCCAACCTGCTTCACCATGTCGTCGTAACGCGCCTTGATCTCAGCATCGGTCGGCGCATTGTTCTTCACGAAATCTTCAATCAACGCACGCAACACCACGGTCTGCTGGGCAACGGCAATTTGCGCCTTGACGTCGGGACGCGTGGCAATCCCGCGCCGCATCGCTTCCTGCATCAGGATCTCGCGATTCACCAACTCTTGGCGCACGGCCGCCTGCAATTGCGGCGTGTCCTGCTGACCCTGCTGGACGAGTTGCGCGACCAGCGCATCGACACGAGACTTCGGAATCGGCGTGCCGTTCACCACGGCAATGTTCTGCGCAAACGCGGGCGCCGCCGCGAACGCGGCCAGCAACACCCAAATACGGGGATTTTTTAAAATCATCAATAGTTCCTGATCAGAACGGGGCTGGAGATGTTGCTGAAATCGGTTAGCTGAAAGCAACTGGACTGAAGAACAGTGAAGTTACCAAGCGTCGTTATTAAGCGTGCTCATTAAGCGTAATTAAGCGCGATTACTAAGGGTCACTCGAACTGGTCTGCAAACTCTTCGGGTGTAAACGCCTTGATGGCAAGCGCATGAATATCCTGCCGCAGCTCGTCGGCCAGCGCATCATACACCAGCCGATGCCGCGCCACGCGTGGCTTCCCGGCGAATCGGGCGGCTACGATAGTCACCGTATAGTGACTTCCCGCCGACGCTCCCGCATGACCCGCGTGCGCGGCGCTGTCGTCATCGATGTGCACCTGCGACGCATCCAGCGCCGCATTAAGCCGCGCCTCAAGATAAGCAATCTTGCCTTCAGCCGACGCGTTGACGAAGTTCTCGATAAACCCCGGATCGCTCATTTCCCTTCGTCCTCTTTCATATACTTCGCGAGCCACAAACTCTGCGCGACGATAAACACCAGCAAGCACCCGGTCGCGCCAAAAAGCTTGAAGTTGACCCATTGATCGGTGGTGTAGTTGAACGCCACGAACAGGTTGACCACGCCGAGGATCGCGAAAAACACGGCCCACGCAAGATTCAACTGGCCCCACACCCTGTGCGGCAACACGATCTGCTTGCCCATCATCGCTTCAATGAGGTTCTTGCCGAAACCAACCTGCGACACGATCAGCGCGCCGGCAAACAACCAGTAAAGCGCGGTAGGTTTCCACTTGATGAAGGTGTCGTTATGCAGCACGAGCGTTGCGCCGCCGAAGACGACCACCACGCCCAGGCTCACCCACAGCATGGGATCGACCTTGCGATGCCGGAACGCGACCCAGGCGATCTGCACAAGCGTAGCCACGATAGCCACGGCGGTCGCGGTGTAGATGCCCCAGATCTTGAATGCGACGAAGAAGAGGAGGATCGGAAATAGATCGAACAGAAATTTCATGTCGTAGGGACGAGGAGGGCATCAATAGGAAAGCGCGCAACGCGCCGCGTGTCGCCGGTTCCTACCGGCACAACACGACGCCTGGCGAGTGAATAGCCGCAGTCAGCCGTTTTCAAAGCATGTAAAAACGCGCGGCGAGGTCGCTCGCCGCGCCAACGTCGACTCTCACTGGCTCAATGGCCGGCAGCGCCGGACGCGCTTACTTGGGTTCGAATTGTAGCGCAGCCGAGTTGATGCAGTACCGCAGGCCGGTCGGCGCGGGACCGTCCTCGAAAACGTGGCCCAGATGCGCGCCGCAGTTCTGGCACTGGACCTCGATGCGCAGCATGCCGTGCGCACGATCCGTCTTTTCCTTGATGACTTCGCCGTTGATCGGCTTGAAGTAGCTTGGCCAGCCGCAACCGGCGTCAAATTTCGTATCCGACTCGAACAGCGGCGTGCCGCAGCACACGCAGTCATATATGCCGCGCTCCTTGTGATCCCAGTATTCGCCGGTGAACGGCCGTTCGGTGGCGGCGCGGCGCGTCACCTGGTACTGGATATCGGTCAATTCCTTTCGATACTCGGCATCGTCCTTCTGCAGCGGAGCAACGGGGTCTTTCGTCAGATCGTCTCGGTTCATGGTTCTCTATCTCCAGATCTTTAGCGGAGCTGATCAGGTCCAAAAGCGCGGAACCCGAAGCAGGCTCATGTATTTGGGGGCTATTTCAGGAAGAGCAACTGACTTCCAGGTCGCTCGCCCAGTCGGGCGGCAGGGCGGCATACGCTTCAAATTCAGGTTGCTCATGGAAGGGATGGCGCAGCACCTGTGCCAGCCGTTCAACTTCGGAAAAATCCTTCTCTTTTGCAAGGCGGATGGCGTTTTCGGCCAGATGATTGCGTAAGACATATTTTGGGTTCACGGCGTTCATCGCGCTTGCCCGCGCTTCATCGCTTTGTGTTTCCTCCGACAAGCGCAGCCGATAGTCGTTCGTCCAGACATCGAAAGCGGCGCGATCCAGGAACAGATCACGCGCCGGCGCGTCGCCGGAAGCGTCGGCTTTGCGCATTTTGGCGAGATTTCGGAACGTCAGCGTGAAATCGGCCCGGTTCGCGTTCATTACTTCGAACAAGCGGTTCGCGAGTTTGTCGTCACCGTCGCGAATCTCCGCCAGACCGAGCTTGGCGCGCATGCGGCGCTCGAGCGCGGGCGCAAAACGGTCCTTGAATCCTTCCAGGACCCGCTGCGCGTCTTCAATCACCTTGTCGTTGCGCGTCTCGGCGTCGTATTGCGGACCGAACAGCGGCACCAGCGCCTGCGCGAGGCAAAACAGATTCCAGTAGCCAATCTGCGGCTGCATTTTATAAGCGTACCGTCCCTGCGAATCCGAGTGATTGCAGATGTGATTCGCGTTAAATCCATCGATAAACCCAAACGGGCCGTAATCGATCGTCAGCCCGAGAATCGACATGTTGTCCGTGTTCATCACGCCATGGCAAAACCCGACGGCTTGCCAGTCCGCCATCAAGTCGGCCGTGCGATTCAGGACTTCCTGCAAGAGCGCCAACGCGGGATCGTCGGCTTCGCGGCACTGCGGATAGAACCGGTCGATCACGTGATCGGTGAGCTTCTTCAATTCATCGAGCCGATCGTTCGTGTAGAAGTGCTCGAAGTGGCCAAAGCGAACGAAACTTGGCGCGACCCGTGTCACAACGGCCGCCGTTTCCATCGTTTCGCGGCGCACGGGCTGATCCGATCCAATCACGCACAACGCGCGCGTCGTCGGAATGCCGAGATGGTGCATGGCTTCGGAGCACAAATACTCGCGTATCGATGACCGCAGCACAGCCCGCCCATCGCCCATACGCGAATACGGCGTGCGTCCCGCGCCTTTTAGCTGAAGCTCGAGCCGCTTGCCGTCATGCTCGATCTCGCCCAGGCCGATCGCGCGACCATCGCCGAGCTGGCCGGCCCACACGCCGAACTGATGCCCCGAATACACCGACGCATACGGCAATTTCTCCGCCGGCCATTCCGGCGTGGGATTGCCCGCAAAAAGCTGGGCGAACGGCTCGGCGAACGCGGGATCTTGTGCGTCCAAAGCGTCAAAACCCAGTTGCGCGGCGGTATCGGCGGAAATGCCGACCAGATAAGGCTCCGGCAACGGTGCGGCGGGCAGGCGGGTGAGAAAGGCGGAGCCGAGTGAAACGAACGCATCGGGCCTGTCGATTTTTATCGATGCGAGCAGCGCATCCACGGGGGCAGCCACGGGCGCAAGGCTTGCTGGTTCGGCTTGCGCGGCGGTGCTGCTTGGGGAAAACGACATATTGAGCACCTCATGATTAACCGATATTGTAAATCCGCCCCCGCGCCGCTGCACGAGCGCGCGTCAACCCGCCCCGGCGTTGGACCGGGGATCAACTCAGCGTCGAATTGAGGTACTGTCGCCAGGTAGTGGATCAAGTAGATCAGGCATCAAAACCCGTGCATCCGGACTTGTGAGGAACTCGCCCATGACGTCGCCGCTTTTCGGCCAGATGATGGATGTACCGCTGCTCGCTTCATCGTTGTTGTCCCACGCCGCACGCCATTTCGGCGACACCGAGATTGTCTCGCGCCGCATTGAAGGCGACATTCATCGCTACACCTGGCGCGATTGCGAAAAGCGCGCGAAACAACTTGCGCAGGCGTTGATCGGGTTGGGGGTGCAACCGGGCGAACGGATTGGCACATTGGCGTGGAACGGGTATCGCCACCTGGAGTGTTATTACGGCGTGACCGGTATGGGCGCCGTCTGCCACACGATCAACCCGCGGCTCTTCCCCGATCAGGTTGCGTTCATCGTCAATCACGCCGACGACGAATACGTAGCGTTCGACATGACATTCGCCACGCTCGTCGATATCATCGCGCCGCAGTGTCCGAACGTGAAAGGCTGGATTGCACTCGGCGACGAGACCTGCATCAGCACCCATCTCGCCGACATGGCCACGCCCGTCCTCAGCTACGAAACGCTGCTGGCGAAATACGACGGCGACTATGCGTGGCCCGTCCTCGATGAACGCACGGCATCGTTTCTTTGCTACACGTCGGGAACGACCGGCAATCCGAAGGGCGCGCTTTATACCCATCGATCAACCGTGCTGCATGCATTCGGCGCGTCGCTCCCGGACGCCATGGGTTGTTCTGCCCGTGATGCCATCCTGCCCGTCGTGCCCATGTTCCACGTCAACGCGTGGGGCATCCCGCATTCCACGGCGCTGGTCGGGGCGAAGCTCGTGCTGCCCGGCAATTGTCTCGATGGCAAAGCGCTTTACGATCTCATGGAAACCGAAGGCGTAACGTTTTCGGCCGGCGTGCCGACGGTCTGGCTCGGCTTGCTGAACTACGTGAAGCAAGCGGGCGTGCGCTTCAATACCCTTAAACGCACGGTGATCGGCGGGTCGGCTTGTCCGCCGGCCATGCTGCGCAGCTTCGAAGACGATTACGGCGTGGAGGTGATTCACGCGTGGGGCATGACCGAGATGTCGCCGCTCGGCACGCTTGCGAAGCTCACCTGGAGACAGCAGCAGCGCTCGCCGAAAGAGCAACTGCATTCGCGTGAAAAGCAGGGGCACGTGATGTTCGGCGTGGACATGAAAGTTGTCGGCGATGACGGTCAGGAACTCCCGTGGGACGGCAAGTCGTTCGGCGATCTGCACGTGCGCGGCCCGTGGGTGATCAGCCGGTATTTTCGCAAGGACGATTCGCCACTGATCGATGGCTGGTTTCCGACAGGCGATGTCGCGACCATCGACGCCGATGGTTTCATGCACATCACCGATCGCAGCAAGGACGTGATCAAGTCGGGCGGCGAATGGATCAGTTCGATCGACCTGGAGAACGTGATGATGTCGCATCCGCAGGTGGCGGAAGCGGCGTGTATTGCGTGTTCGCATCCGAAGTGGACGGAGCGGCCGCTGGTGGTGGTTGTGCGGCGTCCGGGCGCAACTGTGACGCGCGAGGAACTGCTCGCGTTCTACGACGGCAAGGTGGCGAAATGGTGGAAACCGGATGATGTTGTTTTCGCCGATGAACTCCCGCATACGGCTACAGGGAAGCTGCAAAAGCTTCGGCTGAGGGAGCTGTATCGGGAGCATGTGCTGCCGACGGTGGATGAAAAGGTGGTTTGATTATTTGACTCAATCTTGATGTCGTGACTTCCCCGCTTCACCGGGCCGCCGTCCCGCAGCTCGGCAGTCTCCCCGTGCTTTTTCCTGACCCCGCACCAAAACTCAACCATCCCAAAAATAACAGAATTGAACGAGCGTTCTTTTTTGTGTATTCTTCTCGGGTAACTCACAATCCCAGCGACACGGTAATCAGCGCTTTCCAGGAGTTTCCCAGAGAATCTGGCTATCGGCAGGCATCGAATGGAGGTAGACAAATGGCAGTGGACTACACGACTCGCGACGGCATCGCCGTTATCACGCTGAACAATCCGCCCGTGAACGGCCTTGGATTCTCCACCCGGCTTGGCATTGTCGAGGGCGTTGAAAAAGCGCAGGCGGATGCGTCCGTCAGCGCGATCGTGATTATCGGCGCGGGCAAGGCGTTTTCCGGCGGCGCGGATATCACCGAATTCAATACGCCCAAGGCAACCCAGGAACCCACGCTGCACACGGTCATCAAGGTCATAGAAGGCAGCGCAAAACCTGTCGTGGCGGCAATCCACAGCGTCGCCATGGGCGGCGGGCTCGAACTGGCGCTTGGGGCGCATTATCGAGTGGCGTCGGCGGGCGCGCAGATCGCGTTGCCGGAAGTCAAGTTAGGCATCCTGCCCGGCGCAGGCGGCACGCAGCGCCTGCCGCGCGCGGTTGGTCTGGAAACGGCGCTGAACATGATTGTGTCGGGCGCGCCGGTGATGTCGGAGAAACTGGCCGGCACCGGATTGTTCAATCAAATGGCGGAAGGTGATCTGCTCGACGCAGCCGTCAAATTCGCGCAAAAAGCGGGCGCGCAAAGCGGCCCGCATCCGAAGGTCCGTGATCGCAAGATCGAGCATCCGAACGCCGAAGGTTTTATCCAGTTCGCACGCAACGGCGTCACGCCGCTCGCGAAGAATTTCCCGGCGCCGCTCAAATGTATCGATGCAGTGGAAGCCGGCGTGAAGCTCGGTTTCGATAAAGGCCTGGCCTTTGAACGCGACTGCTTCATAGCGCTGGTGCAAACGCCCGAAAGCCGCGCGCTGCGGCATGCGTTCTTCGGTGAACGTGCGGCAAGCAAGATCCCCGATGTCCCTTCGAGCACCCCGGTGCGGAAAATCGATCGCGTTGGCGTGATCGGCGCAGGGACGATGGGCGGCGGTATCGCGATGAATTTCGTCAACGCGGGCCTGCCGGTCACGCTGTTGGAGACGAAGCAAGAAGCGCTGGATCGGGGCCTCGCCACCATCCGCAAGAACTACGAAAGCGCCGTGAAGAAGGGCCGTCTGACGGCCGAGAAACTGGAAGAACGCATGGCGCTGATCACGCCAACGCTCGCCTATGAAGACCTCAAGGACGCCGACCTGATCATCGAAGCGGTGTTCGAAGAACTCGGCGTGAAAGAGCAGGTTTTTTCGAAACTCGATCAGGTCGCGAAGAAGGGCGCGATCCTGGCATCGAATACGTCTACGCTCGATGTCGACAAGATTGCGGCGTTCACGAAGCGTCCCGAAGACGTGGTCGGCATGCACTTCTTCAGCCCGGCCAACGTGATGAAACTGCTGGAAGTCGTGCGCGGCGCGAAGACGTCGAAGGACGTGCTCGCCACTGTCATGCAGCTTGCCAAGAAGATCAAGAAGACGGCCGTGGTGTCGGGTGTCTGCGATGGTTTCATCGGCAACCGGATGATCGAACAGTATCTGCGCCAGGCGCTTTTCATGCTTGAAGAAGGCGCGCTGCCGGCGCAAGTGGACCGTGCAATCGAAAAATTCGGGTTCGCGATGGGACCGTTCCGCATGAGCGATCTCGCGGGCAATGACATTGGCTGGGCGATCCGCAAACGCCGTTATCAAGAGAAACCTGACCTGAAGTATTCGAAGATCGCGGACCGCTTGTGCGAGACCGGGCGCTTCGGGCAGAAGACCGGCGCGGGCTGGTACGACTACAAGGCCGGGGACCGCACGGCGCATCCGTCGAAGATCGTCGACGAGATGATCGTTGCGTATTCGGGCGAGCAAGGCGTCAAGCGCCGCAAGATCTCCGATGATGAGATTGTCGAACGGCTCGTGTTTGCGCTCGTCAACGAGGGCGCGCTGATCCTGGAAGAAGGGATTGCATCGAAGGCGTCGGATATCGACATGGTCTACCTGACCGGCTACGGTTTCCCGCTGTATCGCGGTGGACCGATGCTGTATGCGGATACGGTCGGCCTGTACAACGTCGAACGCGCGATGCGCAAATATGCGGGCCAAGGTAACGGCGAAGCCTGGAAGCCCGCGGCACGCGTGACCGAACTGGCCGCAGAAGGGCGCGGCTTCAACAGCTAGCTTCAAAGCTAGATTCAACCGGTGAGATTCGCAATGAAAGGCGCTGACGAAGTCCTGCTTGTGATCGATGTCCAGAATGACTTCATGCCGCGCGGCGCGTTGCCGGTCGCTCACGGCGACGAAGTCGTGCCCGTGATCAATCGCCTCGCACGTGCGTTTTCGCACGTGGTGGTGACGCAGGACTGGCATCCGGCGAAGCACATTTCGTTCGCCGAAAATCACGCTGGACGCGCGCCTTTCGACATGGCCACGTTGAGTTACGGCCAGCAGGTTTTATGGCCGACACATTGCGTGCAGAACACGGACGGCGCGGCGCTGCATCGCGACCTCGACGTGCCGCACGCGCGCATGGTGATCCGCAAGGGGCATCACGCGGATGTCGATAGTTATTCGGCCTTCATGGAAGCCGATCGCATCACGCCGACGGGCCTCACGGGTTATCTCCGCGATGTCGGCGCGAAGCGGGTCTATTGCTGCGGGCTGGCGACGGATTATTGCGTCGCGTGGTCGGCGCTCGATGCGCGCAGCGCGGGTTTCGAAGCGGTTGTTATCGACGATGCCTGTCGCGCGATCGATCTCGACGGCTCGCTTGCGCGTGCGTGGGAACAGATGACAGCGGCGGGTGTAACGCGAATTGGATCGACGGACTTGCTGCGCTGAATAGCTCAGCCAAATAAAGCCGAATCAAGCCAAATGAACCAACCCTATTCGTATTCGAAGTGGAGACAAGCATGACTGACGCGGTAATCGTATCGACGGCACGCACGGGCCTCGCCAAATCCTGGCGCGGTGCATTCAACATGACTCACGGCGCGACGCTCGGCGGCCATGCCACGCAAGCGGCGGTGGCACGCGCGGGCATTGACCCGGCGCGGGTGGAAGACGTGATCATGGGCTGCGCGAATCCGGAAGGCGCGACCGGCATGAACATCGCTCGGCAGATCGCGCTGCGCGCCGGGTTGCCGGTGAGCGTGCCGGGCATGACCGTGAACCGCTTCTGTTCATCGGGGCTGCAGACCATCGCGCTGGCGGCCCAACGCGTGATCGCCGGTGAGGGCGACGTCTACGTGGCGGGCGGCGTGGAATCCATCTCGTGCGTGCAGAACGAAATGAACCAGCACATGCTGCTGGACGGCTGGTTGAAGGAGCACAGGCCTGCCATCTACTGGTCAATGTTGCAGACGGCCGAGAACGTTGCCAAGCGCTACGAGATATCGAAGGAGCGGCAGGACGAGTACGGCGTGCAGTCGCAATTGCGCGCGGCCGCGGCGCAAGCGGCGGGCAAGTTCAACGACGAAATCGTACCTATCACGGTGCTCGCCGGTGTCGCCGATAAAGCCACGGGCCGCATGTTCACGAAGGAAGTCACGCTCTCCTCCGATGAAGGCATTCGCGCCGACACGACGCTCGAAGGGGTATCGAAGATCCGCACCGCAATGCCCGGCGGCGTGGTCACGGCGGGCAATGCCAGCCAGTTCTCCGATGGCGCGTCGGCATGCGTGGTGATGAACGCGACGCTGGCAGAAAAAGAAGGGCTGAAGCCGTTGGGGATTTTCCGCGGCTTTGCGGTCGCGGGTTGCGAGCCGGATGAAATGGGTATTGGCCCGGTATTCGCGGTGCCCAAGCTGTTGAAGAAAGCGGGCCTCAAGGTCAGCGATATCGATCTGTGGGAACTGAACGAAGCGTTTGCCGTGCAAGTGCTCTATTGCCGCGATACGTTGGGCATTCCGGCTGATCGCCTGAACGTCAACGGCGGTGCGATTGCAGTGGGACATCCGTATGGCGTGTCGGGCGCGCGGCTCACGGGGCACGCGTTGATTGAAGGCAAGCGGCGCGGCGCGAAGTTTGTCGTGGTGACCATGTGCATTGGCGGCGGGCAGGGCGCAGCCGGGTTGTTTGAAGTAGTGTGATTTTGACCGGTCGCCCGGTGTTTTTGATACGCTTGGGCGATCGGCATAATCATTGTCTACCAATCGGGAGCCCGTCTTGTTACGTCACATCGTCATGTGGAAGCTGAAGGAAAGCGCCGAAGGCGGCACTCGCGCTGAAAACATCGTCAAACTCAAAGCCAAGCTCGAAAGCTGCCGCAGCATTGTTTCAGGTCAAGGCCACTTCGAAGTGGGCGTCGCGCAACCCGGCCTCGAAGCCACGTGCGACGTCATCCTCGTCTCCGACTTCGACAATCCGGAAGCTCTCCAGGCCTATCAGGTCCATCCCAAGCACCTGGCGATCAAGGACTTCGTTGCAGCGGTACGTGAATCGCGTCAATGCATCGATTACGAAGTCTGAAGCCATGACCGATTTCTCCACGCTCCCTGAAAGCCCGTTCGTCGATTCGCTCGGCGTGCAGCTCATCTCCGCCGAAGATGGCGCAAGCGAAGTGGTGCTGCCGCTGAGCACCACGCACATGAATACGTGGGGCATTGCACACGGAGGCGTGACCATGACGCTCGCCGATGTCGCCCTCGCGATGGCCGCGCGCAGTCTCGCCGATAACGGCATCGGCGTGGTCACCGTCGAAATGAAAGTCAACTTCATGCAGCCAGGCCGCGGCGAACTCCGCGCGTTTGCCCGCGTGTTGCACCGCTCCACCACCATGGCGTATTGCGAAGGCGAAATCCGCGACAGCGAAGGCCACTTCGTCGCGAAGGCGCTGGGTACCTTCAAGTACATGCGCAGGCTCGCCGTCGGCCGCGATATCGCACAGCAACGCCTCCGCTCAGATCCGTCCGCCACACCCGGTCCCAGCGACGCCTGACGCCGCTACCAGGGCGCCTCGCGCTCTGGCTTCTATCGGGACTGCACAGGAGTATCACGATGTCAGAACACACTTCAATCAATCGCCAGATCCTCCTCGTTTCGCGCCCGCAAGGCGCAGCAAGCGTCGACAATTTCAAGCTCGTCGAAACTGCGCTCCAGCCTCTGACCGATGGTCAGGTGCGCGTGCGCAATCATTTCCTTTCGCTCGATCCCTACATGCGCGGCCGGATGGACGACTCAAAGTCGTACGCCGCGTCGCAGCCGCTCAACGAGGTGATGATCGGCGGGACGGTGGGCGAGGTGGTGGAATCGAAGAATCCGAAGTTTGCGATCGGCGACAAGGTGGTCGGGACCTACGGCTGGCAGGAATTCGGCACGTCGGATGGCAAGGGCCTGCGTAAGGTCGACGACACGCATATCCCGCTGTCGACGTATCTCGGTCCGGTCGGCATGCCCGGCGTAACCGCATGGCTTGGGCTCAACAAGATCATCGAGCCGAAAGCCGGTGAAACAATCGTTGTCAGCGCGGCGAGCGGCGCGGTGGGAAGCGTGGTCGGCCAGTTGGCGAAAGCCGCGGGCTGCCGCGCGGTGGGCATCGCGGGCGGGGCGGACAAATGCCGCTACGTCACCGAGACACTCGGCTTCGATGCATGCGTCGACTACAAGGGCGGCAACCTCCATGACGACCTAAAGGCGGCATTGCCTAACGGGGCCGATGGCTATTTCGAAAACGTCGGCGGCGAGATACTGGATGCAGTGTTGTCACGCATGAATGCCTTCGGCCGCATTGCGCTGTGCGGGATGATCGCGAGTTACGACGGAACGCCCATGCCGCTTAAAAAGCCCGCTTTGCTACTCACGCAACGGCTGAAGGTGCAGGGTTTCATCGTCAGCGAATCGCCGGAAATATGGCCTGAGGCGCTCACGCAACTCGGCGGGCTCGTTGCACAGAAGAAGCTGCAATATCGCGAGACCATTGCGCAGGGCCTTGAAAATGCGCCGGAGGCATTTCTCGGATTGCTCAAGGGCAAGAACTTCGGCAAGCAGCTCGTCAAGCTCATCTGAACGTCCGGATCCTTGCGATCAAAAGAAAAAAGGATCGTCGGGGGAATTTGTGGGTGAAATCGATGGATTCAGGCGGCGTTGAGGAAACGGCATAGCTTTCGGCAGGTGGCATCGAAGAGGCCTTGCTCGCGCTCAGAGCGGTCATCCAGGAGCGGGCCACCGTCTTGCTCGTCGATATACCGTAACAGTATCGAGCGGGCGTCCAGCTTCCTGAGTTCGCGGTAAAGCTGCCGCTCTTCAACGAGACGACCACCGAGCATCCAGATGAAGTCCCGATGCTGGCGCAGGGTTTTCCGGCTGTAACCGCTGTCCAGAAGATGCAGGAGATACGGGGTGAATATCTTGACGAGATCCTGTCCGAACGGAATGTCCTGTTCCTCAAAGCTCCAGGACTTGGGCCAGTTTTGCAGGTCGGGAACGACTCGTTCAAGATCGCTTGATTCGGGTGTGACAATGGCGGTATTACCGACGATTTTTCGCTTGCTAGCCATGCTTTTGACCCGCTTGCTCAATTCCTGTCATCATTTCCGCGGTTTCGTTTATGAAGGGGCGCGGCTGTGCGAAAGGTCGCAGACCATTGAGATTGACGTGCGCCCACGTAAAGGATCCAAACCAGTTTGTTCGTGCTGCAACGAGCGCGCAAGCGGCTACGATACGCTCGGAGAACGTCGCTTCGAGTTCATCCCGATCTGGGGTTTTGCCGTCATCCTGCTGTATTCGATGCGTCGTGTCGATTGCCGTCAGTGCGGCGTAAAGGTTGAGACAGTACCGTGGGCCATCGGCAAGCATACGTTGACCAAGGCATACATGCTGTTTCTGGCCCAGTGGGCTCGTAAGCTGTCGTGCAAAGAAACCGCGCTGAGTTTCAGGACCAGTTGGGAGAAGGTCTTCAATGCCGTGGAATGGGTCGTCGACTGGGGGCTGAACCATCGTGAGCTCGGGACGATTCGCGCTTTCGGCGTTGACGAGATCCAGTATGGCCGAGGGCACCAGTACCTCACGCTCGTCTACCAGATCGAGGCCGGCTGCACGCGACTGCTCTGGGTCGGACAGGAACGTACTAAGGAAAGCTTCGCGAAGTTCTTTGACTTGATCGGCAAGCCGCTGTGCGAGAGGGTCGAATTCGTGTGTTCCGACATGTGGAAGCCCTATCTCGAAATGATTGCGCGTCATTGCCCGAACGCCCTGAACATCCTCGACCGTTTCCACATCGTTGCCAAGATGAACAAAGCGATCGATGAGGTGCGAGCCGATGAGGCCCGGCGCATGACGCGTGATGGCTATGAGCCTGTTCTCAAAAAATCCCGCTGGTGCCTGCTCGCGCGACGCGAGAACCTTACTAGCAAACAACGTGTTCGCCTGCGTGAGCTGCTCCAGTACAACTTACGTAGCGTACGTGCCTATCTGCTCAAAGAAGAATTCCAGCAACTCTGGGACTACATCTCTCCTGTCTGGGCGGGCAAGTTCCTCGACCAGTGGTGCAAGCAGGTGATGCGCTCACGCATCGAGCCGATGAAGAAGTTTGCCTGGACCGTGCGCTCGCACCGAGAGCTGATCCTCAACTACTTCCGTGCCAGAAAGCAATTCTCCAGCGGCGTCATCGAGGGGCTGAACAACAAGGCCAAAGTCACTATGAGAAAAGCGTACGGCTTCCGAACCTTCCGAGCCACAGAAATCGCGCTCTATCATGCACTTGGCAAGCTTCCCGAGCCTCCATCCACCCACACTTTTTACTGACGAACCA